>JBIIXZ010000239.1:0-3897 GCA_044347055.1 Bdellovibrionia bacterium | reverse complement strand
CGCGTCTGGAGTTGAACTTGAAATAGGCGGTGGAACCATTCACCACCTGGAACTGGTGGGCGTCTGCAGTTCCGGAGAAAATCCCCGCAGAAGACAGGACCGCGAGAAGCAAAAAACGCGACAATGCTGTGCTCATGAGGAGCGGTCATCGCAAGGCTGATGCCACACCCAGTGCCCGTTCCAGAGAGGTTTCAAGACCTTGGACTGCGAATGATTGTCAGGACTGTCTAAAAGTTGGACAGTGCCATCGAGACGCTCAGCGAACCGGATCGACCCGGAATTTCCGCCCCTTGATCCGCCCATCACGAAGCCGATACAAGGCCTTCTCCGCCACGCGCGCCGAAACCGCGACATAGCTGAAGTGATCATGGATCTCGATCTTGCCGACATCCGCGGCATCCAGGCCCCCCGCCTCGCCTGTCAAGGCGCCGAGAATGTCGCCCGGGCGCATCTTCTCCTTTCGACCACCACCAATGACGAGCGTGCGCATCGCGGCTTCACCATCGATGCTGCCCTGCAGTCGGTCGGCATCCAACGAATCCAGCGCAGGAAGCGTCTTTTTCTCGATCTGGACGCCAGCGTAGCTTTCAATCGCCTGGATCTTCACGCTCTCGCGCGAGGAGTGAAACGAGACGGCGCGCCCCTTCTGGCCGGCACGTCCGGTCCTTCCCACTCGGTGAACATAAATTTCGGGCTGCGATGGCAATTCAAAATTCACCACGAGATCGAGATTCTCGACATCGATGCCACGGGCGGCAACGTCCGTAGCGACCAGGATCTTCGTGCTGCGGTTCCGAAACTTGGCCATCACGCGGTCGCGATCGAACTGCTCGAGGTCGCCGTGCAGCGCGCCCACGCTCAGTCCACCCGCCGACAACGCCTTTGCAAGATCGACCACGCTTTGCTTGAAATTGCAGAAAACGATCAGCGATTCGGGCTGGTGCTGCTGGATGACCCAGAGCAGAGCCTTCAGGCGACGATCGCCCTCCACCTGATAAGCGACCTGACGGATCGACTCCACCGTGGTGGTTTTCGATTCAATGGTCACGCGCGAAGGACTGCGCTGGTAGGCGCGACTGAGCGTCTCGATCTGCTTCGGAAAAGTCGCCGAAAAAAGCACCGTCTGGCGCTTCTCCGGAACACGTCCCAGGATCTTTTCCATGTCCTCCTGGAAGCCCATCTCCAGCATCCGGTCGGCCTCATCGAGAACGACAGTCCTCACTCGCCGAAGGTCGAGTGATTCACGCTGCAGATGATCCAGGACTCGGCCGGGAGTTCCCACGACGAGATGCACTCCGCGCTCGAGCGAACCGAACTGCGGGCCCATCGGCGCCCCCCCAGAGAGCACGAGCACCTGGAGACCCGGCATGCGCCGACCCAGCTTGCGAATTTCGCGAGCCACCTGGGCACAGAGCTCACGCGTCGGGCAAAGCACGAGCGCCTGCACGTCGCGTCGCTCGACATCGAGCTTTTCCAGAATCGGCAGGGTGAACGCTGCCGTCTTTCCGCTTCCGGTCTGCGACTGCGCGATGAGGTCGCGTCCGGTCAGGAGCACCGGAATCGCCTGCGCCTGAACAGGCGTCGGCGCCGCAAACCCCAGGTCCGCGAGCGTTTGAATCAACTCCTGCGACAGCGAAAGCTCGCCAAAGCCCAACTGGCCACGAACGGGGGACATCATGAAAGCACTCCTGAAGGTGAAACAGGGACTATCAGGGGAGTTAACGCACCGCAATACAATTACAGAACCCCTGACTCCATTGATGACGCTCACTTCCGTCGGGACGCTTCCCGCTCGGGACGATACCACGCCAGAAACACCAAACCGGCGATGGCTCCGCCCAGATGGCTGAAATGCGAGACCGAGAAATTTCCTATTCCGTAGTCCACCACTGCCGAGAGCGTCTGGAAAACGGCATAAACCAGAAAGAAGATCCAGACCGAGAATCGTATTCGGACCAGCTGAGCGCCCTTGTAGAAAAAAATCTTGGCGAATGAGATCTGGTGATTCGGGAATTTGAAACAATAGAACGTCATCAGCGCGAAAATGGCTCCACTCGCCCCGAGATGCGGAAAATCTCGAGTCGGATCCAGGAGCCAGACGAAAAGATTTCCTGTAGCCGCCGCCACGAAGAAGAAAACCAGGAAAAGATCCGTGCCGATGTACTCCTCGACCTCGGGCCCGAAGACGACCAAGGCGTAAAGATTTCCAAACAAGTGCGCTGGACTGCCATGAAGAAATGCAGAGGTGATCCAAGACAACCCGTGCCCCGAAAGGCTGTCGCCCGGTACAAACCCCAGCTTTGAAGCGACCCAGGAAAGACGGCCCATGACCATGAAACTCAGCACCGCGATGAAGAGCGCCAGAAAAACCACCGCTCGACTCCAGGAAAACCCTTTCCCCACGACCGGAAGCCCGACGATAGCCTGAAGCGTCGCCATCGGATCGTCTGACAAGGAGATGACCTCCGCGAACGCCGGATTCGTCGTGGGCTCGCCCTTCCGTGCCGCTTCGTTCATCTTTTCAGACTGTAATGACAGCTTTTCGGCCTCGGCGTGATCAAACCAGATGCAATGGCACTCGGCGCAGACATCCACCTCGACTGCCCCTCCGGTCGTCATCAGGCGCACCGGACTCATGCACCGATTGCAGCGGGGGCAGCGTAGGTCGAGGCGAGGCGACGCAGAGGCGGCAAGCTCCCAAAGTCGGGTGTTCATTGGCCGACCGATCACTAGAGAAGCCCGGTTTCCATCAACAGCCTTGCCCCGGCACTTCGGGCAGCTCCACGCCAAGGCCGGTCCTGTGCCGCGGTTCGATCGGCGCTGAGAAATGAAACAACGGGGGCAGTTCATCGAGGTAATCTTCAACGAAGAGGAGCTTGAGGTCATCCGGAAACTTGCGACGCATGAATTGACGAAACTCTCGAGCTGGTAAGACAACGCCGAAATGCTAGGCGTTCTTCCGCGAGCTCGCGCAGGGCACGAAGCGACACGCAGAAAGTCGTCTACGTCCGCAACGAACACAACCAGTCGTATCCCGCGAGCCATGACATCCTCGCCTTTTTCAACAATGACATCTGGATGGCACTTGGCTGGGAGAAGCCGATCCTTCGCGAGTTGGAGAAAGATCCTCGGGTCATTCTCAGTCCGAGCGGACAGGACGCACAGCCCACGCTGCCACCCACGCCCAGAATCATCCGGGATTTCCGCTGCCTCAGATTCTGCTCAACACCTACACCCATCATTTCGGACGCTACTCGATCGCGCAGGAGTATGAGCCTTTGCCGCCCGGCACAGTGTTCAGGAGCATTGATGAGGTCTGGGGACGCGAGACGGTGCGACGACTGTGGTGGGGCGATCACGGCAGGACTGACGTTGTCTTCAGGACACCGGATTGCCCTTCACGAAGCACACTCAACAGCTCGAATCTCAGACCGAAGGACTCCGCGTAGCGAGCTCGAAATCTCAGCAGATTCCCTCGAAGGTGGTTCCAATCCTGCTCGCTGATGGTCTCCTGCGAGACCGAGCCGCCGCTTGTCCTGAAGTGCTGGATCGTGGCCCTCTTGGCGCCAGCAGCCGTCTCGCCGCAAAACGTTCTCTCCTGATAGGTATACCGGTCACACACCCCCAGCGCGTGCAATTGCGTCGCTCAAAGCGGGTGGTGGCGTCGTTTTCGAACGCCAGGGCAGTGCTTTTGCCCGTGCTTTCGTTGTCGATTCCGCGGATCGTCATCGCACGGCCCTCGCTGCTGATCGGAGACCGCAGCGAACCTCGCTCGGCCGAACGCGCAGGAATCCAGCTGTACCGGGTTCTTGCTCCGCTCCTTCCTCCACCTCTTCGCAAGCGCCTCGGAACGTCCGTTCCGAGGCTCATCTCGCGACTCATTCAGCAAACTCTCGT
>JBIIXZ010000237.1:0-3909 GCA_044347055.1 Bdellovibrionia bacterium | reverse complement strand
AAAAAAGGCCGGCCCCGCTTTCGAAGGACCGGCCCAACGGAGTGGAGGCTAAACCACTGAGTTGCCAGAATCGGTTTTGGGTGCAGGAGCCTGAGCCGGTTTTTCGACCGGGCGGATGCCGGTCGACTTCATGACCTTGGCAGCCTGATCGACCGGAAGATGTCCGGGTGGAAGATCCTGACGAGGAGCCCGCGGGCCGCCGGTTCCGTCGCGGCGCGGGCCGCCGGCACCATCGCGGCGCGGGCCGCGACCTGGGCGACCATCACGGCGTCCGTTGCCGCCCTCGGGGCGCTGGCCGGGTGCACCGGTAGGGCGCTGGCCGTTGGCATCGCGGCGCGGGCCGCCGGCACCATCGCGGCGCGGGCCGCCGGCACCATCGCGGCGCGGGCCGCGACCACCGCCTTCGCCATCACGAGGCTGCGTGCCACGGCGTTCTTCGCCGCCGTCCGGACGCTTGCCCTTGAGATCTCCGCGGCGCTTGCCGCGTCCCTTGCCTTTGCCCTTCGCATGCTTGCTTCCGGATTCGCGTCGGTCCTGTTTTTGCGGACGAAGAGATGCGAGGTATTCCGCGCCAAAGGCGTGCGACTCGCGCTGAATGACGTTTCCAGGCACCTTCTCGCCTTCGGCAATCGTGTACACCACCACGCGCTTGAGGTTCTCGAGTTCGCGAGGCTTGGCTTCAGCGACTTCGAGAGCCTTGAGAAAGAGCTCGAGCTTCTCTCCCTCGAGCTTGAACTTCTCGGTGAGGTACGCGTTCAAGGTTTCTTTTTTCGCCTGCTCGAGTTCCTCGGCGGGCTTGCCTTCGGTCTGGAGGGCAGCGTGGATTTCGCGCGCCTTGCTGTGGGCGTCGCGGAGGGTGAAGGCGGAAAACTCGGTCATCGTTTTCATGGTTCAAATCCTTGGTTGGAAAGCCATTTTTGGCACACTCGGGGTGCGGGAGCAACGAGCAGAATGGAGTGGCTCACTTTAATGCAATGCGGTATTTCGGGGGCATGAAACGTCAATTTTTTGGAGTGCTTCTGGTCATCGGCAGTGTCCTGTTTGGAGCCGCTGCTGAGGCGGCAGGAGTGTGGGACGGTCGAGTCTTTGATGTTTCTCGTCAGGCATTCCTGACCGATGCCGAGGTCCGCGCCGGGCTTGCCGGCGTCGAGATTCTGGTTCTCGGAGAAAAGCACGACACGCCCGTCGTCCAGCTTCAGCAGGCGCGCGCCATCTCGGAAGCGCTCGAATCGAATCCGGCCGCCATCGGACGCTGGGTGCTCGGCTGGGAGTTCCTGAACCGCCGCGACCAGCTCGTGATCAACGAAGCGTGGAATCTCCTCAACGTGGACGAAATCACGGTTTCGGATCTTCTGGATCGGTTTATGGGCAAAGGGCGCAATCGCAGTTACGCGCCCATTCTTGAAGCGGGAGTGCGCTATGCGGGCGAGCTCCGCGGGGTGAATCTCGCTCGCGACGAAAAGGCGCCGGTGGTGAAGGGGGGCCTCGAGGCTCTGGATCCTTCCGTACTTCCTCCGGGATTCGCGATGGGAAGCGACGGTTACCGTGAGCGATTTGACGTCGCGATGGGCGGACATGCCACTCCGGAGCAGGTCGGCCGCTACTTCCAGGCTCAATGCCTGACTGATGATGTGATGGCGTACGAGCTCATGAAGGGCGCTCCAGCACTTCGAGTGCTCGTGAATGGCAGTTTTCACTCCGATTATTTCGATGCGGCCATTGCCCGCATTCGCGCACGGGACGCGGCCAGCCGGCTGCTTTCGATCCGCTTCATTGATGCTTCGGACTACTCCGAGGCCGAGCTCGCACCTGAGCTCAAGCTCTCCGAACCCGTGGTGGATTCGAAGTACGGCCGTCTTGCCGACTGGATCTGGTTTGCGGGTGAACCTGCAAGAAAGTGATCCTCGCGCAGCAGTTCAGAGGGGACGCCGCGAACCTTGATCTAACTCCACTTTGCTCGCGAGTAAAATGGAGTCATGTCTCCTCTACTAGTCGACCGCTACATCAGTTCATTCATCCCCACTCCTTTCTCGTGACAGGCTCCGCGCGCCTCGACCACGCTCCCAAGCTGCGAGGGCAGCTTTCAGCGGGCCAGAGCAGTGCCGTGCCCTCAAAGCAGCTGGTTGAAATGGACGACTCGAATGGAGTCCTGGATCATCCGATCGCGTGCATGCGGTCCGGTAAAGACGACGCGAGCGTCTCGAAACTTCTGCAGGAAGCTCCGGGCGGCGGGCAACAGAGTGGGGGAGGGATTCTCTTCCAGAAAAGGAATGATGCCCAAAACACGCTTTTCCTGACGAAAGCAGAGGGGGACCAGCGCCCCGCCGCGATTCCGAAACTGAAAGAGGCGAATCGCGAGCTCGGGGCGATAGTGGATCTGTGCCCTGAGCTGGGAGTAAAGAAACGCCGTGAGCCGCTCGAGGGCTGGAATGCGATTCTCGTGAAGGTGAGTGGCCTCGCCCTGGTCTTCAAAAAAAATGACCGGCTTCTTGTCGGTTCCGATCGTCGGCACCTGGCGGATCAGGAACATGGATTCAAAGGCGCTGATCAGTTTCTTGAGCGTGGGAACAGAGATTCGGCAACGGCGCGAAAGCTCGGCGTATTCGAGCGGCAGGCCCTGCCTCAGCGCGAGGGCCTCGAGCAGCGATCTCAATTGGGGGTAGCCAAGCGAGGTTTGGAGAAGGAGCCGAAGGTCTCGAGCCAGAACGGCGTCGAGGATCGTCTCAAATCGCTGGGCGCGCACCGCGGCGCTTCTCACTGAAAAAATCCCGGGCAGGCCGCCCTGCTGCATGGCCTGCTCGAACGCCGCGGCGGTGGCATATCGAGCAGACTGGAGATCCATCGTCAGAGGCTTTGGCGAGAGTAGTCGCGGAATAACGTCTGGCAAGGGCTGCCCGTGCGACTCTGAAAGGTCCATCGGTAGGAGCTCCCATGAGACGAGGCGTCCGGCGAGAGACTCTCGAATCTGGCGGCGACTGCTGAAGCGTACGGACCCGGTCAGTAGAAACTGGCCTGGGCGAGGGTGGACTCTGACCCAGTCCTTCAGTGCAGGAAAGAGCGCCGGCGAAAGCTGGCACTCATCGAGGGTGTTGATTCCTCCCCGGTGATGACGCCTCAGGAAGCCCTCCGGGTCCCGCTCCGCCACGTCGAGCTCCAGCCGGCTGTCGAGCGTCACATAGGCACCTCCTCCCGCTTCTGAAATCTCCTGGGCGAGGTGGGTCTTTCCCACCTGACGGTGGCCGAAAAGCCCAATGAGTGGCGAGAACCGGGCGGTCTTCTGGAGCAGAGAGGAAAGATGTCGGCGGCGCGAGTGAGGCATCTTGTTATTATCATAATGGTGTTTTGTTTTTTTACAAGATGCAGTTATTATCAGGCAACCGGGGGCCTGCCTCAGGGGTCCGCCCGATTTTGACGCAATCTACGCGAAGGCGGACCGTCCGAGCATCCCACCTGAGCAGTTGCTCAAGGCCCTTCTTCTTCAGGTCCTGTACACGATTCGGAGCGAGGCTAGGCACGAGCACGCCAAATGACGAGGGGAAAGGCGTTGCGGCCTTCCCCCTCTTCTCAGTCTTGTGAAGCCAGCGCTTACTGGCAGTTCGACTGGTCGGACCACCGTCCAAAGATTTTGAGAGTGTCGCTCTCCAAATGCTTCGGAATCGAGACCCGGTCGGAGGTCAGGCAGTTGTCACTGAAGGCCTCATAACCGATCTCGGTAACGGAGTCCGGAATCACGACGCTCGTGAGCTTGTTAGACGCGAAGGCCCAGTTACCGATCGTAGTAACGGAGTCCGGAATCACGACGCTCGTGAGCTGGTTCCAACTGAAGGCATATTCACCGATCGTAGTAACGGAGTCCGGGATCACGACGCTCGTGAGCTGGTTCCAACTGAAGGCCCCTGCACCGATCTC
>JBIIXZ010000236.1:0-3920 GCA_044347055.1 Bdellovibrionia bacterium | reverse complement strand
AGAGATCCTCGGCACTGATGCAGAGCTGTCCATGGAGGGAGATGCACTGGACCTCACGATTCTCGGCGACGAGCAGAAGATGGAGCTGATTTTCAGCAACCTCATGGATAACGCTCGGAAGTTCGCAACCGACAAACCCCGGGTTCGGATCATCTCCGGAAGCAATGGCGGGCTCTGGTCCATCTCGGTCGAGGATGAAGGCCGGGGGTTTCCAGCGGATCAGTCGCGCCGGATCTTCCAGAGATTTCATCGCGCTCCGCATGGGGCGCCCTATGCCATTCCAGGCAGCGGCCTCGGCCTCCATCTCTGTGTAACCGTTGCGCGCTCCATGGGCTGGCGGATCAGCGCCTCGAGCGCAGGCATCGGACATGGCGCCACCATCACGGTCTCCGGAAAGATCCCCAGGTCATGAGCTCTGGCAACTCGGTGGACCCGATTTTCAAGTCGGCACTGCTGGTCGAGGATGACCGAAACCTCTCCATTGCCATCGCGGCTGCGCTCAAGAAACTGGACATTCCCGTCACGACCGCTTCCACTCTTGCTCGAGCTCGCACTGAACTCGAACGCGAGCTGCCTGAACTCCTGCTGCTGGATCGGCGCCTTCCGGACGGCGAAGGACTCACGCTTTGCGCCGAGCTTCGGCGCGGCGGTTACCAGGGAATGATCCTGGTGCTTTCTGCGGCAGGCGAGATGCCGGACCGGGTGGAAGGACTCGAAACCGGCGCGGATGATTATCTGCCGAAACCTTTCGCCTGGCAGGAGTTTCATGCCCGGATCGCGGCGCTGGCGCGACGACATCTTCCTGAGCCGATTCAGGATGTCGACACCTCGACGACGAAGACCAGATTGTGGAGGATCGATGAGAGGCGGCTTCGGATTCATGGCCCGAAGGGCTGGGTCGAGCTGACACCGCTCGAGTTCAAGCTGGCGCAGCATCTGATCCAGGCCGATGGATCCATTGTCTCGCGCGAGCAGCTCCTGAAGGAGGTCTGGGGGTTTTCGCTCCTCCCGAAGACTCGAACCGTAGACCTGTTTCTCAGCCGGCTTCGAAAGCTCTTTGAATCCGACCCCGAAAATCCGACGCACTTCCTGACAGTTCGCGGAGCGGGATACCGATTCGAGCGATGATCGAAAAGCCACTTTCCGGCTGCATGCTCTCAAGTCGATGGACCAAAGGCCCGATCCGATCGATGTGCGAGGCCGTGCTTCTTTCGCCATTCCACTGACGCTCAAGCTCCTGGCAGCCACTTGGGTGCCTGGATTCGGGCAGGCACACGCGGGTCTCATCAAGAATTGCGGAAACCGCTTCGGGGCGCTGATCGATCGGATCACCCTCCCGCACCTTGCACCCGACAAGACCGAAATCGAGGACTGGCTGGAGACGGCCGATCCTCTTCGGCAATGGCGGGCCACTCGAATCTCGCAGGAACTCGAGATCACTGGGCGTCGCCGAGCCCCCCTCTCGCCCAGCAAGCGGCAGGAGCTGGAAGCAGAATTTGAACGCACCACTCGCGAGCTCCGCGAAGGCACATCGAAGACTGAGCACGAGCTGCTCCTCCGGCACGTTCGTGCCGCATCAGGGCTCCTCGAATCCAACGGCGTGGCTCATCGGGTTCGAACTCGATCTCGGAACGAAGGCGACCTTCTCGCCACGGAGGCCCTGGAGATCGTGATTGAGCACGGCGATGACTCGAGCCTGAATCGGCTGGCGAGGGGGCTCGACCGGCTCGTCTCCCGCGGTGAACTCGTCTACGATCCTGAAACCGCCATCCGCCGAGGATTCGAAGCGGGATTCAGGAAGGGCTCCAGCAAATTCCTGTCGTCCAGGAAGCCGCGGCTCTACGCGCCGAGCTCATCCATCACCAACGGAATCTCCGGGTCGCTCGCACTTCGCCATGAGCTCCAGCATGCATACTACGAACACCTGCGGAGCTCAGGAAAGCCCCTGCGCTGGATGCATGGAAACTACATCAACTCGTCGACCTCTCCGTTCAGGCCGAGCATCTTCGACGTGGACCGAACGTATCGGGAGTACATGAGCTTCGAAGAGGTGGCGACCTACCGGCAAGACCTGCTGGTCCGCCTGCGCAGGCTGATTCGGGGCGGCGCCAGCGAAGGTGACATCGAAGAGATCCGTTTGCGCACTCCACAGCTTGCCGAGCTCTCTGCAAAGCTGAAATCACTTGCGGAGCTGATGCTGGCGGCGATCCATGCGCCACCCTCGACGACCATCGATCTGCGAGGCTCGCCCCTGGAGGTTCGCCTGACGGAAGATGCCACCGGCACCACGAAAATCTTCAGATTCGAATTTTCGAGGTCTTCCAACGCCCTTCAGTTTTCGACTGAAGTGGTGTTGAACTTCATATCTCCGGAAAAATCGCGCACTGCCCTGCTCGAGCGGCTCCGCGAAATGGCCGACGAATCTCGACGAATCCAGGAGTTCGCCAGTGTCATTCAAGAGCGCGTGCAACGAGGCATCCTTGATCCCAGCTCGGACCGGAAGGAACTGGTGGAGCTGGACAGGCTCCTGGATCAACTAAAATCCGCGTCTACCGCGCCACGCGCAGCAGGTCGTTCGGATCCACCTTGAGTCGGTTCAGGTTCACGCCAAAATGAAGATGCGGACCGCTTGCTCTTCCGGTCATTCCCGAAAGGCCGAGCAGCGCACCGCGAGGCACGAGCTTTCCTTCCTTCACCTGGAGCGCGCTGAGGTGCGCATAAATCGTGAATAGCCCGAGGCCATGATCGAGGATCACGGTGTTTCCGGTCATGTACAAATCATCCGCGAACGCCACCCTTCCGGCGCCTGAAGCCAGTACCGGCGTTCCGATGGCCGCGCGATAGTCCTTGCCCTGGTGGTAGCTCTGCATCTGGCCATTGTAGACGCGACGGATTCCGAACTCCGAAGTGGGGATGCTCGAAACCGGATGTTCAAATGGGCCGTCCCAGAGCTTCTCGCGCACCCCGCTGCGATACACTTTTCCGAGAATCGTCTTTTCGCGCAGGATGCGCCGGATCGCCTTCGGATCGGGCTTCACGTGGCGAGGATCCACCGTCAGCGTCTCGGAGGGATAATTCGCCGAGATGACCCTGAGTCGAGAATCCAGCACGAGCGACTCCTGATCCATGCGCCGCACCCGAACGGCCACCGGCAGCTCGGATGGCTTTGCATCGAACGGAACCGGAACCAGGGCCGAATAGCCGAGCACCGTCTCGCGCGGGCTTTTCACCGGGTAGAACTGCAGCCGATTGCCGAACACTTCGGCATCCAACGCAAGGCCGGCAGCGGTTCCGGCAAAGGATACCGGCACCCAGACATCCAGTCGCGCGATGCCGCCGCTGCGAGTTCCGGAACCCGGAAACGCTGCCACGGCTCGAAATGAATCGATCACGCTTTCGGCATCGATCGTGTCCTGTCGACGCTGAACCTCGAGCTCACTGGGCGGCGCGATCGGCGCGGACTTGCATCCCGCCACGAAAAGCCCCGCACCTACGGCAAGCAACGAGGCGACCTCAGAGAGCCTGGACCTGAACTTCTCCATCATGGAAGCGCACCTTCAGTTTCTGTTGTGAATGAATGTCCGAAGCCGAGCGGATGATCGTTCCGGTGGAAGGATCGGAGACGAGCCCATAGCCGCGCTCCAGAACCCGAAGCGGCGAAAGTGCATCGAGCCTTCCGGCAAGATTGGAGAGCTGCGCATGGCCGCGCTCGAGGCGAACGCGCATGGCCCGCTCGAGCCTCAACACGATTTCGTCGACTCTTTGCGCCTGCTCGCGCAGTCGATCTTTAGGCGAAACCAGCCGGGCGCGCACCTGCTGGAAGATCTGCCGCCGATGGTTGAGGTCGCGCTGGAACGACACCCACAGGCGAGACTTGGCCTCATGGAGTCGTCGTGCGGCATCCACCCAATGGCCTGATA
>JBIIXZ010000054.1:0-13094 GCA_044347055.1 Bdellovibrionia bacterium | reverse complement strand
AAGATCGATTCCGAGCGCGAACTGTCGAGATTCCTCAAATGGGATCGGGCCTCGCGGACTGATGCGGTTCTGATCCGGCACTTCAATCCGAAGACGGGCACCGAAGAGCGCGAACGCGAAGTGACCATTTCGCTGCGATCCTCGCAGAAGATCGAGGAGGTGGTGCTCGATCTGGCACACGAGCTGGCCCATGCGGTTTCGAAGCCCGTGTGGGATCCGTACGATCCAGGCCTCAGTGCGGGAGACTACCTGCTGTCCGCAATCGAGGGGCGAGGGGGCGAAATCGAAGCAGTCGCCGTGGAGTGCCGGGTGGCCCTCGAGCTGCAGCCCGTGGTGGATTCGATTGATGCGAGCCGCTGCCAGCCCTACCTCCACGAGGGGCGAGTTCTCTCAGAGCGCATTCGCGAGGACTTCTACAGGGTCGGAAGCTGGTACTCGCGCCTGGCCTCCCGCCTCGGAAGCGAGCTCGGTCGGTTTCCGCTGCTCTCCGCCAAGGCCCCTCGGCTCTTCTCGTCCACCGGACACTCTCCGTATCCGGTCGCCCTGTACGAGGAATTCGAGCAGATCAATTCGGCCGCCTGCGATAACTCACGCTCGCGTCTCAGGACGATGGTCAATCGTGAGCCTGCTTCAGCCTCCAGCGGCCAGGAGCGACAGGTCCGCGAATTCCTGAAGCGCCGCTGCAGCTGATCGTTGCGCGGGGCACCTCCATTGCAGCTCAGGGCCGTGGAGGTTTTATGGAAATTCTCAGCTGGGTTCTCTTCGGCTTCGTCGTCGGGCTGATCGCCCGGGCCCTGATGCCGGGCCGCGATGCCATGGGGCTGCTGGCCACGACGGTGCTCGGAATCGTGGGAGCACTCCTCGGCGGCTGGCTTGGACAGGCCATGGGCCTTTACGGGGCAGGCGACAGCATCGGCTTCATCGGCGCGACGATCGGCGCGATCGTCGTCCTCGGAATCTTCAATGCCATCAACCGTCGACGTGTCCGACGTACCGGAATCACCGGCAGCGTGAAGGATACCGACAAGACGGACCGGGCAGCTTGACCTAGCGCGAGAGCGTCGTGAACTCCGTGCGAGCGGCCGGTCCCCAGCTGAGTCCCGAAACATTCACGGCCAATCGGATCCTGTACCGGGTGTTGGGCTTCAGGCCCTTGCCGATGCCGAACCAGGAGCTCGTCGTGGCTGCGGGGTCGAGCAGGAGTTCGTTGGGTCCTGCCTGCAGTTCGCCGTTCGTATAGACGAGCACGTTGGCCGTCTTTTTCCAGCCCCAGAAGCCGCGCTCATGAAGCTCGATGTAAATCGCCTTCGGGGCTGACTTCAGGTAAAGCTGCAGGGTGGCTTTGGCGCCCGGGAGGACCTTGTTCCTGAGGTCCGTGATCGCCGCTTCTCGGTCTTGGGTCGGAATTCGTCCATCCTCGCGGTCAAAGTCCACTTCGCGCTGCGCACGAGTGGCAATGTCGTCAATGAAGACCTGCGAGTTTCCGGTTTCGGCCACGCGCCCGAAAATCGGGGAGTAAGCCGACACCTCGTAAGCCACCGGCTGTCGGTCCATCGAGGCGCGCAGGAGCCGCATCAGCTCGAAGCTGTAGCGGCGGTCATAGAACATCAGGCCGAGGCGCTCCGCCATGGCCTTCGGGTCGGCCGCATCCTTCACATCCATCCAGCGGTCGTGAATCCGCTTGGCGTGTCCCTGGATATTGCCCAGCCGAATCGGCACGTCGGCGATGTAGAGCGGGTAGGTGAAGATGTTCAGCAGCTCCCCGCCGAAACGCTTCCAAAAGCGGTTCCACGGATTGGACCAGCTTCCCGGCGTCACCTGAAAGGCATTTTCGAGGAGTTCCCAGGCGCGATCTTTCGGCGTGTGCACCAGCTGGTTCACCTGCTCGTGGCTGAACGCGATCCGGTAAAAGAAGCTGGAGCGCGCTCGATCGAACTTTTTCGTGTCAGCGGCGGGATCTGCCGCCACGAAACCCTGGAGCTTGGGGGGGCGCGGAAAAATTCCAAACTTCCCGACACTGTTCTCCGTTTCGAGGATGTACGCCATGAGCTCGTCCTTCGATGTGGAGGAGTCCTGGATGTTGCCCTCGGCCCAGAGGCTGAGCGGGAAGCTCTCGTCGAGATGGCGCTGATTGTCGAAGTGGACGAGGAACCTGTAGTAGAGCTTTTCAAACCAGGCCCAGAACATGCGCCATTCGACGCTGTTTTCGACGAAGGATTGAAAGATCCGGTAAGTGCCGTCCGGAAACGTGATGACGGCGTCCATCGTCTGATGCGAGGTGCGATGGTCAAACTTGAAGAGGATTCCGAGGCGGAAGCTCTGGTTGATTTCCGAGCGTTTGCCCTCGGCCTTGCGGGTGAAAATGCGCTCGACACCCGAGATCGCAGGATTGGTCGGATTGCCCTGCCCATCGATGGCGAGCTCGTCGGAGAAGGCCAGCTGCCCGAGCACCGCCTGCTCGTAGGCTTCGCGGGCCTGGGGATGGTTCAAGTCGTAGCGATACCCGACGTCAAACGAGCGGCTCTGCTCCGCCGTTGCTTCCAGCGAAAAGGGAGTGACCTTGATGAACCTGCCGAGACGCTTGATCACGACATAGCCATCGAGCACGGTCGGATCAGCCTTGGCTCCTGCACTGAGGGAGGCTCCCACTGCTCCGATCCGCATGATCTTCAGTCGAACGAATCGATTGCTCTCCTTGAGGATGGAGATCCGGTAGTTGCCGCGCAAAAAGGTCGAGACCGAGATTCCAGCCGAGGCATTCAGGATGGAGTTGTCATAGTTCCAGCCGACGCTCGGGCCCATGTACACTGAGCCGGATGCGCTGTAGGCGATGACTTCACCGTCGGAAAGCCTGGATACGGAGGCCGCGGTCAATGGAAGACGGAGCGGGAAAAGAAGGCGGTTCCAGAATTTGCCGAAACGCGCCTGATCCTGCGGGTCATCCACGGGAATGTCCCAGATGGGTCCTTTGGCATCCTCAGGCTTCGCGGGCGACGAGTTCAATGCGGTCTGGATTTCCGCCTCGCGCTGGCGGACGGATTCGAGCTTTCCATAATTCAACGGATTGGTCTGGCGAATGTTGAAGATGTCGACTCCGGTGCCGACACCGATTGAAAAGCCGATCGGTCCGCCGAATACTTCAGTCGAAAAGATCGGAAAGCGCGACTGGATCTGGAGACGGTCAATCACGGTCCAGCTGTTCAGGATGTCCTGGTTGTCGAAGACCCGGCGCTGCGTGCGCAGGTCCACCTGCGCACCATCCTCCCAGGCTTCGCCATTGAAGAACGACAGGTCATCCGTCCAATCGAAGAGTGCGTTCGAGATTGTTCCCGAAGGGACCCGGATTCGCTTGAGCCAATCGAGCGAGACCACGGAATCCCAGGTTTCAGTGCGTGGCGCATCCGCTGCCGCGGCTCGCGTCGACGGACTGCCGGCGAGCAGGGCCAGAAAAAGGATGAGAACGAGCGAACGAGAGAGCGAACGTGCAGCAATCATGAGGCGACGGTTTAAGGCAGGTTCGTGAGAATTCGCTAGAAGAAAACCGACAGAAGCGCCTTTTTTGTCAGGCTTGAGCTGTCAGCGGAGGTGGTGGGGCATGCGGCGGGCGAAGAGCGCCCCCATGATCAGCGCCCAGGCGGAGCCGAGAAGTGCTCCGCTCAGCACGTCGCTGGGATAGTGCACGCCCATGTACACGCGCGAGAAGGCCACGATCAGGATGAGGAGTCCCGCCAGGCCGAAGAGAGTTGCGCGCGCAACGCTGGACTTGAAGTGGCGTGCGGCGAGAATCGCGAGCGTGAGGTAGATTGCCGAAGCAGTGACCGCATGCCCGCTCGGAAAGGACATTCCTCCGACCTGGATGAGCTTGGGCACGAGGTTCGGGCGCGGGCGATCAAAGAGAGTCTTCGCCCATCCTGCGATCTTGAATCCACCGTAGGACACGAGTCCGAGGTGGACGGCGGCTGCCGGATCGCGAGTGAGGATGAGTAGGATGGCTGCAACCACGCAGATCGTGACAGTGACTGCGAGGCCGCCCAGGCTGGAGAGGTCCATCACCATGAAATCCCATTGGGGCGATCGCAGGTGGGTGCCGATGTAGGAGAGCATGCTCTCATCGACGGACTGCCACGCCTGCGGCAGGAGTCCACCCGCCTGGATGGACGTTCCGAGCTTGAAGAACAGCGCCAGGCACGTCAGTGCAAGCGAGGACTTGATCAGTCGTCGAATGGTTCTCGGGGAGAAGTTTCGGAAACGGTCTGCCGCCTTCTGCAATCTCCAGAACCGTTTCGCGAGGAACGATTCACGCTGCGAATGAGAAGACGACATGAGGGGAAACCAAGGAATGGTGCGGTCGACTGGACTTGAACCAGCACGCCTTTCGGCATACGCCCCTCAAACGTACGTGTCTACCAATTCCACCACGACCGCACAACGGAAGGATTCAAGAGGGTGGTTGGAACCTAACGACTCAAAACTCAAATCGCAAGCCGAAAAAATAGGATCGGCCACTCAAAGTGAGGTTTGCGTCCGTCCCTTCCCGGGAGCGTGACTCTGCAAGAAGGTACACTCTCGAGACTCCGAGGTTGGCGTACATTTCGGCGGCCGAGGCCTCGTCGAAAGCGCTGAGCAGGAGCATCGCTCCGTAAAAGATTCCGCCGGCATCCACTGTGCCCGAGGCTCCGGATCGAAGCGAGTACTTCACCCATTCAGCTGCATACCCAATGGTCGGCACGACCCACTGATTTCGGATGAACCGTGCTTCGTATCGGGCTTGAATGCCATAAGAGAGCAATCCAGCGAGATTGCTGGTGACCTGGTTGGCAGGATCCGTGGAGTAGAGGCCCGCCGAGACGCCCAGGCCAAGCACTCCCGCCGACTGGAACCAGAGCGGCTGATATTCGCCGAGGATCTGGAACGAGCGGACGCCGGAGCTGCTGGCTCCAGCAAGCCGCCCCTCGGAGCCGAAACCCGACCGCGCTGCGGCCGCGAGTTCCAGCGCCCATTGCGGTCGTTTCTGCTGGTAGTAGGGAATGGAATAGTCACGCGCGGACTTTCTCGTTCGGCCCGCAACGGATGGTGTCGACTCTTCTCGAGCCGGCTCTGCGGCAGGAGCGGGAGAGGGTGGAGCTTCCGGCTGGGCGACGACTTCCTCGGAGCCCTGCTCCTTCGTTTCGGGGATGGCTTCAGCGGACTCTGTCGGCGCCGCTTCTTCCGTCGTCTCGGTTGCAGTTGGGGCGGAAGCGCTGGCTTCGTCCAGGCTCGTCGCCGAGGCCGGTTCCTCGGCCGATGCCGTGCCCGCTGGGGCGGGCGCGCCCTCTTCGGCCGGAGCCGTCGGAGGAGCCTCGGCACGAAGGCTTGTCGGAAAGCCCAGAAGAGCAAGGCTCAGCGAAAGCGCCATCCAACGAGAGAGCAAGTGGGTCATCCCTTCATAGTCTCCCAGTCCTTCATGAAGCGGGCAAGTCCGGAGTCGGTTAGGGGATGCGAGAGGAGCTGCTGGAACACCTTGTAAGGCAGGGTTCCAACGTCGCCTCCGGCGAGGACGGACTGCCTCATGTGATCGACATGGCGGATGCTGGCGACCAGGATCTGCGTTTCGTATCCATAGTTGTCATAAACCTGCCGGATGCCGCGGATCAGGCCCATGCCGTCCTGTCCGATATCGTCGAGCCTGCCGACGAACGGAGAAACGTAGGTTGCTCCCGCCTTGGCTGCCATCATTGCCTGCACTTCGGTGAAGCACAGGGTGACGTTGGTTCGGATGCCTTCGGCCGAGAGCGCGGAGCAGGTTTTCAGGCCTTCCCAGGTCAGCGGAAGCTTCACGACGATGTTCTGGTGGAGCTTCGCGAGCTGCTTGCCCTGCGTGATCATTTCCGGGGCGGTCAGCGTGGTCACCTCGGCGCTGATGGGGCCATCGATAAGTTCGCAGATCCTCAGCAGGAGCTTCTCGAACGGAACGCCGGCCTTGGCAACGAGCGAGGGATTGGTCGTGACTCCATCGATCAGCCCTGTTTTCGCCGCGGCTTCGATTTCAGAGAGTTCAGCAGAATCGATAAAGAGCTTCATTCTTGTTCTCCAGCAGTTGACAGCGGAATTTACCGGCCAGACTATTAGGGGCATGTCGGAGAGTCAATTGAAGCGTGGCGTGACATTCTCGTATGCGATGAAGAGTTTCACCGGCTATCTGCGCGGGACCGAGAAGGCCGAACATACGATCGCGAGCTACCAGTCGGACCTCCGGCTTTTCGAAAGGTTCGTGCACCAGAGGCTGTCGAAGAAGTCCGTCAGCATCTCGCAGCTCAGCGTGGCCGACCTGAGGCGCTATGCCGAGTACCTGCGTTCGCAGGGATTCCATGACAATACCCGCCGGCGTCGGCTGCTCACGGTTCGCAGGCTGTTTCAGTACCTTCAGAAGCGCGGACGACTGGAGCTGGACCTCGCCCGGCGGATTCCTGCTCCGCACAAGATCGAAAAGGTGCCCCGAGTCGTCGACGCGGAACTGCTGCTGAAGAAGGTCCGAGAGCTTCCTTCGGGCAGCCTGCTGGAATGCAGGAACCGCGTGCTGATCTGGACGCTGCTCGAGACCGGCGTCCTGGTGAGCGAGGCATCCTGCCTCAGGGCCGAAAATGTTGATGCGGGCTCTCGAATGCTCGACGTTCCCGGCAAGGGCGCTCGAAGAATTCCGATTTCAGGCGACCTCGTCATGGCGGTGGCGGAGCTGGAAAAGCGCAATCGCGGGGCTCGGTACCTTTTTCAGGGATTCAATCGCCACGGTCCGATCAGCGGAACGGCGATCACGCCACGTGGCATCGAGATGCTCGTGAAAGGCCATCGAGCACTCCTCGGCAAGGTTACGCCCCGAACGCTCCGGCATTCGGTCGTCATCCAGTGGGCGAAGGACGGCCATGACCAGGAGAAGATCCGGGGCTGGCTCGGGCTGAAGACCGATTACGCCTTCCGAGCCTATGCGCCCCTGCTTCGCGGCATCAAATCCAGCTCCTGAACCACATCCAGCTGCGGTATTCACTGAACGGAATCCTCCATGCCGAGAGTATGGGAAGGAAATAGGCGAATAGAGCCAGCGTTCCCGCCAGCACGATCAGATGCAGGATCAGCGGAAGCAGGGGTGAATCCTCGGGCTGGAGGTCCTCGGAATTTCTCCGCAGCACATAAGCCCAGGCAAATCCGAGCAGGATGGCGGACGGATAATAGTAATAAAAGAAGGCGATTTTCCGAGGAATCAGCGCCCAGGAAAACGTCATGGCGGCGTACGTCGCGATGATCCAGAAAGCCGCAAAAGAACGAGAGCGAATCCAATCCCAGAAGGTCCATGCCATGGCGGCGAGGCCGCCCCACAGCACGAGCGGGTTTCCGATGAGGGCAACTCCTCGGACAAACTGCTTGTCCTGCGAGGGTTCGAACGCGTACCAGATCGGTCGCGTCATGAGCGGCCATTGGAGCCAGCTGCTGGCGTAGGGGTGTGGAGAAACGACGCGCAGCTGGCCGTCCCACATTCTCCACTGCATGCGCACGAGGATGTCGCGGAGGGTAAAAGCATTTCCGTCATTCTTGATGATCCAGAGAAACGGCAGGAACGTGGCGTAATAGGCGGCAAGCGGAATGAAGAACCAGCCACGAAGCAACTCACGAAAGGTGAAGTTCCGGCCTTCGAGCGGAAAGAACACCGGAAGACTGGTTCGAGGTGCCGGCGAGTCGAACCGGACGGACCAGGTCTTCATCAGGTGGTAGATCGCTCCGACGCCCATGAGCGTGACCCAGGGGATGATTGCGAACCATTTGCAGGCGCAGGCGAGACCGATCGCGATTCCGCTGCGATCGAGGTTTTTCAAGCTGATCGCGTGCTGCTCCTCGGAGTCCGCGGCAGCATGAAGTGGAAAGAAGGCGCAGAGCCCCAGTGCAAAGGCCCAGATCAGGAAGGCCATCATGAACGTATCCAGCATCGCGATCCTGGCCTGCACATAGACCAGGTTGTTGAAGCCGGTCATGAATGCAACAAAGAGCGCGGAGAGCTGGGTTCGGAATAGTGCGGCTCCCGCAACATAGGTGCCGACGACCGTCAGGGCCCCGAAAATCGTGCTCATGAACCGCCAGCCGATCGGGCGATCGCCGAAGATGGCCATGCCCAGCGCGATGAGCTCCTTTCCGAGCGGAGGATGCTCGTAATTCTTGTTTTCCACGAAATCGAGGAACTGTCGGGCGGAGGGAATGTAATGGAACTCGTCAAAATTCAGCTTTGCCGGAAACTGGATGTAAACCACGAAGAGCAGCCAGAATCCGATGAAAAGCAGGACGGAGGTTCGTGTGAAGACCTGCTCGCTGGGCATGGATTCCAGTCGAGTTCGAAGCCACTCCAGAATGCTGGAGATCCGTCCGAACTCGCGGGGGCTCGAGGTGGTGGCCGATCCAGCCGAGGCGGTGTTTTCGATGCTCATGAGTTTCTCGTTCCGTTTCCCGTTTTCCCATCTTAGAGTGTTCGGCGAGGTTTGGCGATGACTACTGAAAAGACCCAGCTCGGAAGAAATGAGCCGTGCCCGTGCGGCAGCGGCAAAAAATACAAGCGCTGCTGCGGCAAGGACGCGGCACCGAAACTCGGTGCGCCGATGGACATGTCCAAGCGGATGGCGCAAGCCGGAATGGCTCCTCCTCCAGGAGCTCCTGAAGCTGCCGGAGGGGCGAATCCGTTCGCAGGATTTGATCCGTCGCAAATGGATCCGCAGTGGATTGCGCAGTTCCAACAAATGATGGGCCGACTTCCGCGTGGACAGCTCCAGAAGATGCAGGCGCTGATGCAGCGTGCGATGGCGGGCAAGGATGTCACGCGCGAAGCTGCCGAACTCGAGCGCATGATGCCTCCGGAGCTCCTGAACATGGCGCGCAGCAGCCCGATGGCCGCTCAGATGGCACAGCAGGCGGGGATCGCCCTGCCGCAGTCGGAAGAGGGCGGCATGTCGGTGGCGGAAGCACGCAAGCTCGTGGAAGAGGCTGCCGGCAAGGGGGAGATCTCTGCCGAGCAGGCCCAGGAACTCCTGGCCAATGCCCCCACGGAGTCTGAAGCGAAGTCCGGCAAGTTCTCGAAGCTCTGGAAGAGCATCACCGGCAAGAATTGAGGCGAAGCATGGGCCGCTCCGAAAAGTCGATTCCGGAATACTGCGGCGTTCTTCATCTTCGACCCCTGCCTGGGTCCTTTCGTGCTGCGCGCATCGCTCGAAAGGCGGGCGTGGATGCCCGCCGTCAGCTGGACCTGACGATCAGGCAGGCGGTGATGGAGGCGCGGATCCTCGAAAAAGAGGGCTTTGACACGCTGATGATCGAGAACTTCGGCGACACCCCCTTCAGGAAGGACCAGGTTGCAGCCGAGACGATTGCCTCCATGGCCATCATCGCGCGCGAGGTTCGTGAAGCTGTGAAGCTTCCGATCGGAATCAATGTGCTTCGCAATGATGCTGTGAGTGCGCTCTCGATCGCCGCGGTGACGGGCGCCGACTTCATCCGTGTGAACGTGCTTTCGGGCGTCGCTGCGACCGACCAGGGCTGGATCGAAGGTCGAGCTGCCGACGTGCTTGCCGCCCGCGAACGCCTCGATCCGGAGCTTCGGATTTTGGGTGACGTCTGGGTGAAGCACGCGAGGCAGTTCTCGAGTGATTCGCTGTCGCATTCGATCGAGGAAACCGCCTATCGTGCGGGCGCGGATGCCGTGATCCTGACCGGGCCGACAACAGGGCGACTGGCATCGCGGGCGTTTCTGGAAGAGGCGGTTTCGACGTGCAGCGCGCACGACATTCCGCTCTATCTCGGCAGTGGAGTTTCTTCGGAAACGGTCTCCGAGCTGCCGCAGGCCGGCATCTCAGGAATCATCGTGGGTTCGGATCTACGAAAAGACGGCGTGGCCGGAGCGGCAGTGGACCCCCGGCGTGTCACCAGATGGATGAAGTCGGCTGCCCGGCATTTTGGCGCTTGAGCCTCGGTTTTATCGCGAGCCAGGAAGGTTCTGGCGGCGCGAAATTCCGCTGATGTCCTCGAAAAGGTAGGTCGAGCGGCGGAAGTTGCGGTAGGCGCAGGCCCGCTGCTGATAAGGAAGCTGGGCGAAATCATCGAATCGGAGCTGTAGCGAGCTCCTCCACTTCGGATCCAGGCTGGGTTGCGTCAGGTAGATCGAGTCGATCTTCGAACCCCTGCAGAGGTGGTGAATATCCTTGCTGATCTTGGGAAGCGACAGGAGGCGCATGCACTGAAGGTCGCGCGTGTGGGTCGGCACGGGCAGCTTCAGGTAGCGGCGGATGTCGCGATCGAAGAAATCCGCAATGACGTCCATGTGGACGGAGTCGTAGTACGAGGCGTTTCTTAGGTCATCGTACGTGTCCTGCCTCGAGCGTGCTCCATAGCTCGTGAGCTTCTGGTAGACGTCATACTTCGATGAGTCAAAGATGGCGCGAATCTCGCGATCCGTCCGGTCGGAGTTCACTTCCGTCTGGAGCTGCACGCGCACAAGATTGCTCAGGCGTTCGACCAGGAATCGGTCGCGGCTTTTGAGAATGTTCAGCTTCATTGAAATGAGGGAGATCTGATCCGATGGACTCGACGTGGTGTCATTGACCGTCGCGATCACCTCGGAGATGGCGTCAGCAGTGGATTTCGCGAGCTGGAGAGTGCGGCGAGCCTGGATTCTTCCGTCCGAGAGCGGAGTCTTGAAGGTTGGGGCGAGTGTTTCCTCGGGAATACGCAGGTATTCCTGAAACCAGTTGTGGATTCCCTGGAGCACGTCATACGGACTGCGTCCCGCTTCGCGGGGAATGATGACCTGGGCCATCAGGTTTTCCGCATCGTCTGTGCGGCGGCGGGAGAGTACTTCGCTCAGGGCCTTCTCGGCTCCACCTTCGGCAACGCCGCCACCACCCTTCAGGATGACGTAGAACTGCTCGCGAATGACCTCGACCAGGTTGCTTGGAAGCTTGTCGCGGTTTCTGGAGTCCATGACCTGGGCCAGGCTCGTGCCGAAGGAGATGTTCGGAATCGCGAGGTCATCGGGAGTCTTTCCTACAAGGAAGAACGGGAGATCAGCAGCAGTCTTGATTCGAAGGAAGACGTTCACCTTCGGGGCTGTATTGCCCACGCCCGTCAGCAGGTTGAAGACCTTCTGGAGGAGTTCCACGCCGATGTTTCGCTGGTCGGAGTCCGCAGGAGCTTCGAGGCGCGCTTCGCTGATCAGTGCAAGCACGTTGTCACGCACGTTGTTGAAGAAGGTGAGGATACGGTCGGTATCCGAGTTGAAGCTGGCATCTTCCGTTCGTTGCGGCGACTGGCCGCTTTGAAGCGCCTGGATCCAGTCCGTCAGCGTGGGCAGGTAGACGGTGAGGAGGTTGTAGCCGCGCCAGTTGGCGGTTGATGACGGAGGAGTGGTGAGTCCTTTGGACTGCCATTCAATGAGGTTGATGCCGTCTTCGGCGCTACAGCGTGAAAACTGGATGTGCTCGAGCGCACAGCCGAGAGCTGCCTGCTGCTTGAGCTGCTCGAGCTCGCGCATGCTGCTGGAGTACTTCGATTGCGACAAGTATTCGGCAATCTGCTTGATGAGCGCTCCGCCGGCGGAGGCGGCGACGCCGAATGCTGGACTGGCCACCCCGGCCACCGCAGGAAGCAGGGTGCCGACCACCTCGGCAAAGATCTCAGGTTTTCGGCTCGCGCAACGCTCCAGGGCCGGAAGACCGGACATGATGCTCGTCAGTGCCCGTTGAACTTCCGGAAGAGTACCGTAGCGCCGAACGGTTTCACTGTAGCTGGATTCTGATCCGGAATTCGCAGTAGCGATCGCCAGCTGCACTCGAGCGTCGGCCAGGGCGTTCGAGACCTTGATATTGTAGTCGTTCGAGACCGCAAATCCGGGTGGAGAACTGGCCAGCAGCGTGAGCTCGTCAACCCGGCGCTGAGCATCGAGGACGGCCTGGGTCCTGCTCTCCGGATTGGTGTGCAGCACGAGCTGCGACTGGAGGACGCTGAGCGCGTTCACTGTCGTGGAGATTCCCTGGCAATTCGGGTCGCGTGAGAGCTCTTGGAGGAGCTGCTGGGTGCGGCCGATCATGCTGAGGGAGTCCTGCGTGGATGGACCGAAGGTGGGACAGCCGTTCACCAATGCGGACATATAGCTGTCGTACGGGCCGGCATGCGAGATGGACGTCGCCGAGAGAGAGAGGAGAAGGGCTGCTCCGGTCAAACGGGTCCAATTCATGGAGCGAGCTTCTATCACGATACTTGACGCATTGCATCAAGTATTTATAAGTTACTGTTTCTTATGGCTTTCCATCCATGCACGCTCCAGGGTTTCGCGGCTTTCGGGGTGGGCGATCTGAACCAGGGCCCGGGCTCGTTCCTGGAGTGTTTTACCGACCAGGTCCGCGATTCCGTATTCGGTCACCACGAATTGGACATGCGCCCGGGTGGTCACGACGCCTGCACCGGGCGTGAGCTGGGCCACCAGGCGGTCCTTGCCGTGCCTGGTTCGGCTCGTGATGGCGAGGATCGCCTTACCGCCCTTCGAGAGAGAGGCGCCACGCATGAAGTCCATCTGTCCGCCCACTCCCGAAATGATTCGGGGGCCGACCGAGTCGGCGCAGACCTGTCCTGTCAGGTCGATCTCCAGCGCGGAATTGATGGCGACCACCCGGTCGTTCCTCGAAATGACCGAGGCGTCGTTGACGTAGTCCGCCCCGAGGAGCACGAACGAGGGGTTGTCATCGACCGAATCGTAGAGCTTCCGAGTGCCCAGCAGGAAGCTGGCCACGGTTTTTCCGCAATGGACGCGCTTGCGCGAATTGTCGATGACTCCCGCCTCAATCAGCGGAAGAAAACCATCCGACGCCATCTCGGTGTGAACCCCGAGATGACGATGGTCCCGAAGAGCGGCAAGGGCAGCATTGGGAATGGCCCCGATTCCGGCCTGGATGCAGCTGCCGTCCTCCACGAGCGAGGCGATGTTCCTGCCGATGGCAGCCTCGACGTCACCGCCCGTTCCTGAAAGGCCTTCGGGCAGCGGCTCATCAACCTCACAGAACGCGGCAAGGCGAGAGGCATGGAGGTAGCCATCG
>JBIIXZ010000069.1:0-12223 GCA_044347055.1 Bdellovibrionia bacterium | reverse complement strand
TTGCCAGCAGAACGTCGCTCTCGGTGATTCCGCCGGCGCCGGCGAAGATCACCTTGATCTTCACCTTTTCCGTGGAGGCCTTCACGAGGCTGTCGCGAACTGCTTCAACCGAGCCGAACACGTCGGCCTTGAGGACGATCGGAAGCTCCTTCATGCCGCCGGTCTGGACCTTCGAGAACAGGTCTTCGAGGCTCATCTTGCCGCTCGCGGACGCCGCGAGTGCTGCCTTGGCCTTCGTCTGGTCGAGGCGCTTCTCGGCGATCATGCGAGCATCGCCTTCATTCTTCGTGCAGTCGAACTTCTCGCCTGCATTCGGGACGCCTTCGAAACCGAGGACTTCGGCTGCCATTCCTGGTGCGACTTCCTGAATCTGCTGACCCAGGTGGTCCATCATGGCCTTCACGCGGCCCGCAAACGGGCCCGCGACGATCGCATCGCCCACGCGGAGCGTGCCGCGCTTGACGAGAAGGCTGACGACCGGACCACGACCCTTCTCGAGACGAGCCTCGAGAACAACGCCGCTGGCCTTGGCTTCGGGATTGGCCTTGAGATCGAGCACTTCAGCCTGGAGCAGGATGCTCTCGAGGAGCTTGTCCAGATTGGTGTGCTTGATTGCCGACACCGGAACGAACATCGTCTGGCCGCCCCAGTCTTCCGCGAGCAGGTCGAGCTCGGCCAGTCCCTGCTTGATGCGCTCGGGGTTGGCTCCTGGCTTGTCGATCTTGTTGACGGCCACGATGATCGGCACGCCTGCAGCCTTGGCGTGGCTGAGGGCCTCGCGGGTCTGCGGCATGACGCCGTCATCGGCAGCGACGACCAGGATGACGATATCCGTGACGTTCGCTCCGCGGGCACGCATCGAGGTGAATGCCTCGTGGCCCGGGGTGTCGATGAAGGTGATCAGCTTGCCGTCCTTTTCGACGGTATAGGCACCGATGTGCTGCGTGATGCCGCCGGCTTCCTTCGCCGCCACGTTCGCGCTGCGAAGCGCATCGAGGAGCGAGGTCTTGCCGTGGTCGACGTGACCCATGATCGTGACGACCGGCGGACGAAGCTTGATCGTCTCTTCGGCGTCCGCAGTGGTTTCGAAGAATTCCTCTTCCTTGAAGGCCACGTTGCGGACTTCGTACTGATATTCGGAAGCCACAAGCGTTGCCGTATCAAAGTCGATCGACTGATTGATGGTGGCCATCTGGCCCATTCCCATCAGCTTGCGAAGGATTTCGACCGCCTTCACGCCCAGCTGCGAGGCGAAGTCCTGGATGGAGATCAGCTCGCCCATTTCGACGACGCGCTTCTGCGCCTTCATCTGGGTGACCTGGGTGGACTTGGTCGACTTTCCAACCGGCAGACGCTTTTTCTTCGGAAGGAATACCATTTCCTTCTTCCGATAGTCTGCAAAGCGCACGTCTTCCGGACGAATCGTGGCTTCGCGCGGGCCGCCGCCCGGGCCGCCACGCTTCTTGGCGGCTTCTTCCTCGGCCATCTGGTCGAGGTTTTCCTTGGTCATGCGAATGACTCGGAAACCGTCCTTGTCCGTGGCTGCGCCAGGACGTGCCGGTGATCCCGGACCACGCGGGGTGATCGGGCTCGGAGCGGCAGCCGCCGGCTTGATCATCGGGCGGGGAGGAGGAGCGGTGACTTCCGCAATCTTGAGCACGCTGCGGCGCGGAGCAACCGGGCGCGGCGGAAGAATAATCGGAGCCTTCTTCACTGCCGGTGCTTCCGGCTGGGCCGACTCGGTTTCTGCCTGCTCTGACGCAATCTCCTGAGGGGCAGCAAACGAGGCGGTTTCCTCGGACTGCTGCTGCTCGACGGCAAACTCGCTCTGCTCATACTGCGCTGCCGCTGCGGCCTCTTCCGAAGCTGCCTGGGCCTCTGCAGAAGCTTCAGGCTGAAACGGCTTCAGCATTCCCGCCGGTGCGACAGTCTCGACTTCGCCATCGGCCCGAACACGGCGACGAATGACGCCACCCGCCTTCGGGGCAGCTGCTGCACTCGGAGCCGCCTCTGCGACTGGGGCTGGCTTCGCAGCCGGGGCCTCGACTTCGGTGGTCTCCGCCTTGCGACGCGCCTTCACGGCTCCGGTCACTGCTTTCGCGGCCGGGGCTTTCGTCGCGGCGGTTTTAGTCGCAGCAGTCTTCGGCGATGTTGCCTTGGCCGGAGCGCTCTTGGTCGTCTTCGCGGAAAGTCCAGCCTTGGCAGCCGCAACATCGGCTTCCGACAGCTCGCTCATGTGATTCTTGACCTTGATGCCGAGGCCTCCCAGCTTGTCGAGCAAGGAAAGGGAGTCGATGCCAAGCTCCTTGGCCAGCTCGTACACTTTCACGGGTTCACGCTGGGTCATTTGTTCCATGTGTTCTTTCGATTCCGTCATGCAATTTCCTCAGAATGGATCTGGATCCGCTCCTGATGATTATTCCGTCGTCTTCTTGTCTTCTTCGCGCATCATCTCGCGAAGGCGAGCTTCCGCCTGGCTCTTGGCGTCGTTGCCGGCAGCTTCGATTGCCGGAGCCGGAGCCATCGATGCCATGACGGCTTCGACCTTGTCAGCCACGGCAGCGGCGCCTTCCTGGAGCTTCTGGGCGGCTTCAGCCGACTCGTATCCAGGAATCTTCTGCAGGGCCTCAATCGAGGCTTCCGCCACCTGACGCACGCTCAGGTAGCCTGCGCCATAAATCGAATGCGCCATCGTCTCCTGAATGCCTTCGATGTGCTTCAGGCCGAAGATGACATCCGCAGTGCGCTTCTGGAGCTTCGACTTCGAGATGATGTCGAGCTTCCAGCCGGTCAGCTGCGAAGCGAGGCGAACGTTCTGTCCGCGGCGTCCGATGGCCAGAGAAAGCTGGTCGTCTTCGACCATGATCTCCATGGCCTTGGTGCGCTCATCCAGGCGGACCGACGAGATCTCCGCCGGAGCAAGCGACGAACGGACGAACATCACCGGGTTGTCGGACCACGGGATGATATCAATTTTTTCTCCGCGAAGCTCCTGAATCACGTTCTGGACGCGAATACCTTTCATCCCGACGCAGGCGCCGACCGGGTCCACGTCGCGGTCCTTGGAGATCACCGCAATCTTGGCGCGGGCGCCGGGTTCACGGGCGCACAGCTTGATCTCGACGATGCCATCGCGGATTTCCGGAACTTCCACTTCGAACAGCTTGGCCAAGTACTTCGGCGACGTGCGCGAGAGATAGATCTGGGGGCCGCGGGTCGTGTGGGCCACGTCCGAGAGGTAGGCCTGGACGCGGTCGCCCGGCTTGAAGATTTCGCCAGGAATGATTTCGGTGCGCGGCAGGACGGCGTCCGTCTTTCCGAGGTCGATGATCAGGTTTCCGCGCTCCACGCGGCGGGCGATGCCGGTGATGATCTCGCCCTTGCGGTGGATGAACTCGTTGTAAATGATTTCGCGCTCAGCGTCGCGGACCTTCTGGAAGATGACCTGCTTGGCCGTCTGCGCGTCGATGCGGCCGAATCCGGGGCCTTCGACCTTCACGCCGAGCTCGTCGCCGATGTTGCACTCCGGGTCCAGCACGCGAGCTTCGTCAATGTTGATCTCTTCGGACTCCTCGAGCATTTCCGGCTCGGACTCGACGACCTTCTTGAAGAGAAACAGGTCGATTTCGCCGGTTTCGGAGTTGTAATGCGCTTCCAGGACCGCGTTCGGGCCGTAGCGCTTCTGAGCTGCGGAGAGGATGGCCTGCTCGAGCGCGCTGATGATGATCTCGCGCTTGATGCCACGATCCTTGCCAACGGATTCAATCACGCGTGCCAATTCGGAAGTGTTCATTTTTTCTCCTTACTTGATTCAAAGTCAAAATCGGGGTCGAGATTCGCCTTGGCCACGAGGGGAAGGGGAATCCTCACCTCGGCACCACCGATGCTCGATTTCAGGCGGACTTTGCCTGACTCGAAGCCGAGCAGCTCGCCGAGAAAGTTTTTCTGCCGTGGATTCTGGGTCGCGTACGGCGCGTTTTCCATTTCATCGCCTGAAAGCGGGCGAAAGGTGTTCAGACGGATCCGGCGGCCGGCGAATCGGAGGTAGTCCTCTTCTCGGCGGAGCGGACGATCGACCCCCGGCGAGGAGACTTCGAGCTCGTAGGGCGCACTTCCGAAGATTTCTGCAACTTCGGCGATGGCCTCGAGCGGCTCATCCAGAGTCTTCGAGACCAGTGCGCAGTCGTCGATGCCGATGCCTCCGCGGTGCTCGTCGTGAGAACGATCCAGCTTGTCGATGAAGACCCGCAGGATCTTCTGTCGATGAGTCTGGACTTCGAGATGTACAAGCTCATATCCGAGCGGCGCCAGGATCTCGTTGAGCCGTGCCAGCAGACGGTCCTCGGCCTTGACGTTCCGCAACGCGGTGTCCGGCGATTCCGTTTTAGGCTGGTTGTTGTCCATTTCCGTGCTCATGACGTCGTTTCAGGTCCCCGTCAGGCCAAAAAAAAAGGTGGGGTTTTGGCCCACCTAGGTGATCCGTTTGACGGCGTCTTAACATAGACGAGGTCGGCCACCCAAGCGAAAACATGAACTTTTGGCGAACTTGACACGCCCTGCGGCCCCATCCTTAATCAGGGTTATGCCCACCTCTTTCCGCGCCCTCGCATGGTTTGTGATCGGTTTCGTGCCCGCTGCCGAAGCGTCATCTAGTCCAACAATTTCGATCGTTTGGCAGCGAAGCGGAAATCAAGGTGAGCAGGTTCTGAAGTCGTTCGGCGCCGGAGAGTTGAAAGTCATCAAGACGGGGCGACTGCGCGAGAAGGGTCCAGGATCCGATCGAATCGTCGAGTGGAAGGGGCCTCTTCTGGGTTCGCTCCTCGATGAGGCGATGAAGGAAATGACGGTGGAGGCGCGTTCACAGA
Source organism: Bdellovibrionia bacterium (assembly GCA_044347055.1). Taxonomy (GTDB): domain Bacteria; phylum Bdellovibrionota; class UBA1018; order UBA1018; family UBA1018; genus CAIOHW01. The sequence goes on along the minus strand of JBIIXZ010000069.1, from coordinate 7,358 downwards.
TCGACCTGATTGTGCTGAAGGGCGCTCGGGGCGAGCAGGCCTGGATTCCGCGGGCATTCTTGACACGCTATCCGATGCTCCTGGCTCAGCCCGGGTTCGACAGCGTGGTGCCCGTCAATAGCCGGCCCAAGGTGCAGGGAGAGGAGCTTCCGCATGACACGTATTGGATTCGGGGAGTCCAGCGCGTCGAGCTGACGAATTATCGCGAGCAGTTTGGACGTTTTTACCTCAAGCGGCGCACGGACCCTGCTGCCGTGCGAGGCGAGAAGGTCTTCGTGCAGAATTGCCTCGGTTGCCACGGCGCAGGAGTATCGGCTGCAGGTTGGTCGGGGTGGGAATCCGCCGCTCTGGCAGAGCGACTCAAGAAGCACCCGCGCAAGCCGGGTTTCCAGGAAATGCCGGTGCGGAGCGAGCGGGCTCTGACGAGCTACTGGAGCGCGTATCGCTCGGAGCAGGCAGAGTCGGCTGCTGAAAAGCGGTAGCGACGGGGGCGCGCTTACGCCGATTCCTCGATGATCTCGATCGACTTGATCGCCGAGGGATTGTCGGTCTTTTGATACTGAACCTTCACTCCTGCGGCCTTGAGACCTGACACAAACTCGTCCAACCAGGAGGGGCCAATACTCGTGACGCCGTCGAAGGACAGTTCTACTTCCGGCGACGGCAGGGTGGGGAGGGTATAGGCACGGAATGCCTCAAAAGCCTCCTTTCCGGAGGGTCGAGAGATCAGAATTTTGCCAAACTGTTGGAGTTCAATCTTCATGGTGGAACCTCAATGAGACCACAGGATCAGGGCGAATGTCCCTGCCGGACCCTCTGCGGCGCGCGTCGGTCGGCCTAAGAGAGGATAGATGTTTTGCCCGAGACTGCCGAAGGTATGGATTGCTCCATTCGTCTGGAAAAACAGGGCGCGACCTTCCTGCTCGTTGATGATCTCACGAACGAATTTCAGTCCATTTCCGCGCTTCTCCGGCGCACGCCCTGTGATCCTTTTCGTGAAGGCGATGTCGAGGGCTTCTTGAGAGGTTCGAATCTCCGGCGCTACTCGAGCTAGAGAACCGAGCAGACCCTGACCTCGATCAGTGATCACGCACCAGAAGAGTTGTTGGTGCGAGCCCCAGGCCAGAATTCCGCCAGTCGAGTCTTCCCACTTTCCGAGATTATGGTCGAAACAATTGTTTCCGATCTCACCCGCCACTGAGACCAGATATGCGCTATCGCCATCGCTCAAGCCTGCCAACGAAGAGTCCGAGCTGAGCCCGCTGAGTCGAGCATTCAACTGGTCTCGCGTGTTGCAGAGCTCCGGTAACAGCGGTGCAGCTCCGAGCGGCGCAAGAAACCACTCATAAAACGCAGCGATCGATCGTGTTGAAGCGGGGCTCACTCCAGCTAGTCTAGCATGGTTTAGATCAGCGAGACACCCATCGTAGCTCGCTGTGGCGAGTCTATAAAAGCGGTAGCGAACGGCCCCGCCTTTCGTTACATTTCTTCGGTCATGTCGCACCCCACATCCGCTGGCGAAGTCCGCGTCCGTTTTGCTCCGTCCCCCACGGGGTTCCTCCACATCGGCGGTGTTCGCACCGCCTTGTTCAACTGGCTCTATGCCCGCCAGCAGGGGGGCAAGTTCCTGTTGCGGATCGAGGACACCGATCTGGAGCGTTCCGAAGAACGATTCACGGCGGACATCCTGGCGTCAATGAAGTGGCTCGGATTGAACTGGGATGAAGAGCCGATCTATCAGAGCAAGCGCCTGGATGTTTACCTTCAGCGTGCTGAAGAGCTGATCGCCAAGGGACATGCCTACAAGTGCTGGTGCACGACCGAAGAAGTCGAAAAAATGCGCGAAGAGCTCCAGGCGGCGGGCAAGAAGCCGATGTACGATCGTCGCTGCCGCACGCGCAAGGAGCCCGGACCTGCCGGCGCTCCCTACGTCATTCGGGCCGCACTTCCGCTCGAAGGCTCGGTGGAGTTCCACGACATGATCCGCGGTCCGATCAAGTTCGAGAATGCCGACCTCGATGATTTCGTCCTGATCCGTTCGAATGGTGCTCCGACCTACAATCTTTCCGTCGTGGTCGATGATGTGCATTCGCGCATGACCCACATCGTGCGCGGCGATGACCACATCAACAACACGCCGAAGCAGATGCACCTGTACCAGTTCTTCCAGTACCCGGTGCCGAAGTTCGCCCACCTGCCGATGATCCTGGGTCCGGACAAGAAAAAGCTCTCGAAGCGCCATGGTGCCGTTTCGGCCAACGTGTATCGCGGAGAAGGGTACCTGCCGGAAGCACTTCTGAACTTCCTCGCACGCCTCGGCTGGAGCCATGGCGACCAGGAGGTCTTCTCGATCGATGAAATGGTGAAGGCCTTTTCGTTCGACCACGTCCAGGTCAGCTCGGCCGTGTTCAATCTCGAGAAGCTTCAGTGGCTCAATGCCACGCACATTCGTGCGTCGTTGCCTTCACGGCTCGCCGGAATTGTCGTCGAGGATTTCGCCACATTCTTCGCGCCTGCGTCGCTCGCTCGCGTCGATACCAAGATCGGCCATGGGCTGATTACGGCGCATCTGTCGAAGGTCAAGCTCATCCAGGAAATTGCCGAGCCGCTCGTTACGCTTTGCACGCCAGGAGCCATTGAATTTGATGCCTCGATCATCAAGTGGGGCAAGACTCCGGAAGCGAAGCCCGCGCTCAAGAACGCGATTGCGAAAGCGGTCGAGCAGCTCTCCGCCAAAGTGGCGGCCCACGGCCCGGTGTCGCGCTCGGGCGCCGACACCGCGTGGGGAACGGTCGCCTCGCTTGCCGATCTCGGCATGGGTCATGGCGACGTGGATGGATTTTTCAAGACACTTTGCGAGCAGTTTGGCGTGAAGCTCGGTGACCTGATGGCCCCGATGCGCGTCGCGCTCACGGGCAAGGCGGTCAGTGCTTCGGTGTTTGATCTCGTCAGTCTGCTTCCGTGGAATGAGGTCGAAGTACGACTGAACAAGCTGGAGGCGCTGTGAGTACTGAAAACGTAGCTCCGCAGGCTGGTGCGTCCCCAGGTCAGCACAAAGGTCCGCCGACGGACGTGGCTTCGGTCCTGAAGCAGGTTTATCGTCCGGAACGGGCTGTCGTCACGGCAGGCATGCCTTACGCCAACGGCCCCTTGCATCTCGGACATCTCGCCGGGGCACATGTTCCCGCCGACACGTTTGCGCGCTGGATGACCCTGCTCATCGGCCGCGAAAACGTCCTTTTCGTCAACGGCACCGACGACCACGGCTCGACGAGCGAAGTGGCTGCCATGCAAGCCGGAAAATCCATCCGCGATTTCATTGGATCCATCCACGATCGTCAGCAGGAGACGCTCAAGCGCTACTCGATCGGCGTCGATTGCTACACCGGCACTTCGGCACCGGAGACGTTTCCGGTCCACAAGGACCTCGCGCAGGACTTCATCCGCAAGCTCTATAAGAATGGCATGCTCGAGAAGCGTTCGAGCCTGCAGTGGTTTGATCCGAAGCTGAACCGTTTTCTTCCGGACCGCTACGTCAAGGGCAAGTGCCCGAATCCTCAGTGCGACAACGAGAGTGCCTACAGTGACGAGTGCGATCGCTGCGGCATGCAGTACGAGCCGAGCAAGCTCATCAATCCGAAGAGCGCGATCAGTGATGCCGTTCCGGTGATGAAGGAAACCGTCCACTGGTGGCTCGACATGTGGAAGGTCTCGGATGTTCTTGCGGAGTGGCTGAAGGGCAAGAACGAGTGGCGGAAGCCCGTGCTCGCCGAAGTGCTCGGCACCGTGCTGCCGTCCTGTTCCTTCGATGCCGTCAACGAGCCGGCCTACAAGGAGCTCAAAGCGCAGCTGCCGAAGCACAAGCCCCGCTATGCTCCCGGCAAGAAGATCGCGCTTCAGTTTGAGTCGAAGCCCGAGATGGAGCAGGGAAGGGCCGCTCTCGCCAAAATCGGCATCACCACGGAGCTTGTGGATGGCTGGGCGCATCGCTCGATCACCCGCGACGTGGCGTGGGGAATACCGCTTCCGGTGGATCTCGATCCGGACATGGCCGGAAAGACGCTTTATGTGTGGCCGGATTCGCTGATCGCGCCGATCTCGTTTTCGAAGGTCGCGCTGAAGCAGAGCGGCCGCGATCCGGAGCGCTACAAAGAATGGTGGTGCAACCCGAACGCGCGGGTTTATCAGTTCCTTGGACAGGACAATGTGTTCTTCTATGTGCTCATGCAGGGAGCAATGTGGCTCGGCACGCAGCCGGACCCGATGCACCTGCCGCAGCCGGGCGAGCTGCAGATGACCGACATCTTCGGGTGCTACCACCTTCTCGTGAACGGCGAGAAGATGAGCAAGTCGCGCGGAAACTTCTTCACGGGCGACCAGCTGCTGGACGAGAAGGGCTATTCGGCCGATCAGATCCGGTATTTCCTGTCGACGTTGACGCTTCCGGAGAAGGCCTCGAACTTTGACGTGGCAGCTCTGGATGAGCGCAACAAGTTCCTGGCCGGTCCGATGAACGCGTCGTTTGAAAAGCCGATTTCGGCGTGTCATTCGAAGTTCGGGGGGCGTGTGCCCGAGGGCGTGGTTCTCGAGAAGATCGAGCAGGAAACCCTCCAGATCGTGCGTCGGTACGTCAAGGCCATGGGAAGGGCGGATTACGCGAGCCTGCTGGGAGCGATCGAAAACTACGCCCGGTCGATCAACTCGCTTTTCACGCAGTTCAAGCCGCATGACGACCGGTTTCCGGAAGAGGCGCGTCGGAACGCGCTCTTCTCGAGCTTCTACGTGCTCAAGAACCTCATGATCATGCTCTGGCCCTTCGTGCCGGAGACCATGGACCGCCTGCGGCAGTCGCTGCGGCTGGATCCGTCGGTGTTCAGCCTCGATGAGCTGGGCAGGCCCATGAAGGCCGGCCACGAGATTGGGCCGAAGGGGCAGTACTTTCCGGCGGTGGCGGGGGCTGGCGCATCATCCGATCAAGAGGCTTGACCATCGGAATTGGGCTGCGCTATGACCACGCTCTCTTCTGCTGGGGAATCGTCCAATGGTAGGACTCCAGACTCTGACTCTGGCTATCTAGGTTCGAATCCTAGTTCCCCAGCCAATTCTTAGCTCCACCAAATTGCGGCGGCTTCAATCCAATACATTTCAAAGTGTTATTCAATCATCGGAGCTGGATTCCATTCCCGATCGCGCCGTCATGATAATAGGCTGGAGGATCTTTAAGGCCTGATTGACCACAGTCTCCGGATCGGGCCATTGATCGAGTTCCTTGTCTGAAAGATAGTCGGGGTCGGAGCGTACTCCGCGTGGGGACGCTGGTGACCAGAGGGCGTTGGCTCCCGGGGGGGCCCAGACGTCGAGATTGGTGGCCCGCCCCACCGCGATGAACTCTACATTCAGCGAATGGCATAGATGCATCGCACTCGAGTCATTCGTAATGACAAGGTGTTGCTTCTTCAGAAGTTCGATGGCTGCTGAATCCTTCACGCGCTGGATCACCTCTTCCCGCATGCCCGGGGGAAGGGGGTCGCCTGGTCCTGCTGCGGCCATAATTCGGGCCTCTGGAATACGCTCTAACAGCAATATCCTGCATTTCTCGGCGGCGGGATAGCGTTTCGAACGCCATTGAGAGCCAACATGAATACAGATGGATAGAGGAGTTGGCGGAGGAGTCCGATGCCCGCGCTTCGCCGGGCCCAGTCTCAATAATCTCTGCCACTCTAAGTACCGATTTTTTGGCTCGAGCAGCCTCGTTCGGTAAACGCTGTCCACGATCCATGACTTTGACGCCAGGAACGCAAGCCAGCCCGACATCCTCGTTCTGCTCTTGCGGAACAGGAGTCGCATCGCGACATAGTCCCTCGGGTCCCCGCGAATCGAGTAGACCTTTGAAACCCTCTCTCGAAGCTCCTGAGGCATGTCGATGGTGATGGCGAAAGTTTTGGCGGCGTAGGTGTAGCCCAGCTGGCAGGTGAAGATTCGGTTGGCTGCCAATGGATCCAGCTCAGCGAGAATCGGCTTCCACCTTCGATCACAGAGGAGCACCGTCGTATCGGGGCACCTGCGAAAGGCGTCGAAAGCGATTAGGGCGTCCCCAAGGGACCATGGCTCGAAGAGGACGTCCATCCGCTTTGATGGTACTCAAGCGAGGCATGTTTGTTTAATCTTAATTTGTGGAAGATACGGGAATACTAGCGGTCGATCTGGTTAAAAAGCTGGAAGCCGTCTTTTGTGCTCGACCATTCGATGTTCGAGCTCATCGCTCGGTGGATTACTTCGTCATTCGCGGTCCCACGGGAGTTCGATGGTTGATACCGAGCGAGGGTTTTTCCATTCTTGGAAGGATTGGATGGCGGCCACAGAAGCTGTCCTCAAGGGTGTTCTGGTTTTTAGTTCGATTGGCGGGTCGAATTCCGATCCTGAGTAGCATCGCATTCAAGAGGGTTTCGTTTTATTTTCCCAAAGCTGGGCTGGATCTGGGCGATCAGATGCAGCGCAACACGCCTCCGTGCATCTATGTCGGAACTCCCGGCCCGTTTCAAAAGCTTATCCTTTTTTTTGCGGAGGATCGGACCGCGGGGCTTGTGATGAAGGTGCCCATTGGGCCTCGAGCGGCGGATTCCATTGCTCACGAGCTGACGGTCTGTGGCGAGTTGTCTTCAGTTAGTGAATCCATCGTTCCGAAATCCTGGCAAGTGCACGGATTCCTGGTCCAGAATCTGGTTTTCGGTAGCCAAGATCCCGGTGTCTTCAGTCGGCAGCATCTGGATTTCCTGATCGGGCTTCACCGAGGAGCGCGAGCCTCGGTGGGACGCCTGTGGCAGGTCCATGTCCTTGATCGCTTCAAGTCACTAGGCCTCAATTTCGAGGATCTCTCGAAGTGGGTGAGTGACCGTGCTGACTTTTCTGTGCCCGCGCCCATCATGCACGGCGATTTTTCTCCGTGGAATGTGGTGCTGGACGCTTCAGGAAAGATTGCCCCTCTGGATTGGGAGCACGCCTGTTTGGAGGGCATTCCTGGCCTTGATCTGGTGCATTACCATTTGAAGCCCATGCTGATTCATATTCGCGTTGAAGATGTTCCGAAAGCCATGTCCAGCTTGAATCAATTTCTCAGGGGCGAACTCATGCGTGAGTACATGGATCGAATTGGCGTTCCCCTTGCCAGTCGTGAGGCCTGCAGTACTCTCGTTTTTGCAGGACTGATCTCCTTTGTTGCATCCACGGAGGAATCGAGTTTTCAACCCGCTTATCAGAGAATGCTTTCATTATTCTCTGACCAAGTGTCGAGAAGTCCGGGCTTCGTAAATAGAAGCCCGGATGACAGCCTTGAAGAGTAACTTCTTTTATGACGGTAG
>JBIIXZ010000235.1:0-3970 GCA_044347055.1 Bdellovibrionia bacterium | reverse complement strand
GAGGAAGAGCTCGATATCGAGCTTTGGGCGATCACCATTCTCGCCACCTCGGCCACGAACATGAAGGAGCCAGCAACCGTCCGTCGCTCGGCTGCCGCCGCGCTCGCAAGCCATGCGGCCACGCAGGCCGGCGCTTCCTGGATTCTCCGGGTCCGCCAGACTCTCCAACAGGAACTCACGCAGGCCCGGTCCACGCGCCAGCGCGAGGAGCTTCGGCAGATGCTGGCTCTTCTGCCCGCTTCGGGCTGAGCCCGCAAACCGGATCAAAGCAAAAGGGAGGGCTGCCTCGCGGCACCCTCCCTTTTTTATTCTCGATCTCGGAAAATCAGAACGCTTCGGAGAAGCTGACTGCGCTTGCGCTCGAGTCAAAGCCCTTCGAGTACTCCGTCACGCGCTTTTCGAAGAAGTTCGTCAGCGGCTGCACGTCCTGAAGGAGCATGAAGCTGAACGGGTTCTTCGAGAGGTACTTCTTGGCGAAACCCATCTGCGTGAGGCGCTGGTCGGCCACGTACTCGAGGTACTGCTGCATCAGCGTCGGCGACAGTCCGGTCACGCCGAAGGACAATCCGTCCTGGCAGAAGGCCATCTCGACCTCGATCGCTTCTTCGATCATGCGGTACACGCGGTCCTGCATCGCTGAATCGAAAAGGTGGGCATACTCGGTGCGAAGCGCTCCGAGCACCGCCATGGCGCCCTCGATGTGGAGGCTCTCGTCGCGGAAGATCCAGTTTGTCGCCGTCGCCAGGCCCGGCAGGAGCCCCTTGCTGCGCAGGAAGTACACGTACGCAAACGAGCCAAAGAAGAACAGGCCTTCCACGCACGCTGCGAAGCAGATCAGGTTTTCGATGAACTGCTTGCGCTTCTCATCGCTGTCGAGCTTGTCGAGCTTGTCGATCGAATCCATGTACTTGAAGCAGAAGTCGGCCTTGCGCTTCACGGATGGAATATTCTGGTAGGCATCGAACGCCGCACGGCGCTCTTCCATGTCCGGAATGTAGTTGTCGACGAGCAGCAGGTACGTTTCGACGTGAAGCATCTCATCAAAGAGCTGCTTTCCGAGGAACATGCGGTACTCGGGCGAGTTCACGTGCTTGTAGAAATTGAGCACGAGATTGTGGGCCACAAGATTGTCAGCCGTGGCGAAGAACGCTACCAGACGACGGATCAGGTGAGCTTCCTGCGGAGTGATCTTGTCGCGCAGGTGTTGGAAATCGACCGAGAAGTCGATCTCTTCGGTGGTCCAGATGTTCTTGATCGAGCTCTTGTAGAGCTGAAAGAACTGCGGATACTTCATCGGACGAAGCGTCAGATCCAATTCGGGCTGAAGCAGCATGGTCGTTGATCCCTTCCTTGAGATTTTACTGGCAGGCCTCGCAGGCCTCGGGGTTTTCGAGCGAGCAGACCACGGCTTCTTCAGCAGAGTACGCCTTGGCCGGAGCTGCGGCAGAAGAATCCACGGTCGTCTTCTTGATCGAAGTCTTCGCGCGTGAGCGCATGTAATAGGTCGTCTTCACGCCCTGCTTCCAGGCGTACATGTACATGGAGGAGAGCTTGCCCACGTTCGGGTCCTCCATGAACAGGTTCAAGGACTGCGACTGGCAGATGAACGCCGAGCGCAGGACGGCCATGTCGATGAGCTCCTTCTGCGAGATTTCCCACGCGGTCTTGTACAGCTCGCGGATATTCGCCGGAATCTCTTCGATCTGCTGGATAGATCCATCCGAGGCGATGATCTTGTCTCGGAGCGCGGGAGTCCAGAGGCCGGCACGCTTCAGGTCATTGATGAGGTAGCGGTTGACCTGAAGGAACTCACCCGACAGGGTCTCGCGCTTGAACACGTTCGCAACCTGCGGCTCGATGCTCTCGTAGGATCCCATGATCGAGGCAATCGTGGCCGTCGGCGCGATGGCGATCAGGAGGCTGTTGCGGATGCCGTTCTGGCGGACTTCGTGCGCAAGCTGTTCCCAGTCAAAATGGGTCTCGGGCATGAGCTCCTGATTTTCGCGAGCCAGCTGCACCTGAAGCTTGCCGTCGGCATAGCGCGATTCGCGGAACTTTTCGAAAGGCCCGTGCTTCTTGGCGAGCTCCATCGAGGTCTTGATCGCCTGGTAATAAATGGTTTCGGAGATCCGCGAAGACAGGGCCTTCGCCTGTGGGCTCGTGAACGGGATGCGCATCTTGAAGAGCGCATCCTGAAGGCCCATGATGCCGAGACCGACCGGGCGCCAGCGATGATTGGAGGTCTTCGATTCGGGCGTCGGGTAATAGTTCAGGTCGACGACGCGGTCCAGGAACTTGGCTGCCGTCGCCGCCACCTTCATCAGGCGCTCGAAATCAAACTCGCCCTGCGGCGTGACGAAGGAGGACAGGTTGATGCTGCCCAGGTTGCAGACCGCCGTCTGGTCGCCCGACGTGACTTCGAGGATTTCGGTGCAGAGATTCGAGCTATGGATGACATTGCCCGGCTGCCCGGTCTGAGCCGAACGCAGGTTTGCCTTGTCCTTGAAGCAGATCCAGCCGTTTCCGGTCTCGGCCAGGGTCTGCATCATGCGCGCGTAGAGCTGGCGCGCGGAGACCTGCTTCATCGCCTTTCCTTCGGCTTCGTACTTGGCGTAGAGCGCTTCGAAGTCCTTGCCGAAGCTGTCGGCAAGTCCTGGAACATCGCTCGGCGAGAAAAGCGACCACTGCTGGTCGGTTTCGACGCGCTTCATGAACAGATCCGAGATCCAGAGAGCGAGGTTCAGGTTGTGCGTGCGGCGCTCGTCAGCGCCCGTGTTGTTCCGAAGCTCGAGGAATGCTTCGATGTCGGCGTGCCACGGTTCAAGGTACACGGCGGCTGCGCCCTTGCGCTTGCCCCCCTGGTTCACGGCGTGGACGGAAGAATCAAACACCTTCAGGAACGGAATGATGCCGTTCGAGAGGCCGTTGGTTCCCTTGATCAGGGCGCCTGATGAACGGACCGGCGTCCAGTCGATGCCGATTCCGCCCGAGAACTTCGAGAGCTTCGCGCAGTCGGAGATCGACTTGTAGATGCCCTCGAGGCTGTCTTCAGCGACCGTCAGCAGGTAGCACGAGCTCATCTGCGGATGGCGGGTGCCCGAATTGAAAAGCGTCGGCGTGGCAGGCGTGTAGTAGAACTGGCTGACGATCTCGTAGAGCTCGAGCGCTTCGGTGATCGTCTGCGAGAGGCCGAGCGCCACGCGCATGAACATCCACTGCGGACGCTCGATCAGCTTGCGCGTCTTCGGATGACGAAGCAGATAGCGGTCGGCAACGGTCTTCATGCCGAAATATTCGAACAGATCGTCGCGCTCGTGGCGGATGGCGAATTCGAGGGTCTGGAAATCCTGCGAAGCGAGTTCGAGCACGGAACCGGAGAGGAGGCCCAGGTCAGCTGCGTTGCGAACGTATTCACGGAAAGACACGTCGCGGCCGACTTCCTTGCGGATGCCCTCGGCAAGCATGCGTGCGGCAACCTTGGAGTAGTTCGGCTCATCAGCCATGAGCATGACGGCATTCGCGATGGAAAGGCCGTCGAGCTCTTCGGTGGTGCTTCCTTCATGCAGGCCGCTGATCGTTCGCTTGGCCACGTCAATGGCTTCCACGTTTTCGAGACCGCGACACGCGCGGCTCACTGCATGAAGAATCTTCTCAATTTTGACTTCTTCGCGCGTACCGTCACGTTTGATGACCTGCATGACCATAATTCTCACCCCCAATGAAAAGTGTCGTCAAGGACTAGACTCCACAATAGGTAGTGTCAATGCGCGCACCCAGCGGATTTTTTGCGTAGCCGCCCAGACGCGTCAGGAGCCCGAACCACACCGAAAAACTTCTGAATGCTTTGCGAAAAAAGCAGGCCCAAATTTCGCTCAGTCAACGTCTTGACATCGTGCAATCGGCTGCGCTGCCGCACTCAAAGCGGCAGGAGGGCAAACCGATGAGATGTTGTGATGAAAAGACTCGCACG
>JBIIXZ010000233.1:0-4060 GCA_044347055.1 Bdellovibrionia bacterium | reverse complement strand
TGGTCATCTGCCCGCAGGCATCCTCGAATTGTTCTGCATGGCCTGTCTCACCAGATCCGGCGGAAGGAGGTCACGATATGTCATCGGAGCGGTATTCACACGCTCGCTGTCATCATTGTGCCGAAGCGTGAGAAACAGGACCGCCTCGTTGCTGGACTGGAGGAGCGCGAGCATCTGCGCCTGGTTCGAATCCACCTCGATGGTGACGGTATTGAAGGACAGGTCCTCTGATAGTGACTTGACCCTCTCCTTTCCGCTGAACGGATCGGTCTCGACGGTCCTTGCCGGGTTGTTGGTGACATTCCTGCCAGTGGCGAGGATCACCACGTCCTGCAGGAAAGTGCGGGCGTACTTGTTCTCCTTGCCGAGGCCGATGTCGATCACTCCGACGACATCCACCCGGTCTCCCGGCTTGACGAGCTTCGCGACTCCCGTGAGGTCATTGACGGAAATCGATACAGCGCGGCGACCGGGAGCAATCTGCGGCGAGAGGCCGGTCCTGACCGAGGGTTCGGTGATCTTGTTCAGCGTCACCTGCTCGCCCTTCTTGATCGGCACTACGGCAATCGATCCCGCGAACTTGCGCAGGTCCTTGCCGCGGGCGTCCTCATCCTTTTCACGCGGATCTGCAGAAACGGCAGCAGGCTCCAGGAATCGCTTCGGAATCTCCTTGTACTCGAGCGACTTCTCCGTGAGCGTCTCCATCTCCTTGATGTCGGTCTTGGCGACCATCACCAGCAGCTGAGTGCCGTATTTTCGATTGGACTCTTCTTCGATCGACTCGACGTAGCTCCTGACAAAGAAGACAGCGACGACGGACATGATCAGCGAAATCACGAGTGCCCGGCTATTCATCAATGCCTCCCGTGCAGAACGTCACGCGATTGAACGTTTCGTCATTCAGCGACGACGCCATCGGAACCGAGCTCGTGCCACTTTTTGCCACCAGGAGCGGCGTGCAGATCTCCACGGTATTGCGAATACGCACGTTGGCCCGGCGATTCGGCTCGGCGCCGCTTTCATTGCTGCCGCCGGCCGCGGCCCTACGCGTGCGCGTGATCCTCATCGTAGGAGCACTAGGCTGGAAGTCCGACGCAATATCCGAGGTGCTCTCTTCCGAGACGCCGATCACCACGCGATTATCGCCCTTCTCGACGAACACTGGAACCTTGCTGATGTCCGGGTACTGCGGACTATTGCCCACGAGCTCGAAGAGCCTCTGGCGCGAGTACTTCTGGTTCACGATGGACACCTGGATCGCCTGGTTGACACGAAGCAGGAGAAAAAACATTCCGACCAGCACCGGAAGCATCAGAACGAACTCGATCAGGCTCTGGCCGCGACGATTCCTAACAACCATTGTCGGGCGCCTCCGGCTTTTTGCCATTGGAAGAGCGTGAAGCCAGCTCCTGCCTGCACTCCTCGTCCGTGGGCTCCCTACCGAGCCAGCTCTCGGAAACAAGCTTTACCTCTCCCGGAGATGCTCCGGAAGCAGCGCTGGCCTGGGTTGGTCTGGATCCAAACAAGTTCACGAACAGTTGTCCCCTAAAGCTATATCGGACTCCCTGCAGCCAACTGAAGTCGTCGTCGGTCGCCACGAAATTGGCGGCAGGACCGACGGCAGCCCCCCTCGGAGATCCGCCGTTTTCGGCCCTGGCGATGGGAAAGCGCTCCGTGTTTCTCTGGCCCGCACCCTTCTTGAGAAGGGATACGATCACGTTTTCAGCCGCCTGGGTCTGCTCATCGATCGTTGCTGCGGAAGACTGGTAGGCTCTTGCCGACATGAATGTGGCGTACTGGACAAGATTCGCGTACCCGAGGAAATAGGCAAACCTCGTGTAAAAGGTGACGAATCCCATCAGGAGGATGATGGTCAGGACGAACTCGAGCGTGGATTGTCCCGCCTGATCTGTCTTGGTTTTCGCCTTCATTTCTTCGTCCCAGGGTTCAAGAACAGCCTGAAGCTTCCCTCGCCTTTGGCACGCGGGTGCTTCTTCGGGCCTCCATCGTCAAAGCCTCGCGCGTTCACGTCTCCATAGCGATACGCATAGGCAAACCTCTTGTTAATGGGCGCGGCGATCTTGTCGGCAAGCTGGTAGCGTCGCATTCCCTCGCGGATCACTCCTGCCAGGATCAAAACGATCAGGAGAAGCAGGACATATTCCGTGATCGCCTGTCCGGACTCTGGTTCACGCGAACCCTGGCGGTCAGCCATGCCAGACTCCTGGTATCGTGATGTCCCAGTGCTGGAGAGGATTGCCGAGGGCCTCGGAGATGGCGGCGATGACCAGCGGAATCGCAAACGGCAGCCGAAACCTTCGATCGATCTGCATGGGCTCCATTTCGAGTTCGCGAATCACGAAGCTGCGGGAAAAACGGTAGAATCTTTTCACGAACCCCACGAGCCTTCCGGTCAGCACCATCACCAGCAGGGTCAGCATTCCGCCAAGAATGACGCTGAAGAGCGCCACTTCCGCACTGTACCGTGCTCCACCCCACGCTCCGAATGCCATGAGCAGCTTCACATCGCCGGCTCCCAGCCATCGAAGCCCCATGAAAAACCCGAAACATCCGAGAGCCACGAGCATGCCTCCGAGCGAGGTTGCCAGCCCTTCGAGGCCGTGGCTCCACGTCATCCAGGCCATTCCGCAGGCCATCGCAGGAAACGTCAGCCAGTTGTAGATCTTGCGGCGCCAGAGATCAGTGATCACCGCAGCCGTTCCAATCACCAGCAGGACTGCCACGATCCAGGGCGGATCAATTCTTCCAACCACTGGCTGGAGTCCTTCCCGTCTTGAGATCTTTCTCGAGCTGGCCGCCAAAAAGCAAAATGCCGCGATCCAGTCCGGAGCCCATGAACCGGGCCATGAGGACTGTCGTCGTGAGGGCGAACGTCAGGATCAGGATGTATTCCAGAATGCCCTGGCCGGACTCGTTCGTTCCGGGCTTCCTCGAGATCGGTGCTCGACATCGCGATTTGATCACTACGGGCATGGACGCCCCCCATCCCCTTCTCGAAGCGGGCGACTAGAAGTCCTCTTCGCCAAAGGCATCCATTTTTTCGCCCGTCCTGTTGACCATCTTCAGGAGGTTGTTCTTGAGAAGCTCCTTCACGCGCATCGCGATCATCACCACGATGAAGAGAATCAGCACGTACTCGGCAATGGACTGTCCAGACTCCTCGCGGAAGAGTCTCTTTCCCCATGCTCTGATGCGTTTCACCGAAAACTCTTTCATATGCTGCTTCTCGGCATGATCCCCGCCCGACCTTTAGGAATTCGGGGAATTCCTCCAGCCTTCATTATAAGCGGTAGTTGATAAAACTTGTCAAACATTAGAACCCCCACAGAACCCAAGAGCGCTCTAAATCGTAAGTACTTGATTTTAAATGGTTTGTTTCAGAACCCTCAAGCCAGCCTCTCAGTTCATCTGGACTCGGATCGAAGGTGCCCAGCCAGAGCTGGTCGCCGGGGCGAATCCGGAGCTCGGCCACCTCCGGTTCAAGATCTTCGGAAATTCCCAGGGCCATCAGAGGGATGCGAGCCTCCGGAGAGCGACTCTCCAAGGTCGGATCCACGAGCCTGCCCCAGGTTCGCGGAATCAGCACCGGAGTGTGGCGGCCTTCGCGAATGAACCAGGCCGAACACCCGCCCACAGAGGCAATCGAGAGCATGTCTCCCTCGAGGTACGCGGCGGCAACCGATGCACCGATTTTCTCATGAACAGCTCGTGCAGTGTTCGCCCCCAGCAACTGCCGATTGGCGTGCACGAGCGCGTTGAAAAGGACGTTTCCGGCCAGCGAGAAATAGCTGCGCATCACGAATGGCAGGGTCGCTTCAAGATCACCGGCCTCGTGCACGAGAAACTGTCGAACCGCTGCGCAGGCCCGTTCCGCAGCATTCTTTCCGTCTGGTCCAGGGCCGCCAAATCCGTCGGCAACCACGAGGATTCGATCAGCAGGAAGGGAGAGGATTCGATCTTCGCTCCTGGAGTCTGAGGACATGCGTTCATCTGATCGGACACGGATCGTGCTCATCGTGGCAGTTCCTCCTTCACGAGG
>JBIIXZ010000232.1:0-4064 GCA_044347055.1 Bdellovibrionia bacterium | reverse complement strand
CGCGGCGAGGGCCGCTGCAGCCGGAAGGGCCGCCCAGTTCTTGGCTGCAGTCTTGCCGATCAGCACATGCCGAATCGCCGCGCCCGCAACGATCAACAGCAGCAGCACGAGCCAGTTCTGCGGATGACCGAAGGTCATCGAGTAGTGGTTGCTCAGCATGATGAAGAGCACCGGAAACGTCATGTAGCTGTTGTGGACGGAGCGGCGCTTGGCCGCCATGCCGAGCGAATAATCCGGAATGCGTCCCTCGGCGGTCGCATTGATCATCGCCTGCTGCGCCGGAAGAATGCGCACCCAGACATTGAGCACCATGATCGTTCCGAGCATGGCGCCGACATGAATGAAGGCCGCGCGACCGCTCAGGGTTTTACAAAGTCCGTAAGTGATGCCGATCAGGGCCGCGTAGCAAATTGCGGTGGCCACCCCGGAAGCCTTTTTGCCGAACGAAGAATTCCAGAGAAGGTCGTAACCGAACCACGACACGACGAGCAGGCCGAGTCCGAGCGCCGATGCGGCGCCGAGCGAGATCGTCGAAACCGACGGATCGAGGAGGTAAATGCCTCCCGTCAGGTAGTACAGGTTGATCAGCAGGACGAGCCCGGTCAGGACCGTGAAGAGCGCCTCATACTTGAACCAATGAAGCGTCTTCGGCATTTCGCCGGGGCGGATCTTGCGCTTCTGCACCTGATAGAAGCCTCCGCTGTGAACCATCCACAGCGATCCCTCGATGCGCTCGTCTTCCTTCCCTTCGTCGGTCCGATACGGCTCGAGGCTCGAATCGAGCCACATGAAGTAGAACGAGCTTCCGATCCAGGAGATTCCAAAGATCAGGTGGACCCAACGAAGGGCGAAATTCAGCCATTCCTGCAGATGCGGCAACATCGCGGCAGTTTTCAACAGAACGAGGCGTTTTTCTACCCCGAACCGCGCCGGTGACGCGCGAAGTCCTCGGCAGTATTCAGATTGTCCAGCACCCGCCGATCCTTGACCTCGATCCGTGCGACACGATCTTCAGGAAGTGCACGAATCTGGTGATCAAGCCGCGACTCCGGGTGCTCGAGAGCGAGCTGAAGGAGCCTCGTCACCATCTCAGCGGACAGGAGAACCGGGTGTCCCCCTCGGCCTTCGACGACAGGCATCACCACCTCGGCACCGCCCTCGGAGAACCTCTGCTGCAGAGCCATCCAGACTTCCTGAGAAGGACAGGGAACATCCAAAGGAAGAACCCACGCCGTCGATCCGCGCGGCAGGGCTGCAAGTCCTGTTTGAAGCGACGAAAAGGGGCCGCGATCGGGCTCGGGATTCACCGCCTGGCGCACCGAGCGCGCTTCGATGACCGGACGATAGAGCTCGGCATGATGCCCCAGGACGACCAGTACGTTCCGGAGTCCATGATGCTTCAGCGCATCGAGCTGATGCTCCAGCCACGGCCGGCCATCGATATCAATCAGGCCCTTGGGCATTCCGGCCCGCGAAGACTTACCAGCTGCGAGGACGATGACCGGATGTCGTTCCATCAGTGCCTTCCGTAGTGAATGGCCAGAAGCTCCGCGCCGAGGCTGATCGCAATTTCCGCGGGGGCTTTGCCGCCGACAGGAATTCCAATCGGCGACTTCACGCGAGCCAGCGCCTCTGGAGAGACGCCCTTTTGCGAAAGGCGCTGTTGGAAGCGCTCCCATTTGGCGGCACTGCCGATGAGCCCGAGGTACCGCACGGGCTTCTGCGCCTCCAGAAGTCCCTCCAGGATCCGCTCATCGAGGTCATGACGAAACGTCATGATGACCACATAGGTCTGCTCCGCGCTCCAGCGCGCCCGCGAGACAAACTCATCCCACTCGCACTCGTGACGAACCGTGCCCGAGGGAAGCTCGGGAGCATTCACCCATTCGCTGCGCTCGTCGATGAGATGGACGGTAAAGGGCGTTCCGTCGAGGGTGCGCGCGATGGCCTGTCCGACATGCCCTGCGCCGAAGACGTAAAGATGCGGCCCGGTATTCACGACCTCGAAAAAAAGATCGACCACTCCGCCGCAGCACTGACCGGTCTTGGCTCCGAGCGGATACCGAATGGTCTTCGACTCTCCTGCGGCAAGGAGCTTCTTCGCGTCCTCAATCGCCAGCTGCTCGAGGTGCCCGCCGCCGATCGTGCCATGGAACTTTCCGTCGGCGAGGACGATCATCTTCGCTCCGGCATCGCGCGGGGTGGAACCCGTTCCGCCCGTGACGGTCACGACCGCGACCGGAGTTCCGGCGCGGCGATACTCTTCCAGTTGCGCGATCCAGTTCCAGCTCACGACCGAAGAAACTCCTCGAGAAGGTTCTGTGCCACCTGGAGGCGATACTCGGCCGTCGAGCGAATGTCGTCGATCGGCGTGATCTCGGCGGCCAGGGTGCGCTTCGCTGTCTCGAGCGTTGCGGCGTCGAGCGCCTTTCCGCGAAGCGCCGCCTCGGTCTTCATCGCCCGGATCGGCATCGCGGCAACGGACCCCAGTCCGATGCGGACATCGGCAACGGTCGCGCCCGACTTTTCGATCAGTCCTGAAAAGCAGACCTTCGAAATGGCCTGAGCTTTCCGGGTGCCTACCTTGCGGTAATAGTGCGTGAGGGGCTTTGCGCTTCTCGGAATCAGCACGCGATGGATGATCTCGTCCACCGCAAGCGCGGTCTTCTTGTAGCCGAGATGGAACTCCGAATACGGAATCGATCGAGTGCCCCTGCTCGAGATCAGCTCTAGCCTCGCATCATAGATCAAAAGCGATGGCGGAGTATCGGCCGCCGGAGAAGCATTGCCGATGTTGCCGCCGATCGTGCCGCGATTCTGGATGGCCCAAGCCCCCGTCTCACGAGCAGCCGCCACGAGATTCGGAAATTCAGACTGGATCACCGGGTGCGTGGCGATATCCGTGTAGGTTGCCAGCGCTCCGATCGAAACCTGAGTCGCGCTCACTTCGATCGTCTCGAGCCCCGGAATTCCCCACAGGCTGATGTACTTTCGGTGCGCGAGCACGCCCGACTCGAGGAGCACCATCAGATCCGTGCCGCCTGCGAACGGACGCCACACTCCCGGTTCAGCGCTCATTCTGGCGAGCACTTCGGAGAGAGTTTTCGGCACGATCATTTCGTACTGCGGAATGTTTCCCCTCACGCGCCACCCCCGATTTCGGAGGCGCGGCGAACCGAGTCGAAAATCTTCATGTAGCCGGTGCAGCGGCAGATGTTTCCGGCAAGTCCCTCTCGAATCTGGGCATCATTCGGCTTGGGGCACTTTTCGAGCAGGCTGACCGCTGCCAGCACCATTCCGGGCGTGCAGATGCCGCACTGGGCACCGCCGCATTCCAAAAATGCCTTCTGAACCGGATGAAGCTCGCCATTTTTTGCGAGGCCCTCGACCGTGGTGATCTCGGCGCTATCGGCCTGGATCACCGGCATCAGGCAGCTATTGACGAGCCTACCATTGACCATGACCGAACAGGCTCCGCACTCACCCTCTCCGCAGCCTTCCTTGGAGCCGAAATAGCCGAGCTCCTCGCGAAGCACGTCCAGCAGCCGCGACATCGATGGCGCAGTCACCTCATGCGCACGCCCATTGACCTGAAGTCGAATCGTGGCCTCGCTCATGACAGTACCTTTCCACCGTGAATCACGGCGTGCATCAGATCTTCGGGCAGCATCGGAATCGCATTCACGGGCGTGCCGATCGCCATTTCAACGGCGTTCAAGATGGCCGGAGCAGGCCCGTCCATCGGCAACTCACCAATACCCTTGGCTCCACCGGGGCCATTCTCATAGGGGTGCTCTTCAAAGAAGACCCGGATGGGCGGAGTATCGGCGGCAGTAGGAACGATGTAGTTCGTCATGCGGTTGTTCGCCATTCGACCATCCTTCCAGATGACCTTTTCATACATGGCGTAACCGATGCCCTGGGCTACACCGCCCTCGATCTGTCCGGCCGCAAAAACCGGATGGACCACCCGACCCACCTCTTGAAGCGCGACGAAGTCTTCAACCTTGGTTTCGTAGGTCGTGAGATCCACACTGACTTCCGCGACGTAAACCGCCCAGGCG
>JBIIXZ010000231.1:0-4084 GCA_044347055.1 Bdellovibrionia bacterium | reverse complement strand
AAGCGCGGCTGCGAGAATGTACTTGTGGCCGGAAGACTTCTCGCGCACGCGGACATAGTCGATATCCTTGCCCACGGCGAGCGCGAGGTTCGACGGAAGCGTCCACGGAGTGGTCGTCCAGGCGAGGAACGATTCACCTGTGCGGCCAATCACTGGAAACGAAATGGTGATCGCGGGATCCTGCACCTGCTTATAGTTCTGGTTGGCTTCGAAGTTCGAGAGCGGCGTCGAGATGCCGACCGAGTACGGAACCACCTTGTAGCCTTCGTAGATCAGGCCCTTTTTGTAGAGCTCCTGGAACACCCACCAGACGCTCTGCATGAAGTCGACGTCCATGGTGAAGTACGCGTTGTCCATGTCGACCCAGCGGCCGACGCGGCGGACGGTGCGCTTCCACTCCTGCGAGTAGCGCTGCACGATCGAGCGGCAGGCGGCGTTGTACTTGTCGATTCCCATCTCGAGGACCTGCTTCGAGCTTTCGATCTTGTAGGTCTTGTTGATCTCGTACTCGACCGGAACGCCGTGGCAGTCCCAGCCGAAACGACGCGGAACGCGGTGGCCCTTCATCGTCCAGTAGCGGGGCACGATGTCCTTGAGCACCCCGGCCATGATGTGGCCGTAGTGCGGAAGGCCGGTCGCGAACGGAGGGCCGTCGTAAAAGCTGTACGGCTTGGCGGTAGCAGAAGCCTCGAGCGTCTTTTCGAAGACCTTCTTCGTGTCCCAGTACTCGAGAATCTGGTTCTCGAGCTGCGGCAGGTTTACCTGGGGACTGACGGGCTGATAGATGGACTTTGACATGAAGGTGCTCCGGGTCGCTTTAGCCTTGAAGATTCAGACCTTAGCAAGTCGGAGCAACCAAAAAAAGAGGCAAAAAGCACCAGAAAACCGGGTTCAGGGGCATTCCAGGGCCAGCGCGCTCCACAAACGCAACCAGGCCCGAACCCCGACGGCATCCGCCGCCAAGACTCGGGCCCGATGCTGAACCGCAGCTTAGTTCTTCAGGTAGCGCGAGCACTCGAGCGACTGCTCGAGGATCTCGCCGTTGCGCTTGGTGGCAGTGACCGTCCCCACGAGGAGCTCCTGGGCGGAAACCGGTGCGCCGTAGCTAAAAGCCACATCGACGTATACGCGGTCGAGTTCGCCGAGCTTCGTGCCGAGGACCAGCTCGCCCTTTCGGCTGCTGTCATTGAACCGAAGGTCCACGTTCGCCCCGTAGAAAGCCCCACTGTTCGAGAGCGTGCCCTTCACATCGGTGAAGCGGGCGATCGTCTTGCGACCGTACTGGATCGAATCGTCGGACAGGATCATCACCGCGCCATTGCGGGTGCCGGCTGCCGGCTGGACGTGGTTGAACATCTTGATGGTCAGGCCGTCTTCGCTCTTGCAGACGAATCCATCAGCCATGGCGGCTGAGGAAGCAAGCGTTGCGAGCGAAGCAATCGCGGACAGGAACAGGATGGTCTTTTTCATGGGTACTCTCCTCAAAGAGAAACGATACTGCTGGGGTGTTTCTTTTTGAGTGCCGCCGGGACGTCCCAACGTATCGACTGATATCCCGCGACACTGGCCCGAAACCGAGTGTTTCGAACGAGGCGGGATATAGGCCGGCACGATAGATACATCTAATGCATAATCATTGATTTAATTATTCATGAATTAGAGAATGGAAAAATGAAGGCCACTCCCCTCTCGCAGCTTGCCTGGGAACTCACGGTGCTCTCGCAGGCCGTGGTGTTTCCGAACCTGTCCGCGGCATCGCAGCAGATCGGCATCAGCCAGCCCCAGCTCTCGCGAATCGTCGCGAAGATTGAAAAGGCCCTCGGCGTCGTTCTGCTGAATCGAGAGGTCAAGCGCCGCGCCACCTGGACCCCGATCGCGACCGAGCTCGCGCAGACCTTCGGCCGCGGCTCGCGCCACCTCGAGGCCGAGCTCCAGCGCCTCATTGAAGATTCGCCGATTCGGCGCTTGCGCATGGGAACACTGGAAGGCCTCCTGCCCACCGCATCGGAGATCGGCCACAAGCTCATCTCCAAGCTCGAGCTTGAGGCGCTCGAGCTCGACGTGTTTGACCTGAATGAGCTGGAAGAGCGCTTCCTTCGCGGAGATCTCGACATCGTCCTCACGATGCGAGAACCGGGACGACGCAAGTACTCCTTCTCGAAGGTGCTCGGCTATCAAACGCTTGAGGAGAAGACCCGGCAGACCAAGGGCGCCTTGGTGCTCATTCGAAGCGGCTACGAGTATCAATCTCAGTCGAGCAGAAAGAAACCGGAGAGCGCTGAGGCGAAATCCACGCTGGTCAGCAACTCGCTGTCACTGCGTCGCTACTGGATGGAAAATTATGGCGGACGAGGACTTTTTCCATCAGCGCTCCACGGCCGAAGCTCCAGCGACAAGTCCGAAACTCCCGTCATCCTGCTCGGTCAGGAATCCCTCGGATCGCGGGCCTGGAAGCTGATTTCAGGCTGAATCGCCGCTGACCGGCTCGAATCTCAAGCGCCCGTCCTCGAGCCTTCCAAAGAACATCTCGCGTGGACGAACCCAGAAGCGTCCGAGCTCGTTATCGTAGAGCGCCTCGTAACCCACGAGCTCCTCGAGCGTTTCAGAATGCCGAAAAATGCGGAGATACCGGTACATCTTGCCCTTGTAGTGCCGAAAGAGCTGCCCCGATTCGTAGTGCGTCGGCATGACCTTCTCCGATTCCATCACCCTCTCCAGCTCACAACGGTGCGGCGTTCGCAAAGCTCTTCCATCGCGTAGCGCAGCCCCTCGCGACCGAGGCCGGAATCCTTCACGCCGCCGTAGGGCATGTGATCCGCACGATAGGTCGGAATTTCATTCACGAGGATGCCGCCCACCTCGAGTTCTTCAGACGCCATGCGAATCAGCTTCGCGCTCTCCGAAAACACTCCCGCCTGAAGCCCAAACCGTGAGGAATTCACCAAAGACACCGCCTCGCTGAAATCTCGGTAGGACGACACGGTGGCCACCGGACCGAACGCTTCCTCACACACGAGCTTCTGGTCGGACGCCACATCTTCCAACACCGTGGGAGCCACCACGTTTCCGGAGCGCCCTCCGCCGACGAGCACTCGAGCTCCAGCCCGCTTCGCCTCATCGATCCACGCCAGAATCCGATCCGCCTGCCCCGAATCAATGATCGGACCCACGAGCGTTGCCGGATCCGCGGGATCACCCGAGCGGACCTTAGCCACTTCAGCGAGGAAGAGGCCACGAAACTTCGGCAGCACGGACTCCTGGACAAAAATTCGCTGCACCGAGATGCAGATCTGCCCGGCGTACGCGAATGCACCATACGCACAGCGTGTAGCGGCGCGCGCGAGATCGGCATCCGAGTGGACGATGACAGCCGCATTGCCGCCGAGTTCGAGCAGAACCCGCTTTCGAAGCGCCTGCTGCTGAAGGCTCCAGCCCACGCGGTCGCTTCCGGTAAAGCTCAAAACCGGCAGCCGCGGATCCTGGACAGCGCGCGCGATGACCTCGTTTGAGGCCTGCACCCACTGAAGCGCCGCCAGCGGCACCTGCTCGCTCGCATCCGAAACCGCCTGCGCGGACTCCTCAAAGATTCGAGCCAGAATCGACGATGCGCCCGGAGCTTGCGGGGCGGGCTTCACGAGGATCGGCGCACCCACCGCAAGTGCCGGCGCCACCTTGTGAGCCACCAGATTCAGAGGAAAATTGAAGGGAGAAATTGCGAGCACCGGTCCTCGAGGCACCAACATCGAGACTGCAGGCGAATAGGCCCTGCCACCGGCATCCCAGTCCATCGGAACGACTTCGCCTCCGAGGCGCTTCGCTTCCTCTGATGCGACGGTGAAAGTCTGCACGGCGCGCGAGACTTCCACTTCAGAAAGCGTGCGCGGCTTGCCCGCCTCCTCGACCATCGACTGTACCAAAGCTGCGCGATGCTGCTCGATCCTGCGTGCCATTTCCGCCAGAAGGCGGCTTCTCAGATGACGACTCGTGCGACGAAAATCAGAAAAAGCCGTGTCGGCTGCGGCGATCGCATCCTCAAGATCCGACGCATCAGCGAGATGGACGGTGGCAACGGGACGAGAATCCC
>JBIIXZ010000052.1:0-13622 GCA_044347055.1 Bdellovibrionia bacterium | reverse complement strand
TTGCCACCCGCCCGGATTTTCCGGATCCGCTTGCTCAGGCCCTGCTGAAGCGCTTTCAGATCCAGGATCCGGAGCTCCGCAAAAAGATTCGCTGGGCGCGACTGCTCGACGTGTACTGGCTGGATATTCCTCGCGCTCGCGAAGAGATCATTCCGGCATGCCAGGAGATCTTCCAGGACAAGGCCACGCAGTGGCTCTTCACCGGAAACCTAATTCCTTCGGCCTCAGGCAAGCAGGGCGGCATCGAAGACCTGATGGAAGCTTCTCCGATTCGTCCCGGAAAGTTCTGGGGACTCGAACGCCGGCTTCGTCCGGGAATTTCCGATTCCAAGGCTTTGGCGGTACTCGAGGCGCTGCGAATGGTGCTCGGAGAACCGCTTCCGGGAATTCGCGCGTCCACCGGCCAGATGCTGCTGCTCGAGGGGGCACCCATTCGCGAGGATGATCTTTCGCGACTGGCGCGCAACTGGTGCAACTCCTCCACGGAGACCTGGAGCTTCCTGCCGGAGCACGAGCTGTCCGGAAACGAGCGGTTCTTTCAGGATCGAGTTCGCAAAGACGAAGTATCGCGTTCGTCCGCCGCTCCTCGCTCATCGGCGCCGACGCTCCAGTCCTTTGCGCAGCGGCTCGGTTCGCCGCGAGTGTCGACCTCAGTCACGGAGGAGTCGCGTTCCGCCCAGGCAGAGTCCACCATCGATTGGGGAGTGATGGACACCAACCAGCGGCAGGCCAGGCTGCGCGAGCTGGAGCCAGTCCTGGGACGAGAGCTGGCGCTTTCCGAACTGCGCACGATCCTGGAGCAGTGGAATACCCCGGATGCCTATCGGCATCGCGCCGGACTGGGACTTCCTCGCAATCCGACCCTGGCCGAGCTGCAAACTGCGGCCGCGGTCTGGTCGGAAGGCGTCCGGCAAAGCACGATGGCTTCGCTCTTTCTTGCGCCCCATTCGGCATCCGGTGGCACTGAAGCAGGGCTTCATTCGCTGACCATGGGGGCGACCGTTCAGCAGATTCCGAAATCCTGGATCGTCTCCGGAGGAGATCACAGGCCGGCGGTGGTCGCCCTCGACGAAAATATCTGGTTTTCGTTCGGCCTCCGCAATTCTTCGATCCGACCCGGCACTGACCTCCATGACTCCACGCTGCAGGTGCTGCTGGGCGGACAGCGCGACCTCATCGGTGCCGAGTGGCCATCGTTGCCGCTGGCACAGACTCACGTTCACTGCCTGCCCGCGGGCGCCGGAGAATCGCAGCGCGTGGGACAGCTGACGGCCGTGGAGCTCGCGACGACACGGGCGCAGGTGCCGATTCTGGCCGGCGCCGAGGGCTCGATTGCAGCAGATTCACGCGTGTCATGCATCGGTTCCGCCACCATTGGTCTGGTCGTGAAGAAAACCCGCGAGTCCGTTCGTTCCGGCGACCGAATTTTCATCATTGCGTCGGGCGGAAACGGCAATGAGCATCTCGAAGATCCGGTATTCCAAAGACGCTGCATGGATGCCCTCGCCGAAATCGAGTCGCTGGGTCTCGCGTCGGCCATTCGCTGCAGCACCGGTGCGCCGGCCATCGCCGCTGCGCTGAGGCTCGCGCGCGAGGCGGGCGGAATTCAGGCGGAGGCTTCGGCAATGCTGGGGCGCCAGGAGCAGATTCTGGTCGTCACTGCCCAGAACCTCGCTTCCGAACTCCAGTCGAGGCTCCAGATCTGGGGAATCGAGCTCCTTCCCTGCGGGCAGTTCACGGATTCGGGGCGCGTGCTCCTGACTCGCGGTTCCACCCCCGTGGGCGAATTTCCGCTCGACCTTCTCTGGAGTGGGCCTCCGCTCGAGGTGGTCGCGACATCCGAACCTCCTGTTGCTGTTTCTCGGTACAAGGCTCCCGATCATCCTCCTTTTGAAAAGCAGGGTGCTCGCATCGTGCACGAGCTTCTTTCGATGCCCATGATCCGCTCTCCGCAGCCGCTGCTTCGCGCTTCAGATGTCGAAGCGCAGGCGCTGGCTGAACTCAAGCCTTGGAACGCCGGAGGGGTCGGCACGGAGCTTTCGCGAAGCGGCCCGAATGATGGATCGGTGATCCTCGTGGGCCCGCAGCTCATTGGACTTTCGGAGTTCGCCGAAGGCCAGGAGCATGAGCTCGCGCTGTCCGTGGGACTTTACCAGCGTGAGGGCATTTCGGATGCCCGATGGGAGGCCGAGGCCGCGGTGGATGAGGCCGTTCGCAACTGGATCGCAGTGGGCGGATTCTTCGGCAGCCCCGATTCGGTCGCAGGACTGGCCGTTCAGTGGTTCGGGCCGAGGGTGCAGGATCACGCGCGCTGCGCTTCCGAGCTCGTGGCTGCCATGGAAGGAGTACGCGATGCGGCTCTTGCCCTGGAGCTTCCAGTGATGACCTCGAAGGCGTCCTTTTCACAGGAGCTCTCGAAGGGGTTCGTGGCCTGCCACGCCATCGGTCGGCTGCGGGGACGTCGACGTGCTCGAAGCGCCGACTTCAAGTACGCGGGCGATGCCATTTACGTGCTTGGCCCGGAGATCCAGACGCTCGTGGGTTCACGCTTTGCCGATGCTTATGGATGCGCGGATCCGGTGTCACGAAGGCCGCTGCCCGACTGGAGCCTGGCTCGACGGATTTATTCCTGGTTTGGGGGCGCGCTCGGCAAGGAGCAGATGCGGCTCCGGTCCGTGCACGACATTTCGGACGGTGGACTGCTTCCGGCAATCGCCGAATGCGGATTTGCCCGCCATCTGGGGGCGTTCCTTCGCATGCCGGAGTCGGTGTTTCCGGAGGCCTGGGCCTTCGGCGAAGGGTTCCATCGCTTCGTCGTGACCTGCAGCGACGCGGATTCGACCGTGCTGGAAGCGGAGTGGGATGCTGCCGGCGTGCCCTACCAGCGAATCGGCTCGGTCACGGCGACGGATCGACTCGAGGTCGTGGGATGCTGGAGCGTCGGCATCAGCGAGCTTCATCGCTCATGGAAGGGAGAGGCCGCACGATGAGTCGCACGCCACGGGCACTCGTGCTCTCAGGAGATTCGCTGGGTGGAAGCCGCGAGACGGCACTGGCCTTTCGCATGGCCCGTTTCGACGTCGAAATCGAGTCACTCGGATCGCTCATGCGAAAGAGAGTCTCGCTCGATCAGTTGAGCAGCCAGTTCCAGGCGCTTGCGATTCCGGGAGGGTTTTCATTCGGAGATCACCTCGGTTCCGGAAAGGTGCTTTCACTCAAGATCAAGCACGGCCTGCGCTGGGATCTCGCGCAGTACGCTGCGCGTGGAGGAGTCGTTCTAGGAATCGGCAATGGATTCCAGGCGCTCATTCGACTCGGTGTCTTTGCCAAGGATATTTCGATCACCCGCAACGATCATGGTCGATTGCTGAGCGAATGGACCCGGCTCATTCCCGTCGGAAACCGGTGCATCTGGACCCGAGGACTCGGAAACCTGGATCTTCCGGTTCGTCATTCCGAGGGTCGCGTCGTGATCGCGGCGGTTTCCCGCCTCGAGGTGTGGGCCCGGATGGAGCGACTGGGCATGGCCTGCCTGCGGTATGAAGCCGATCTCAATGGCAGTGAAGAGAAGATTGCAGGCATCTGCGATTCGTCAGGGCGGATCTTCGGCCTCATGCCCCATCCGGAGAACTTCGTCCGCTGGACGCAGCACCCGGAATGGACCCTCCAGCCCGCACGCTCCTCGGCGCCGGGACAGGGTCTGATGATCTTCGAGAACGCCTTCCAGGAATCGCTTCGATCACTGTGAATTTCAATCCTGCGTGGTTTTCAGGGCTGGCTCCTCGGGTGCTCCTGGTCACAGGAGCCGGATTCCAGCGCGAGCTCATCAAGGATGCGTTGATCGCCCGAGTGGGAGCCGTTGCCGGAAAATGGATCTTGTCTCCGGACCAGCTGGCACTCGAAATCCTGCGCGACAGGGGGTCGGTGCCGTCCTTGATTTCTCCGGCAGGAAGGCAGGAGTTTTATCGGCTCCTGTTTTCGAACCGCTCGGTGCTGGCGCACTACCCATCGCTCCGCCACCTGAAACGACAGGACGGATTCTATCGTCGGCTCGACCAGGCGGTGCTGGCCTGTCGCGACGTCATTGCGCACGAGCAGGAACGCGACGTCCTCGAGGAAAGGCTGCAGTCGCTCGGACTCGGAAGCGTGGAGCTTCGGCGCGAGATCGTGGGCCTGGCTCGGGCGCTCGAAGGCTGGATGGATTCGAAGGGCCTCGCTGACGGTCCGCGACTGCTGGGGCTCGGAATCGAGGAGCTCCTTCGGCGTCGCGCGCAGGGCGAGGTGCCGGCAATTCTCAGCGGACGCGAGGTCCTCTTTCGATTTCGCGTTCAGGATCCACAGGCGCTGGAAGCCCTGTTTTTTGACGAGCTCGCTTCCTTCCTTCCGTTACGCGACGGAATGGAGCTGTTTGCAGCGGAGCCGATCTCTGCAAGCTGGTCCTGGAAGCGGTCGCACACGCTTCATGACAGCGCCGAGCGGCTCGTGTCGCAGCTCCTCGCACGCGACTGGTCGCGACAGGTCATTTTGATTCCGGACAACGCGCCCGATGTCCGCCTGGCCCTGAGGCGTGCGCTCCAGGATGCAGGAATTCCCGAGTTCGATCCTCGCGATCCTCAGGAGCTGCGAATATCAGAAGCCTTCAAGCAGGTATTTGCAGTGCTCGACTGCGTGGCGGCGCGCTGGGAGCCTGCACGAGTGATGTCTCTGTTGTCGGCAACCCGCTCTTTTTCTTTGGATCGACCAAAGCTTGCTGCAATCCAGAGAAAGCTGGCCGAGCTGGGGCAGAGGCCCGGCCTCGAGTCCGTGCTGCGAGTGCTGGGTGACCGCCTTCCCCGGCCGGTGGTGTCGCGGCTTCGGAAATGGGATTCCGCGTTTCGGGGGCGAATGAGCTTTCGTGAGCTCTCCGAGGGCCATCGCGATCATTGCGAGACTGAGATCGCCGATGCGCGAATCCGCGCCTGGCTTGAAAAATTCTGGATCGACTTTTCCGAGGATCTATCCCGGCTCGACATCCTGGAAACTCGTTTTCCTCTGTTGCTGTGGATGGAGCGCATTCGAGGTCGCGTCGAGCTCTCCTCGCCTCCGGTGACTGCCGTCAAGCCCGCCGACGGGGTTCGCATTTTCAGAATGAGCCAGGCCAACGCCGTCCATCACGTAATGGAGCTCTGGTTGTTGGGGTTGCCGGCGTCGTGGTTGTCGCCTCCCACGGAAGCGGATTATTATCTCGGAGCCCGTGAACGAGACCAGCTGTCCGGTGAATTTGCCGTCCGAGCGTCTCGTCAGCTGAAGGAGAGTCGCAAGCGGGCGCTCCAGAGCTGGATCTCTCGGGCAGCCGCGATCGAAGTGCTGGATCATGCCTACCAGCTCGATGGCTCGGAGTCGGAGTCGATCGAAAGTCTTCTGCTCGAGCTTGGGGCTCCTGTAGGAATTCCGTGCGAAACTCAGGGAGCGCATCCTCGCTTCCTGCAGAGTTATGGATTGGTCCGCAAGGCGGTTGCTTCCGTGGTGGAGCTTCCGCCGGCGGCGTCCGGCGAGCCCGTCAGGGTTTCTGCCACGGCACTCGATGCCATGAGCCGCTGTTCTTTTCTGGGGTTGCCGCAGGCGCGCTGGAAGCTCCTGGAGCGCGAGGAGGCGGATTGGGAGCTTTGGCCCCGAGTGCGTGGCGTGCTCCTGCACCACGCCGTCGAGCAGCTCGTTCGCGAGCTGGAATCCGGAGCTGCGGCGTCCTTTGCCGATGGCTCGGCGCAGTCGCTGGTGGAGCAAGTCTGGCGTTCGACCTGGCAGGGAGCGCTGGCGCGCGGGGAGGTTTCCGGCTGGATTCGAAGCCCGCAGCTGGAGCTCCAGATCGAGCGGCAGTCGGTCCTGGTGCTGTCCAGATTCTTGGAGAAGGAACTCGAATACCGGTCACGTGCAGGCATTCGGTGCGTTGCCGCCGAAGAGGACGCCCGGCTGACGCTCTCGTGGGTGGACTCGAATGGCAGGCCCGTCGAGGTGGTGGGCAAGGCGGACCGGATTGACGAACATCCGGAAGGGCTCTTCGTGCTCGACTACAAGACTGGTGCACAGGCGTTCAAGGGTGGTGATATCCGCGACAAGGGCTATCGACTCCAGCTTCCGTTCTATGCGCTGGCCGCGCGGGCCAAGTTTCAGAAGCCGGTGCTCGGGGTGCAGCTGGTCGAGCTTACTCGCGATGCGCGCCGATCGGTCGGTCTTTTTCCGAAGCGCCTGAATGGCAAGGATCCCGGAATGCTCACGCAGCTCGGAAAGACCAATAGCGGCCTGTTCGACGGAGATCCGGATGAGCTCTGGTCGAAGCTGGATTCACGCATCCGTGAAGTGATGAAAGAGTTTGCCGCCGGCAGGTTCGAGTCGCGCCCGACGCTGGGTTCGCGCGAGTGCACGGAGTGCCGCGCGAGACTGATTTGCGGGCAGGCCCGCCGAGAATGGGTCGAACAGGCCGGCGCCGATGCCACGGGCGAGGCGGCAGATGGGGGAGGCTCCGAATGAGCGATCATCAGTCGAGCGCCCGAAACTGGACCCCGGAGCAGGCTGAAGTTCTGGCCTCTTTCGGCCAGGGCCTGGCGGTCACGGCAGGAGCGGGCGCCGGAAAAACCACCACGCTCGTCGAGAAATGCGTCCGGCTCCTTCAGGCTCGGCCCGAGGCGAGGATCTGTGCCGTCTCGTTCACCGAGCGATCTGCCAGCGACCTTCGCGACAAGCTCTCGCGTGCGCTTCGAGACTCTCCGGGTTTCGATCTTTCTCGGCACTGGATCACCACCATCCACGGATTGTGCGGAGCGATCCTGAGAGAATTTCCTGCGGAATCGGGCTTCCAGGGAGATGAGCGGGTGCTTTCCGAACTCGAAGCCGGGCGCCTTTGGCAGCGCGCGATGGAGTCGCTGTGGAGCGAAGAGGATCGCCACTCCACGATCCAGAAGGTCCTCGAGCGCGAGGCGAAGAAGGGAACCGAATCGCTACTGGTTCGTTTGCGCGAGCTGGAGGCCACCGGAGCAGTCGAAAAGGCGCTCGCCAGCGATCAGGCCGACCTGAGGGCCGTGGGTGAGGTGGCTGCTCGAGTGCTGGCTCGCTATGACCGGCTGAAAAAGAAGAGCTCGGGGCTCGACTTCGGGGATCTCGAGAAGGCGGCGCTTCGCGCACTGGAGCACGAGAGCGTGAGGCGCCTGCTGCAGGCTCGTTTTGACCTGGTTCTCGTGGATGAGTTTCAGGACACGAATCCGGTCCAGGCCAGGATCCTCTGGAACGTCATCCGGCAGGACCAGTCGAATCTCTGCGTCGTCGGAGATCCGAAGCAGAGCATCTACCGCTTTCGCGACGCCGATGTCCGTCTGTTCGAGGAGTCGTGCTCGAAGCTGCCCAAGCAGTGTTCGCTGACCTGGAATTTTCGAAGCCATCCGGAAATCCTGAAAGCCGTGAATCGCATCTGCGCGCCGCTGTTTGATGCATCCCGATTGACTTACGAGAGCCTCACTCCGGGTCGAGGGGCGGCGGAGTTCGGGCTTGATCCTGATGAGCCGGCAGTGGCCCGCCTGGATGTCGACAGTCCGGAACGCCTCGCGGAATGGATCGCCTCGGAGCAGTCCCGCGGAGTGCCGCTTGAGTCCATGGCCATCCTCATGCGCCGGATTCGAGGCATGGAGCCGTGGATCCAGGCACTGAGTCGCAGGGGTATTCCGGTGGCCGTCGGAGGGGGCGGGCTTTTCTGGCAGGATCCGCGGGTGTCAGAGCTGCTGTCGCTGCTGTCGTGGTGGGCGTTTCCAGTCGATGAGTGGGCGGCACTCGGTTTCCTTACGGCTCCGTGGGTGGAGGTTCCTGCAACGCAGCTCGATGACTGGAAGCGCGGACAGGGGTCATTCGAACCTTTCTGGAATTCGGATCATCCGATCGCGGCGGCTCTCCGCTCCCTTCGCGCTCGTCCCGTGCGACCCGGAGAACTGCTCCTGCAGCTTCTCGAGCACCCGGAGCTCGAGTCCAATCTTTCGGAGCTCTCGCAGTCGCTGCTCGCGCTCTGGTATCGCTGTGAGCAGCTCTCGCTCCAGGGATGTGATTTCCAGGAGGTCGTGCGGCGCTTGAATGATGCGGTGGAGAATGGAAGGCGCGAGAAGGAGGTTCCTCCTCCCGCCAACCGTGGAGTGCTTCCGATTCTCACCGTTCATGCATCCAAAGGACTCGAATTTGATCGCGTGTTTCTCGTCGACTTCGGAAAGAAGTCTCGAGCCGGTTCGTTGCCGCTCTTGTTTTCCGACCGTAATCGCGGAGTGTACCTGACTCCGCGAGGTGCAGACGGAAAGAAAGACGAGCGCGACGAAAACTACCGCGACTGGAAAAATTTCGAGCAGGCGGCCGCGGTGGCCGAGTCGAAGCGGCAGCTCTACGTGGCCCTGACTCGTGCTCGGAAGCAGCTCGTGTTCGTTTGCCAGCAGATCGATCCGGAGAAAGGATTCGAACGCGATCGTGAGAAGGCATTTCTCATCGATCATTGGCGGGGGTGGTTGGAGCACCTGGGAGCAGGCATTCCGGTGCTCCAGAGTCGCGCCGACCGCGGTGGCGGCGTCCTGTCCGTTGCCGGGCTACCAGCCGCTTCGGAAGCTCGCGTTCGGCGTGGACCGGCAGCGTTCATCCGCTCGCGACACAGCGTTTCGGAATGGACCGTCCTGTCGCGCTGTCCTCGGGCCTATGCGGACCTGCTGCGGAGGCAGAGCTCGGTGGTCGAGACGCACGAAGAGGCTCGTGATCAGTGGCTGCGGGAGAAGTCGCTCGACCAGGACTTCCAATCCAGGGACTCTGAGGCGGGGCCTCTCTTCCAGGCCCAGGCGCCCGACCCGAGATCGCTCGGCAAGGCCGTTCATGCGGCGCTGGAAGACTGGCTGCGAGCGCGGGGCCAGATCGGACCCGGGGTGCGCTCCCGGCTGATCGAGCTCGGCCAGGAGTCGCTGTTGTCCTGGCTCGAGTCGGCTCCTGCACCGTCGGCAACTTCGTTTGCAGAGCTGCCCTTCGAATGGCTGGTGGATGGCGTTCCTCTGGTGGGCGTCCTGGACCGCGTGGACGAGCTGGGGCCCGGAGAATGGAAGATCATCGACTACAAAGTGTCCACTCGGCGAAAAACCGACTCGGACCTGCTGGCAATTTATGCCTCACAGCTGGAGATCTACGCCGGTGCGCTGCTGCGCTTGCTCGGGCAGGTGAAGCTTTCGGCCGTCCTCGTGCAGATCACTCCCGAAGGCGTCTTTGAAACCGAGGTATCCCTGGATACGGCACGGATTCCGCTGCGAGTGGAGAGCCTGGCGAAGCGAGCCCGAGAAATTGCATCCCTCATCGGCACCGGAGCATCCGTGGATGGCATCGAGGCGCGGACCGGACCTGCGTGTCGGACGTGCTCGCATCGTGATCAGTGCCGTGAGTTGCATCGATCGTCAGGTCGTTGACGGAGCGGCATGCGGGGCAATTCCTGCCCAATTCGGGAGAGAATTGCTTGCCCTTTGTCCTGAAACTCTACAGACTCAATTTAAGACCATGAAAGTCCAAGGAATTGGGTGAAACTCGAGGAGCGAGTCATGGAGAGCAAAGGCATGGAAGCCAAAGCGTTGAAGATCTGGGGCGCACGATTATTGTGGATTGCAGGAGCCGGCATCTGGCTGATGCTGATGGCCGGGGCATGGAATCGTGCCGACGCTGCTGAGACCGACTCCTATAATTTCAGCTGGTTGGACCCGGACAAAAAGATTTACGTCCTTCAGAACCGCAAGTACTCCAAGGCCAACCGGGCGATGATCAGCGTGCTCGGTGGAATCGGCTGGAGCAATCCGTATCGGAATGTTCGAGGAATCGAACCTCGCCTGGCGCTGTACTTCTCGGAGCAGTTCGGTGTCGAGGTTTTCTACTCCAAGCTGTTCAACTCGGCGAACACCACGATCCGCGCACTGGAGGCATCCGCGCAGAGCGCTGTGCTTCCGATGCTTCGCGAGATTCGGGGTCAGATGGGGGGGCTCGTTCATTGGGTGCCGTGGTACGCCAAGATCAACGTCTTCAATCAGATCCTGTACTTTGACTGGGGCTTTCAGTTCGGCGCGGGGCGGCTCGAGGCGGTCAGGCTGGCTCGAAATAGCACCGCAGATCCATTTGTAGAAACCAGCGACAATCAGACCGCTTTCTTCCTGGGCACCAACCAGCAGTTTTTCCTGTCGCAGGACTGGTCGGTTCGGCTCGACATTCTGGGTGCATTTTACAACGCTGCCTACGACAAGAATAACTTGGGGGACAAGACGTGGTTCTCAAACTTCCAGTTTGGTGCCGGCCTCGGTTACCGTCTTTAATTGCAGCTGCTGGCGTCCTCTGTGCGGCGTCTCCTGCCTGGTCCTCGGACGAAGGCGCGCTCAAGCGCCTGGCTGAGGCGCAGCAGCTCTATGCCTCGAAGCAGTACTTCAAGGCTGCGCGCTATGCCTTTGCTGCCATTGATGAAAATCCAGCGAGGCGTCCTGAGGCTCATGCCTGGGTCACTCTGTCGCTGATCGAGGCCGGGCTCGAGCAATCGGCGAGCTACTTCTTCATCCAGACGCTGGTGGGCGGTGACCGGGCCTCCATTCGGCGGGTCCTTCCGAAGGCGGACCGAATGCTTCGCGCCGTCGGCCCGGATCTGCTGAATCCGTACCTGCTCCAGCATACGACTGCCGAGGATTACGATTCGCGCAGCCGGGCCACTTACCAGTACATCGCCGCGCGCGACGCACTCCTTGCCGGAGACGAGAAAAAGGCCGCAGGATTTTTATCCTCGATTTCTCCGGATCGGGCGTCGGCTGCCGAGATGTTCCAGCTTCGCGCGACGATCCATGCGCAGAACAACCGACTCGATGCGGCCTTCGGCGATTTCGAGGAGTGCGAGAAGGTCGCACAAGTGGATCTGCGGAATCGCTGCATCGCCGGGCAGGCCCGAATCCGTTACGAACAGGAAAAGTTCGACGAGGCCGATCGGATCTATGATCGAATCTCGAAGCAGAGCATCGTCTGGACCGAAATTCTGTTTGAGCAGGCGTGGAACTCCTATCGGCGGAACGAGTTCAACCGCTCGCTCGGCAAGCTGGTGTCCTACAAGAGCCCTGCACTGTCGTTCGTTTACAACCCCGAAGTCGAGGTGTTGCGTGCGCAGACCTACCTGGCTCTTTGCCTGTACCCCGATGCGGATCGCGTGATCGACGAGTTCAACAAGACCCACGCCGAACTCGGCATCCAGGTGAAGGAGCTGCTGGAGAAGAATGAGCGCAGGCTCTCGGCCCTTTATGATGCCGGAAAGCTTGCAGCGGCGCAGCCACTGACCTCGTCGAAGCCGATCAATCGACTGATGAACCGCTTCGTCCGTTCTCCATCCTTCCATCGGTGGACCCAGTCCGAGCGTGATCTCACGGTCGAGCTCCAGAACATCCGGGCGTTTGCCTCGAGCCAGCCTGGCGTCGCGGTGGAAAAGGGCAGGGGCTTTCCGGACTTCCTGAACGAGGTGCTGAATTTCCGCCTGAAGGCGATTCGTGCCCTCGGCGGGGCTTTCGTGAAGAACAGCCTGCTCGACTACCATTCCGAGCTCATCGCGAATTACGAGAAGATGTCGTTCATCAAGCTCGAGATGCTTCGCCGTTTCAAGGAAAGGCTGATGACCCGAAAGTCGGTCGAGGAAGAGCGTGGCCGAGGAAACGTGGTGCCGAGCCGTCGCGATGACCAGTTCTACTGGTCATTCAATGGCGAGTTCTGGAACGACGAGCTCGGAGATTATGTTTTCGGACTGGAGTCGGAGTGCAATGGCTGATCGCAACCTGATCCGCAGGATTCATTGGACCGCCCTGGCCGTGGCCTTCCTGGCCTCGGCACCTCTTACGGCCGCGCAGGCGGACGAAGCGGTGGTCTCCGCACCCGATTCAGCGCTTCGCGAACCCGCAGCTCAAGGTTATCCGGAGGCCGAAGCCGGCGCCGTGATGACCGCTGACGAGAAGAAGATTCGCGACCTCCGCAACGAGGAAATCGAGCAGCTCAAGATCACCCTTGCCCGTCGGCAGCCGGATTCACGGCGTGCAGACCTGTACCTTCGACTGGCCGAGCTCTACATCGAAGCGTATCGTTTTGAATTCCTCGTCGAAGGCCGCATTCACGAGGCCCGACTGGAAAAGGGGCGAAACGATCGGAACATCGATCACGGCCGTTCGCGTCCGTACCTGCAGCTGGCAATCCAGGCCTGCCAGGAGATCATCGATTTCAAGATCCAGTACGAGCACATGGACCAGGTGCTTTATTTCCTGGCCTACAACTACAACGAGCTGGGTGACCCGGAAAAGGCCAGAAAGTATTACGGCGAACTGGTGCGCCGGCATGCCTCCAGCAGCTTTGCTGTCGAAGGCCTGCGTGAGCTCGGCGAAGCCGCGTTCCAGAATCGCGACTACCGGAACGCCCTGCCGTATTTTGAGAATGTGCTGGCCCGCAGCTCGCAGGCGCCCGGATTTGAAAGCCAGCTGCCCCGGGTTCGTCATCGGATCGCGTGGTGCCGCTACCGCCTGAAGCAATACGACAAGGCTGTCCAGGAAATGAAGGAAGCCATCCGCCTGGCCGGCCTCGGAAAGGAAAAGCTTCTTTCCGTGAAGGAAGAGGCGCTACGCGACCTCGCCATCTTCATGACCGAATCGGGCAACGTCACCGAAGCCATTGCGTATTTCCAGAAGGCCGCCGGCGACCAGCAGTTTTATCCCAAGGTCCTCGAGTCGCTCGGAAAGCAGTATGAGCGCAATGTCGAGCCGGTCAAGGCAACCCAGGTTTATGAATCGCTGCTGTTGACCCATCCGAAGGACGAGGCGGCCTTTCGAGTGCGCGTGAAGCTGGTGGATCTCGATCTTCGGCGCGGACGTGCCCTTCAGGCACTGGAGCGCATCAAGGGCGTGAAGCTCTATTCGTCGAGCGAGGGCGAAACGGATACGGCGTGGCAGAACCTGCGCGCGATGATCCGAAGGACTGCCACCGAGAACCATGAAAAGCATCGGAAAGAGTCGGACCGCAAGGCCCTCGAGATCGCCGAGCAATTCTACCAGGCGTACCTCGATCCGATCCTGGTGCTTGCCGATCCGCGCAAGGAGACTCCAGAAATCCAGATGTACCTGGCGGACGTAAAGCGTGAACGCGGCCTTTCCAAGGAGGCCTCAGCGCTGTACCGAAAGGTGGTCGACAGCGCCGACAAGCGATACGCGAAGGAAGCGGCAGCGCTCTGGACGGCCAGCCTCGCGGACGCCATTCGAAAAGAGTCGCAGGCGGACAAGGCGACAGGCTCCAATGCCGTGCGAAACGATGCCACTCCTCTGGAGCAGGAATTCGTCCAGGCAGCCGATGACCTGAACCAGGCTCTCAAGGATACGGTCGAAGCTCGTGAGGCCCGGCTGAAGGCTGCGCAGGTGCTTGCGGCTTATCCCGACTCGCAGAAGACAGCTCTCAAGCGCATTCGTGGCATCATGGAGGAGTACCCTCGTTCCGGCCAGGCGATCACCGCCGCACGCCTGTGGGTGCAGATCTATGCCGATCGACTTGCTGCTGCTGAAAAGAAGGAAAAGTCGGGCAAGGATTCGCGCCGAGCGGTCGATGAC
>JBIIXZ010000079.1:0-11553 GCA_044347055.1 Bdellovibrionia bacterium | reverse complement strand
CCGGAGGCCTGGGTGCACTCGCGCGGCAGCTCAAGAACAAGCAGGTTCGGGACGAGAGCGACAAGAAGAAGAAGGAAGAGGCCGAGAAGCTCAAGCCTGCCGCGGAGAAGCTGGAAAGCCTCCTTCCGGTGGACCTGCTGGAACTCGAAGTGGGCTACGGGCTGATCAATATCGTGGACGCATCCCAGAACGGCGATCTGCTCGAGCGAATCACCAACATTCGCAAGCAGTTCGCGCTCGACATGGGCATCATCGTCCCGCCGCTTCGAATCCGCGACAACCTCGAGCTCAAGCCCGGCGATTACCAGGTCCTGCTCAAGGGAGTGCAGATCGCGCAGGGTTCGCTCATGGTCGGGCACCTGCTCGCGATGGATCCGGGCAACGTTTACAATCCGATCGCGGGCGTGCCGACCAAGGAGCCCGCATTCGGTCTGGATGCCATCTGGATTCCACAGCGCATGAAGGAGGAAGCGACGATGGCGGGTTATACGGTCGTCGATCTTTCGACCGTCATTGCCACGCATCTCACGGAGCTCATCCGCATCAACTCGGCCGAGCTTCTCGGACGTCAGGAGCTCCAGACTCTCCTGGACTCGTTCAAGCAGACCGCTCCCAAGGTCATCGAAGACCTCATTCCGAATCTGCTGCCGGTGGGTTCGGTGCTCAAGGTGGCCAAGAACCTGCTCAAAGAGGGAGTCTCGATTCGCGATTTCAGGACGATTCTCGAGACCCTGGCCGACAATGCTCCCATCACCAAGGATCCTGGCATCCTCACCGAGCACGTCCGGGCTGCGCTCGGGCGATCGATCACGAAAAAGCTCGTGGGACAGGATGGTCAGCTCACGCTGCTCACCCTGGATCGTCAGATCGAAGAGACCCTTGCCGGAAGCATCATCCAGACGGACCAGGGGCCGCAGCTTTCAGCGGATCCTGATTTCGTCAGGCGTTTCGTCGCGCAGCTCAACGAGCAGGCGCAGGCCGTGGTGGCGGAGACCAGCCACGCCGTCGTGCTGTGCTCGCCGCTCATCCGCGCGCAGGTAAAGCAGCTGGTGGACCGATTCATCCCGAATATCGTCGTCCTTTCGCACAATGAGATCAGCCCGAACGTGGCCGTGAGAGCGTTCGGAACAGTGAGGTTGGCATAATATGGAAGTAAAGAAATTCGAGGCCCCGACGCTGCAGGAAGCCCTGGAGACCGTGAAGCGCGAGCTTGGTCCCGAGGCCATCATCCTCCAGACCAAAAAGAACAAACGCGGATTCGGCCTGATGTCGAAGGCGTCGGTCGAGGTCACTGCAGCCGTCTCTGACCGATCGCTCACGAAAAAGAAGGTCACCGAGTCGAGGCTTCCCGCCGACACGGTCGGAAAATACACGCAGATGTCCGCGAGTCGGCAGGCTGACATGCAGGAGCAGATGATGGAGAAGGCGTTGGAGCGCGCCGCATCGGGCACCCGCGACTCCGTGCAGCTCTCTTCCGCACCCAAGCCGAAGACCGCGGTCCGTTATGCGGAAATCGATGCCGAGACGGTTCACGTTCCGGCGGCTGCTGCGCCGGCGCGCCCGCCGGTCCAGAAGGATTCGATCGCACGCGATGCGCTGGCGCGCGAGTCGGCTGTTCGGGAGTCCTCGGCAGCAGCGGTCTCCAATGATGAAGTGCGCGCGCTTCGCCGGATGATCGAGGAGCTGAAGGCCCAGCAGGAGGAGCTTCGCCACCAGGCAGTGAGCTCGTCGGGCGCCCAGGTTGCCGATGTGGGGGCATTCTCCACGCCGGCCCTTCAGGAGGCCTTCGATCAGATCGTCGTGAATGGCGTCGACAAGCGCTTTGCACTGGGGCTGATCCGGCAGGCCGCTTTCGAGCTGGGCCCCGAAGCTTCGAGAAGCCTGGAATCGGTGCAGGACCAGATTGCGGAAGAGATCATCCGGAATATCGAGGTGGCGTCGCCGCTCGAAGGAATCAAGCCGTCTACCGGAATTCCCTCCGTGATCGCGCTCGTCGGCCCTACCGGGGTGGGCAAGACCACCACTCTGGCCAAGATTGCATCGCAGGCGATCCGCAAGGGACTTCGAGTGGGACTGATCAATCTCGATCACGTCAAGGCATCGGCCTTCGACCAGCTTGCCACTTTTTCGAAGCTGCTGAACGTGCCGTTTCGTTCGGCGCAGTCGGTGGATGACCTGACCTTTGCGATCCGCGACTTCCAGGCCCTCGATCTCGTTCTGGTCGACACGACCGGCCGGTCGCAGCGTGATCCGGAGTCTTTGAAGGAAATCCAGTCGATGCTCGATACGGTGCCGACGATGAAGACCGTGCTCGTGCTGTCGGCAACGACCCGGGATGCGGAGCTCTACGACATGGCGAGCCGGTTCTCGATGTTCCGTCCGCAGGGACTGGTTTTCTCGAAGCTCGATGAGACGACGCTTTACGGCGTGCTCTACAACGTCCCGCAGAAGGTGAGGCTGCCGCTTCTATACTTCACCACGGGCCAGAAGATTCCGGACGACATCGAGGAGGCGACGCGTGACCGCGTGGCCGCGCTCGTGATGGATCTGTGAACGGGACTGGAAAATTTTGCCGGCTGCGCGGAGCGCACCGGATGGATACACTGATTTGACCTAGGACGGGGTGCACATCATGAGCGTGAATGCAGGACTGCAGAGGTATCGGAAGAACGCGGGCGAAGACAAGGCGGCGGCCGAGAAGGCCCGTCAGCGCGCTGCGGGACGTGCGACGAAACCCTCTGGAGTGAAGGCGGGCGAGAGCCCTGCAGTCGAGCAGGCGGTCGGGCAGGCAGTCGATGAGCTTGCCGACGCCGAGCGCGCCAGGAAAGAGGAGGAGGCCCTCCAGCGCGAATTGGAGCGTGAGATCGTCGCCGAAGCGGCGCACACTTCGAGCCTCGTTCGCGAGGACTTCACTCCGAACAACAGCACGCGAGACAAGCTGATCATCGAGTTTGCGCCCCTGATCAAGTATATCGCACAGAAGATCGCCGCTCGACTTCCGGCAAATATCGAGCTCGATGACCTGATCTCCTCGGGCGTGATCGGGCTCATGGATGCCATCGACAAGTACGATGCGACCCGCGACAACAAGTTCAAGACCTATGCAGAATTCCGAATCCGCGGGGCGATCCTCGACGAGCTTCGCGCGCAGGACTGGGTTCCGCGGTCCGTCCGCGAGAAAGCCAAGCAGCTGGAGCGCTGCTACTCGAAGATCGAGCAGCAGAAGGGCAGGCAGGCCACTGACGAGGAGATCTGCGCCGAGCTGAATATTTCGCAGGAAGAGTATCACGACATGCTCAACCAGGTTCGGAGCGTGTCGCTGCTATCCTACGACGACATCACGAACTTCTCGAAGCAGGACAAGAGGGCACTGCACGGCTACGGCGAGTCTCCGAGCAAGTCGGCGACCCCCTTCGCCGAAGTGAACATGGCGCATTTCAAGAAGATGGTCGCCGACTGCATCAACGACCTGCCCGAAAAGCAGCGCCTCGTCCTCTCGCTGTACTATTACGAGGATCTGAACCTGAAGGAAATCGGGCGAGTGCTCGATGTGACCGAGTCTCGCGTGAGCCAGCTTCATACCCAGGCCATCCTTCGCTTGAAGGGACGGCTCCGCAACCACTGGGATGACTTCGTCGCCCTGTTCGGTTGAGGCTGGGCGCGCCGCGCAGATGGCACGAATTCCGCGCCGGATTCGACTCAAGCAGCGTAGGGAGCCCGGGTCAGGTCGATCCCGGGATAGATCTCAGCAAGCTTCTCGCAGAACGTCCTGAAGCGCTCCTGGTCCTCCGGTTTCTCGTGCTCGAAAACGAGGCCGATCCGGAAGCTTTGCGATCTCTCCGTGATGACCTTTCCGACACCTGTCAGCTGCTGGCACCAGCCGACCCTGGCCTTCAGGGTCGTCTTTTCGGGATATTCAAAGTCGATCGTGACGATGCTGCCGAGGGGAAGCAAGTCCGGAGCGTAGACGGCCACTCCCTGGGTGCTGATGTCATTCAGCAGCAACCTTCCCTCGATCGGTGTCGAAGCTGGCGCGCCATCCAGCGCGGCGATCCTGCAGGTGACTCGCTTGAGATGAAATTCGCGAGAGGACCTGAGCTCGACGCAGTGAAGCCAATTTCCATCCGAACGCTTGCGTGAATTGGACTGCCACATCCCCTCAAGGATAGCCGGTCGGAAAAGATTCGCGCAAACGATCAAACTTGAGCTGCTTAACAGTGCTTGGCGATCAAGGACTTGCCTGTTTCAGGTCAGATCTGAAAGGCCACTTTCAGGGCGTAACGGCGGTCTTCCAGGCCTCCGGCGTTGAGACTGAGTTCTTCGCCGTAGCTCGAGACATCGAGGTTCAACACCCAGAGATCAAAGCCCACGCCGGCAGCCCAGTAGCCCTGGTTCAAGCCTGCCCGGACGGCGATCCGGCGCCAGTTGGTCTCGCCACCGAGGTGGATCGTGCGAAAGATGCTGCCGTTCGGATTGTTTCCGAGGTTCTGGAACTCGAGCCCGAACACGGTCTTCCGGAACTTGCCCCAGACATCCCTGCGTGCGGCAAGGCCGAACCCATAGGTGCGGGGCTGTGCCGGAGGAAGCGTGGCGCCGTCGCTGATCCTGAGGCTCTTGAGGTTCGAATACTTGCCGCCGAGGATGTTGTTCACTGCGAAGGCCGTGTCGAAGTCGAACTCCTTCCAGCTGAACGGCAGCTTGTAGGTGGCGCCGATGTCGGCGTCCACGTGCGTGCCGGCTCCGCCGGAGTCCTCAGGCTTGAGTGACTGTCCACCGATGATCTGGGCCAGCGTGATGTCGGAAGTAGTGGCCACGCGGCTGGTGATGTGCGGAGTGATGCCGATTCCGAGGCGCTCGTCGGCAAAGAAGGTCCTGCCAATCGTGAGCGCAGGGCCCACGTCCACGACTGCTCCGGGGGCGATCTGGTAGCTGTTCCGGAGGGCGACGTCGAACTGGACGCTCGTGAGCAGCCCGAGGGCCATGGCCCACTTTCGTTCGCCCTTGGCGATGTAGACGGCAGGCGTGGAAAACTGGAGCCGGCCGTGGTTGTTCCGGCCTGCCGTGCCGCCGATGCCGGACAAGGTGTCGCCATCGGCCGAGGCGATGTCGCCGATGTTCGTGATGGTCGAGCGACTCGTTTCGACCATCGGGTCGAACAGGGTCACTCGCCAGGTCGGATTGGCGAGGACACGCGCCGGATTTCCAAAAAAGTTGTCGTCATACAGGCCCGTGGTCAGCTTGAGGCCGCCCATGCCGGAGCTGCGGACGCTCTGGTAGGGCTTGATGATCTGGTTGAGTGCGTGGGCGGGAGTTGCCGAGAGGGTGCTCGCTGCGATTGTCGCGAACGAGAGGGTGGCCACCAGCTTGTTTCGATTCTTTTTCATCTGAGACATGGTTCTGATCCTCTGATGGGTGGCGATGGGTTAGCGGCCGATGCCTTGGTCGAGCAGGGTGGCGCGGAAGCACTGGTTTTTAGGAATCGATGAAACGGGGAGGGACTGGAAAGTATCCGCCAGACCTTGTGATCCGGAGCTAAACCCTCCGGAGGCCGAGAGCTTTTCGAGCGCGTCATACATTTCCGTCATTGTCGCCTTGAAGTGATCGAGGGTGATGGCACCAGAGAGGCTGGCGGCAAGATCGATTGGAGTGTCCGCTCCGTTTGCAAGAATTCCGTTGCCCACGTTGTTACAGGATTCACTCCCGGCAACGTCGCCGATACCAGCTGCACAGGCGGTCGTCGAATTGCATCCTGCTCCGGTGATCATCGTCTTCAAAAGAAGGCTCCCTGAAGAGATTTTTTCCGAAAGCAGCTCCGCAGCTAGAGCGGTAGCAGCGACGAATCGCACCAGCTGTTTTGTGGAGTCCGTTGATGCGCCGACAGCGTCGTAGTCGAACTTATTGTAGGCCTCCTGGATGGCAAGTCGCTTGGTTTCGCTTCCCGGTGCAAGACGTTCAGCAAGCTGCGTCAGGCCGCCACCGCCACCCCCGCTTCCAAAAGTCTCCATGAATGCCGCCATCGTCGCACCATTTTCAGCCAGGATCATGAAGGCCTCTTCGCTGGCGCGCACATCGGCGTAGCTCGGCGAGAGCTGAGCATAATATTCGCGAGCACAGCTGTAATCGGCCTGGTCGAAGCATGCCCTCGCCTTGGACAGAATCTGCTCGTCGCCGGACGGCTTGTCGATCAGCGAGTAGACATTGCATCCCGTCAGAATGGAGGCCGAGAGTCCGGCTATCCCGAACGCGAAAAGGGCTTTTTGCTTCAGTGAAAAGTTTCTCATGCAAGAAGGCTAAAGAGCCGAACGCGGCTTGTAAAAAGAAAAAATGGTTAAATTCAATTCGCAGCGCCACTGCCGCGCCGATGTCAGTTGAGCTCGTTGATTCCGTGTCGAATAGTGCCGGTCATCGAGAGCTCCGGCGCCGGAGTTCGTCGAGCTCACCTGAGGCGATTGGAGTCGAGGGTCGGATCGCTCG
This sequence comes from Bdellovibrionia bacterium, assembly GCA_044347055.1. Taxonomy (GTDB): domain Bacteria; phylum Bdellovibrionota; class UBA1018; order UBA1018; family UBA1018; genus CAIOHW01. The sequence goes on along the minus strand of JBIIXZ010000079.1, from coordinate 5,079 downwards.
CGTTGGGGCGAGGTCTCCTGATGCCGTCAAGGGGTTGACAGGCCGTGCTCCCTTCCACTGATTGTGGGTGGCGCAGAGAAGTTGAAGATTCGAGAACCGATTTCCGCCGCCTCGAGAAAAGGGAGTACGATGGTCGATCTGAAGCAGATGCCTCCTCGGGCAGCGAATTCCGGATTCCGTCGAGCGAAATTCGCACTGACTGCCGGCTCGGGTCCAGACCGCCTGCCGCGTTGCACGGGGAATGAACCGACTTCTGCGGGCTTCTGATCGCTTGGCAGCTTCTGCGCCGAAGTGAGTGAGCTGAACGCCCTCTGTTGACGGTTGATCTGTCGAAGCTCGAGCTGTCGAGTCCTGTCCGCTGGAGTCCTGTCCGATCGCAGCATCCTTCGTCTTTGAGTTCGCGTCTCGAACGGCTTCTGGAGGGTCGCGAGTCTCGACTGCTTTCCGAGCAGGTTTTGCTGCAGGGTCAAGTCTTCGTAGTGCCAGGTCTGCCAGCATCTCGAGCTGCTCAGAAAGCGACGGGTTCGGGTGCTGATGGGCCATGAGGTTCTTGAGTTGCCTCAACTTGGCTTGCAGTCGTGCGCTCAGGATAACGGTGACTTGCACGTTCTGGCCATCGATCGAGCGGGGGCGTTCGCGAATCAATGCCGCCGTTCGGGGCGATCGGGCCGCCAGAAGAGCCTCCGTCTCGCGGGTGGATTTGTTCTCGACGGAGGAGATCAGCTCCTGCTTCTGCAACGGGCTGTAGACGTTTCCGGAAGAGCGCTTCTCGGTGATCAGGAAGTTCTGCACCTGGCTCGCCGAAGACAAAGTGAGCGTTCCGTGGGAGAGCTTCTGTTCGACTTCAGGAATATCTCGCATCAGTCGCATGGCCGAGATGCGCCGATGAGCAGCGCCGTCGGAATATCCGAGCTCGCGAACCACATACTCATGAAGCGAGCTAAATTTCGGTGCGAATAGCTTCCGTCTTTCAATCTCCTGCAGGTAGCGGAGCAGCTCGATTCCAAGGCGTCTTTCCTCGAGAGCGGTTTGCTTGGTCTTCAGGAGAATCTCCGACGCCGAAATGTCTTTTAGTGAATGCATGGACGAGTGATTAACACGTCATTTTTGAGGCTATTTTTTCGCTTGATGATCGTCCCGGTTGAATTTTTTCGTTTTTTTGACGTTTTTGCGCTCCCTGCCGAATTGCCTTTTATCGTCGGTCATTATGGATCGTTACTGGCGATTTTGAGTGGAGGGATGATCTCTGGTGGCGTTCAAGCGCAGAAACGTGTCAACAATAAATTTAATCTAAATCGTTTTAGCGAACGCACTCCCGCGCCGAAGCGCACTCCCGCGCCGAAGCGCACTCCCGCGCCGAAGCGCACTCCCGCACTCCCACTTGCATTCCAGCCCCACGACCACCACAATCGGCCCATGCGCTACACGAGAATGCCAATTGAAATCGAGTCTCCCGAGCAGATGGGCTACGGCAACATCCGCAACAATCTCACCGAAAGCTCCTTCTCGGACATTCGCACCGATGAGTTCGACCTCGACCTCAAGCGGCTCCTGCTCTGCTACGGCGACCATGTCGGAAACCCCGAACTCCGCGCCATGATCGCCGCTGATGCGAACCAGAACGCGCGCAACATCGCAGGCGCATCGCCGATCTCGGCCCAGGCTATCCTGCTCACCCCCGGAGCCGCTGGGGCGCTCTTCATCATCAACACGACACTGCTGGAGAAGGGGGACACTCTCCTCGTCGAACACCCCAACTACGGCACGAACATCGAAACTCCTCGTGCGCTCGGTGCACGCGTCGAGCTGTTCAAGCTCACTTTCGAGGAAGGTTTCCGTCCGAACCTCGCTCAGCTCGAGGCGGCCATACAAAGCAAAAAACCGAAGCTCGTCAGCATCACGACTCCGCACAACCCAACCGGAGTGCAGCTGCCGCTCGACGACCTGCTGGCAATCGTCGCCATGACGAAGAAGGCGGGGGCCTGGCTTCTGGTCGACGAGACCTACCGCGACATGGCTTTCGGCAACCCGCTTCCCGTGGCGGCAAGCCTCGGTGAGCATGTCCTCAGTGTCTCGAGCTTCTCAAAGACATATGGACTTCCCGGAATACGCCTCGGATGGGTGATCACCCGCAACCCCGAGCTTCAGGAAAAGTTCCTCGCCGCCAAGGAGCAGATCGTGATTTGCGGATCGGTGGTCGATGAGGAAATCGGAACCCAGTTCTATCGCAAGCGCGAAGTGCACCTGCCCCGAATCCGCAGCGAGATTCTGGCGATGCGACAGGTCCTGAAGGAATGGTTCGCCAGCCAGGACGGCCTGGAGTGGGTCGAGCCTGAAGCCGGCGTCGTCTGCTTTCCGCGCATCCGAGACACGAACACTGTTTCGGTGGAGAAGTTCTACCAGATCCTGAATGGCGAGTTCGGAACCTTCGTGGGTCCCGGACACTGGTTTGAGATGGATCGCCGGTACATGCGCATCGGTTACGCCTGGCCCAAGGAGCAGGAACTCCGGGCAGGGCTGGACGCCATCTCCAGAGCCATCGACATGGCCCGACGCTGATCGCCCCCGTGAGTGGCGATTCGGTCGCTGCTGACGAGCGCTGACTCCATGAAATCACCCGGCTTTTCCCAAAAGCGGTAAAGTTCCGTCAAAATCCTGCCGATATGGGGGTTGATGTATTCCGCTGTAAGGATCGGATCACCCTGGGCCGGGAGGTTGGGATGAGAGTGGATGGCTTCATCAAATCGCGCGCGTTCGTGGCCGTGCTCGCATGGTCGGTGGCGGCCGCATCCCTCACGGCATCGGCCAGTCCGCCGAAGTACAATTTTCCGGAGCCTCAGTCGGGCCTGCCGGAGTCGGACTACTTTGCCCGTTTCAAGTACACGATCGACGAGGCTCTTGCCCTGCTGAAGCAGGCGGAAGGCAAGCCTCTCAAGGAATCGGAGGCGGCGTGGCAGCTTCTGGATGACATGGGATATTGGAAGACCACCCGTGGGTCGTCGACAGGGCCTTTCAAGCTTTCGGCCCAGCTTGAGAAGCAGCTTCAGGCCCAGTTCAAGTACCTCGAGCGCGCGTTCCGGTATGACGCCGGCGATGTGGTCTGGGTTCCTGCACAGGCCAAAGATGAGATGCCGTACGGCATCGCCAAGGTGAACCATCGCGCGAGAATCGTGAAATCCATCACGGAGAACGACACGGAGTTCTTCGTGGTGGAGACGCTTGAGGACGGTCCTTCGCAGATGGAGAACCGCACGGGCACGCTGTACGACGGAAAAAAAGGAACCATCAGCTATTACAAGGATACCTACCAGCATCGCACCGAGCGCCGAGTGTTCACCCGCGCGGAGCTGGATCGCCTGAACAGCCCGACGACCTCGAAGCCGGTCGACCAGCTGGGAGAGAAGCTCGATTGGTCCAAGGACGAAATCTGGCGCGCCAAGCTTGCCTCTTTCAAGGACCAGATGGCCAAGAAGAATTTCGAGATCGACTGGACAGCCTCGCCCGAGCAGATCGAGATGAGGCAGAAGACGCTGATGAAGTCGATCTTCAGCTTCTTCAAGATGAACCGAAATGCAGCTTCGAAGTCGGGCCAGGGCATCGGCCTGAGGTGCTCCGGCGGCGGAGTGTGCTTCGACCAGGCGCTCGTGCTCACCTTTGCGGTCCAGGGGGTCGGCACTCCTTCGGGCATCAAGGCGATGAACCTGAACGGAACGACCGTGAATCCGCAGGGGGGCCACGGCTTCGTGCGCATCGACATCAAGGGAAATCCTCAGTCGGTGATCTACGACCAGGTCGTCTCGTATGACTATCTCGAAAAGAACGGGTGGTCGGACTCCATTCCGAAACGAGAAGTGAAGTTCGCCGGAACCGAGTGGAAAGTGAACAATTTCGTCGGCATTTCGGATCCAGGCTGGGCCGACTACGGAGTGACGCCGGATTATTTCTCGCTGATGGATGTGGGCGATTCGCTTAATCCGTTTCCATTGAACGCCAATCGTGCGGTTCTCGGCGTGGCCTCTCATCGGACACTCGCGGAAGTTTCGGGAGATCTCGGCGCGAAAGGTCCTTTGGCAGTCTACAAGCCGCAGCGCGTGGCCGTGCTGACGGACGTCGCACGGAAAGCGATCCTCGACGCCTTCGCCAAGAACCAGGACGACACGTCGCTTCGCAAGGAGCTCAGGAGCGTGTTGCAGTCGCAGGGATACCTCGCTGACGGCAAGCCGCAGCTCCATTGTCCGGGTGCGTTCTCCGTCATCAGTTTTGGATTCTAAGTTCAGGAGGTTTTTCGGATGAAAAAGTCGTTCATCGCAGTTCGACCGAACTGGCATCTGTGGGGTGCCGCATTCATCAGCGCGCTTCTTGCGGTCACCTCCACCGCGTCCGCGGCCGACCTGCCGAAGCTCCATGATCTTCGTTCGGTGCCCGGCACCGTGGTTCAGCCTGTGGAGAAGGTGGATACGAAGGTGGAGTCCTGGGTGGTTCACCCCAACAGCAATCTGGCGGGCCAGAAAGTGAATCTGCCGGGCTGGAATGATGCCGATCCATCCCGGAGCGACATGCAGAAGCTCCTCGACACCTTCGCAGTTCGAACAGTTGCGGACCCGAAGGCCGCGCCTGCCGATGGTCCGTTTTTCTACGTTTCTCCGGGCGTTGGCCGAGCAGGAATCTGGGAGTCCACCGAGCCTGGCCAGGCGTTCCTGTACTACAACGGAAGACCGATGAAGGGCCTCACCCTCAAGGGCTATGGTGGCAATACGATTTCTGGAAAATCACATCAGCCCAAAGGAAGCTTGGAGCTCTCCGAAGCACTTCGCGACACCCTGATGTCCTCGGTGCTGAACGAGAAGGGCGTGGACTCTTACATCGGCGCGATCACGTTTGAGCGTCCGGGCGGACAGGCGAATTTCATCCGCATCAGTCGCACCGCCCATCGCATGAACGATCTGATTGATCGCAAGGGGCCCCAGCTGCGGCAGACGGTCGACCATCTTTCCGCGCTTCTTCAGGATGAAGTCGGCAAGAAGTTGTCACCCGAGGAATTTACGGAGTGGCTCGTTCGCAGGACCGGACGTGCGATTG
>JBIIXZ010000157.1:0-6265 GCA_044347055.1 Bdellovibrionia bacterium | reverse complement strand
ATCGAATTTTCGCGATCCTGGCGGCGCTCCAGTTCGGGCTCGCGCTTGAGGCGCTCGCGTGGCCTCCGACCTACGGCCTCGAGTTCAACCTGCAGAGCAATGAGCTCCACTCCGCCTGGTCGCGCCGCGTGCGAGAAAAGGGTGATGCAGCACAAGAGCCGACCGCACAGGACGAGCATCGCCTGGCCAGTGGCCTAGTGGAGAAGCTCCGTGAGGCCTGCCTGCCAGACTGCCAGGTGACTGAAATTCCCAACGGAAAGTTCGGGCTCACGGAATGGAAGTTCACGTTTGCCAGTGGGTTTGACTTCACGGTTTCGGTAGACCCCGGAACTGTCGAGCTCCAGGTGGGGCCGTGGAATCTCGAGGGCTGGAAGAAGTTCACTCCCGAGATCCAGAAGTGGCTCTTTGATTTCACGAAGGCCCGCGGCTTCACCTACAAACCCCAACGGTTCCAGGAAAACTCCGCCCACCTGAACATCGGACTGAACTCTGCAGTGGATGCGGACGGCAGGCTCTTTGCCCGGTATCTTGCCGATTACTGGCAGCATCCGGAGCTCGGTAGCGGCATCCTCGGTGATGACAGTTTCAATGCTCCGCTTCTGGGCGATTTGTCCGAAGAGCAGCGCCGCGAGGCCAAGGTCATCCTCGAAAACGTGAATAGCCAAAGGCTCCGGCCGGGCGATGTCGCTCGGCAGGTCGAGCGGCGTGTTTATACGAAGTCGCCGCAGCATGACTCTGCAGGACATCATTACCAATCTGTCGGGCTGAAGTATGTCACCCGCACGCAGTCGCTTCGGGGTGAGTCCGATGGCGATCTTCCATTTGAATTTCGTGCCAATCGTCAGCCCCTATCGGCGGAGCAGACGCTGCTCCAGCTTGAGCTCCAGGAGCGGCGTCTGACCTACCTGAAATCGCTCGAAAACCAACCCGTGCTGCTGAACCTTGAGCTTGTGGTGCCGAATCGGGCCATGACCCGAGCGGCCAAGCGAGACCGTGTGACCGGGTTTTATCTGTATCTGGAAGAAATGGGGCTGGGCAGTGAGTTCGAGCGCTTTCGAAAACTGCTGGATGCCGACCACAAGAACATCCATCCGTGGGCCTTCGTCCACGGAAAGATCAACTGGACCAACCAGGACGAAGTTCAAGCGCTCGAACGCTTTGCGAAGCGCGCGCGCCAGTCGCCGGCGATGCTGGCGATCGTGAAGGCGGCACTCCTTCAGCCTGAAGCGGCCGAATCACCGGCTGCCCGAAAAATCCTCGCACAGCTCGGAGACCTGGCGCTGGATCCGTCCTATCCGGAGCAGGCGGTGGCCGCCCTGAATCGAAGCCTCTCTCCGGCCGAAGATCCGCTCTGCAACGCATGCGTTGCGGTAGGCGAGTCTCCTGCCTGGAAGCAGCAGCAGGAGACGCAGGATTTTCTGAAAAAGTTTCAAGCCATGAAACCGACGGAAATGAAAAAGGCTCCGGGCTTCTGGTCGGCCTGCCAGGCCTTCTTCGGGCTTCTGCCGAAGTCTCCTTGATGGGTCGCCCTCGTCAGGCATCCTGCCGAGACGCATGAATCTCGGCGGCAAGCTGATCGAGGAATTCGCGCATGAACTTCGCGCGTCGCTGGCCTTCGGCTTTTCCAGACTCCGTCCGAAGCGTATCGACCACCTTGAAGAGCTTCACGAAGAAATGATCGATCGTGTATTTCAGGTCGTCCAGCTTTCGTGTCGCGCCGAACGGATCAGCAGGCTCATAGAGAGCGCGCTTGAGCAGTCCTGCCACTGCAAAGCACCGCGCGATTCCGATTGCTCCCAGGCCGTCGAGTCGATCCGCATCCTGGACGATTCCCGCTTCGACCGTGCGGCACTCGATGGCGGCACTGAAGCTGTGCGCCTCGATGGCGTGAGCGATGCCGTCGAAGTGCTGCTCGGGGTACCCTTCCTGGCGCAGGAACTCGATGGCGGCCTCGGCCGAGAGGCGTGATGCCTGCGAACGCCGCGGGTCGTTCTTCGGCACGTTGACGAGGTCATGAAGCCAGGCCGCCGGCATGACGACCTCCCAGCAGGCATTCTCTTCGGCACAGAGCTGCCGCGCGGTTGCGACAACGCGCCGAAAGTGGGCGAGGTCGTGGGCGGGGTCGTTGCCCATGTCGGAAGCGAGGATTTTCTTTTCGAACAGCGCTTCCCAGTGGCGTCTCTGATCCGGGCTCATAGTCTCCAGCCTAAGGCAGCGCGCCTTGCAGGGGAAGGGCCTGTCATGCGAAATCAGGATCGTGCACGAACCGGATTCGCCCCTCCATTTTGAACTCCTCGACATTCAGATTCCCGGCGCCGCCGCGCCCGTCCGGATCTGCATCGCCTCGTGGAGTGGGGAGGCCGATCCCGAACAGTTGAAGCGTCTTCTGAACGGCTCCTCCGAGGCGGGTGCGCTCTCGCTCCGAATCACGCATCCTCGAAGACTGGTCGAAAGCCTGCTGGCGCGCATTGCCCGCGAGGAGCTGGAGCGCCATGGCATTCCGGCAGTTCGAGGCCATTTCTCGTACTCGCACACTTCCATCGAGGGTCGGGTCATTGCGGCTGCAGGATTCGCGGAGAAGTCCCTGGGCATCGATATCGAGTCCGAAGACGCTCTGGAGGGGCGTGAAGGCCTGGTTTCGCGAATTCTCACGCCGAGTGAGCGCGCTGATCTCCAGCTTCTGCCGGAGGATCGGCGGGCGCTTCGTCCGCTCGAGCTCTGGTGCGCGAAAGAGAGCCTGGGCAAGGCTCTGGGCACGGGTCTGCAGGCGCCGCTTTCGCGCTTTGAGACGCAGCGCTCTTCCGAGCCTGGCGTGGGCGCGGTAGTGGAGTTCCGTCATTTTCCTGACTGGCGCGCTGCAATCGCCCACCCTGGCGGACTGATTGTCGCGGTGTGCGTGCCGAAGCACTGAGCGCCATTCAGGAATTCCTCCCGCCAGTCGCCCGCTGTTGGCAGAACCTCTGCAATTCGTTCCTTCCATGAAGGAACGATTCCACCGCCTGCCTCCGCTCATTCTGGTCGTCGAAGATCATCCCGATTGGAATGAGGCGCTGCAATCGCTGCTTGCCCGTGACGGATATCGCACGGCAGGAGCCCGCGACGGCATCGAGGCGCTGTCGTTGGCTACAGCCCTGGAGCCGGATCTGATCCTGCTCGGCATGGCGCTTCCAGTAATGGATGGGCTTGAGTTCCTCCGCGAGTACGGGCGTGATTCATCGATTTCGAGTGGAGGAGCGCCGAAGCCGCGAGTGCCGGTGCTGGCGTGGAGCTCGATTCCTTCCTACCTGCTCCAGGCCGTTGATCTGGGCGCAGCGATGGCGCTCGAGTCTCCGGTCGTGGGTGAGCAGCTCCTCGATCGCGTCGACGATCTGATTCATCGACGCCCGAGCTCCCGGCTGCCTTCTCCGGCTCGAGCACGACCTCGGAGTCGCGCTCCGCAGCCCACGCAGCGCGAACTTCAGCACGAGTTCCTGGAATCACTGGTGCGGATTTTTTCGGCGGATGCGGTCACCGTAGGAGTCGTGCGCGACGGACAGATCGAGCAGGGTCTGGGCACGGGGCCTCGCGCCGAATCGTGCCTGAGGCAATCTCCAGGAAATCACGATTCTCCCTGCCAGCTCGTCCTGTCTTCCGGACAGTGGCTCGGAGTCGGTGACCTGGACGAGAATCCTCTCTTGGCCACGAGCCGCTGGCGGCAGGAGTCGGGAATGCGCTCCTACGCCGGGGCGCCGCTCCTTGCTTCCGATGGTGCCATCTGGGGAACCCTCGCCCTGCATTTCGCGAGTCCGCGCGTCCATGGTCATTCCGAAAAGCACCTCTTGCTCGCGTTCGCCGAGCTGGTGTCTTCCGATCCCGCCATCTCACGACTTCCGCAGGAGTTCCTGAGGAGGATGCTGCCCGCACTCGTAGCGCGATCGATTTCCAACGGAGAATCGCTGTCCGTTTCCGGGCTGGGCGACGAGCTCGAGGCGTGGTCGCTGATTCGTGACCTCGAGGCCCAGGGCGAGGTCCGGGTCACAGGTACAAGTAGCGCAGCGTGAAGTGGAAGACGTTCGATTCCACGATTCCGGGAGCCACCCGGATCGGATTCGTGAGCAGGAAGCTGAACGACAACGGAGGAAGGTTGAACGCCAGGCCTCCGGAAACAGAGGATGTGCCGCCCGAGGAGACATCGCGGAATTGTCGCCAGATGCTGCCGTAGTCGGCAGCCAGGATTCCGCGGAGCGGCTCGAAACCGAAGATCTCGCCGATTGGAAAACGCAGCTCCGTCTTGACTCCGAGCAGGTAGTTTCCGCGAAGACGATCGTCACCAAACGAATAGGCGCGGAACATGTCATCGCTCGAGACGAGGAACGGATTCCGGAAGTCCGTGCCCTCGGTCAGGTTGAATGAAAATCCTGCCATCCCCTGGATGGCCAGGAGGGATCTTCCCCAGAGCTGGGTGTAGCGTGCGATGTCCAGACGGAGGCGTTCGGTCGCGAAACCGCGGGCCGGAAAAAAATGGGTCTCGGCTTCAGCCAGGAGCCCGAAGCCGCGGATCGGCCCGGTGAACAGCTCGTACTGGATCTGGTCGACGCCGTAGACCAGCGTGGGCGACAGCAGGAATTCCGTTCCCGGGTTCAGCCGATTCCACTCCGCCGCAAGCGCGGCGTCGCTGAAGTTCTCGCGCTTGGACCCGCCCACCCGGAGCAGCGCTCCGGCGTAGCTGAAGGCCCCGAGCGGATACTGGATTCCGCCGAGCATTCCGAATTCGCGGTAATCATAGAGCCGGGTCGTGTTGCCGTTGAAGAGCGCATCGAGCCGCGCCTGTCGGGTCGTGTAGGCGCCGAGTGTCCAGGTGCTTCGTCCCCTCTCGCTGGTGAGAAAGACGTTGGCATTCGAAACGCCACGATCTCCAAGGCTCAAGAACTCCGCCGAAACGATGTAGTTCCGCATCAGGTCGCTGACCGTTCCGGCCAGTCCGAAGACCGACCCCGAACTGAAGAATGCGGCCAGATCTTCGATCCGCACGCCGGTGCCGCGCCTGAAACTGCTATATTGTTGAATCTCGCCTCGTGGAAACGACCGAACATCGGTTCCGGGAGCAGGAAGAGGACGCATCGGGCCGGACTGTGCCTCGTGCGAGGGATCGCCGGATTGCGGCAGGCGGTCGGAGTCGGCCCCCTGGTCCTCGCGCCAGCTCTTGCGCGGAATTTCATACAAGCGATAGCGCCCCTTCTCGAACCCGAGCGCGAGAAGCTGCTGTCGATCTCCTGCGCCAATCAGCTCAGGCTGGATCACCTGGGTGCGGACGTGCGTGACATGTCGGGTGCCGTCCTGGGGCGTCCAGCGATGGATCTGCTGGCCGGTGCCGTTGGTGCTCCTGAAAAAGAGCTCGCGGGTGGGCCGGTCTCCGGTGGCTTCGAGCAGGTTGTCGTGTCCCAGCTCCGGCCGAAGCAGAAGGCGCGCGGCCCCGTCGTTCGGGTCGACCAGGAAAATGCCATACAGATCGGTTCCTGGAACGCGGTCACAGGAAACGAGGATCCCCTCGCTGGTCCAGCGCGGATTCTTCCACGACGAGGCACCAGTGGTCAGCTTGCGGATCTTGCGCGTCTCATCGAGGAGGTAGAGGTTCTGCCAGCCCTTGCTGTTGATGCCGACAAAGGCGATCCGTCGGCCATCCGGGCTGAAAGTGGGCGAGTGGGCCTGGACGAGGCCTTGTTCGTGGAGACGAACCCTGGTTCCGCGCCCCGTGGATCCGTCCCTTCGAATCGTCCTGAGCTCCAGCTCCGGACCGCTTGCGGTCAGGGCCATGAAGGCCAGCTGCGTCGAGGCGACGGCGAGGCTCGGAGCCTGGAAGAAATAGAGGCTCACGGCCGAGCTCTGGCGGTCATGGGTGACTTCGACGCGTTCACCGGGCGAGGCGAGTGGCGCAAGAAAAAGCGAGACGCTGCCCGTGAGCGGATCGACCTCGCGGGTGAGCAGCCACTTTCCTTCGCTCGACACGGCATAATGGTCGATCACGTCCGAGACGCCCTCGACCCGGTGGAAAGACGTGAAGTCCTGGGCCTTTTCGAAGCCTGCCACCACTTTTGCCTGAAAATAGCGGTTCCACCGCTCCTGGATCTGCTCGACGGACTTCCCGGTGACCAGCGCCACGACAGCCGCAAACGTCGGTGCCTGCTGGGTGCCGACCTTCTGGATCGTCTGCTCGAGCACTTTCTGGATGGTGCCCCTGCCGAACTCCTCTTCCAGGAAGGCGTTCTTGAGCTGCCCGAGCTTGTAA
>JBIIXZ010000136.1:0-7400 GCA_044347055.1 Bdellovibrionia bacterium | reverse complement strand
TTGAACCAGAGATCGCGAAGCAGTGCGGTAGCCTCGGAGTCTACTCCTCGCAGGCTGTAGAACTCGGCCATTCCCTCGATGAACCAGAGCGGTACGAGCGCAACCGGCGAGTCGTTCCGGTCACGCGCCAGATCGTTCATCTTCTGAACCTGGAACTGATGGACCATTTCGTGATGGCTGATGTGCCGGAAGGTCTCGCGTTCGCCCCAGTACGGAATGGCCATGGTCGGCTCCTGGGTCGAGGTGATGCCCTGGACGCCTTCGGAGATGAAGAAGACATTGGCCTGCTGGAACTCGCGGTAGGAGCTGAACAGGATGTAGGAAAATCGATCGCGCGGCCAGAAGTTGAAGTCGCGCGCGAGCTCCTGGATCTGCAGGTTGATGATCGGTGCTGCGAACTCCGCGGTCCAGTAGGGCCGAGGGTCGTCGGGCACTTCTGAGACGTCGTAGAAATAGAGGCGGTAGGAGGCCTGGTCGATCTTGAAGTCTCGAAAATGCCAGTCAAAGACCTTCCAGCGGGTATCGGGCTTGCCGGGATGTCGCGGATAGATGATGGCCTGAGGAAAGAGCCGCGAACCTTCCGGGTTCAGGAGCCACCCCATGCCGAGTCCAGGCACCTGCGCGCCGGCATCCACTGCCTGGAAGAAGAGACCGATGATGACCAGCGCACGATAAAAAAACAGCCCCCGATTTCGCATCACGAAACGGGGGCTGCAAGCTTGTCGCCAACACGACCCGTGTCAGGCCGCTGGAGAAATCTTAGTGAAGGTGGCCGTCGCCGTGGTCATGGTGGCCGCCCGGGCCATGGGCATGTCCGTGGGCCACTTCGTCGGCAGTGGCGTCCCGCATCTCGGTGATCTCGACTTCGAAGGTCAGATCGACGCCGGCAAGAGGGTGGTTTCCATCGAGGGTGACGGTCTCATCGGAGAGCTTCACGACAGTAAAGATATTTCCCGCCTCGCCATTCGGTCCGCGTCCGGCAAACTGGTCTCCCACTTCAAGACCTTCGGACTTCGGAAGGCGCGAACGCGGCACATCCATCACGAGCTCGGCGTCATGCGATCCGTATGCACGCGCAGCTTCGACGTTCACGGTCCGCTTGTCGCCCACCGACATGAGGGCGATCTGCTCCTCGAGTCCGGGAATGATCTGGCCGGAGCCTTCCAGGTAGCTCAGGGGCTCGGAGCCCGAGGAGCTGTCGAGAACTTCGCCTTCGTTGTTCTTGAGCGTGTAGTGAAAGGAAATGACACGTGGAGAGATTTTCATGCCGATCTTGTTTCATAGTCGGGGGGCTTGCACCAGTGAAAAAACCGCGCTAGCGAGTCGGAAAAGGCGCTTATGGCACACGATTATTCGAAGATTCGCGACATGCTCGAGGCCCAGGAAACCTTTCCGATCGAGTACATCCACAAGGTCATCGGCCGGAACACGGCGGCTTTCCTTTCCTCTCTCGACCGCTTGGAGGCACAGATTCCGTCGGTCAGCCGACAAGTGGTGCGGCCGAGTGCTTCGAATGTTCATGTATCGGTCACGCTGGTACTGCGTGCTGAAAACGCAGGCGAGGTCATCCGCCTTCTTGAAGCAACCGAAAAGCTCGACGACCTGGTGATGGTGCTGTGACCTTCGAGCGACTTTACGAGCTCGCTCTGAAACGCCTGGCGCGCCGCGAGCGCTCGCTTCAGGAGATGCGCGAGTACCTTGAGTCGAAGTGCCGCGACTCGGAATCTCCTGAACCCTCCAGCGATTCCACTGATCCGGTGGACCTTGTGCTGCAGAAGCTCGTGTCGCTCCGCTATCTGGACGAGGAGCGCATGGCTGGAGCCGTGATTCGCGAACAGCGCCTCCAGTCCCGCGGGCCGCGCGCGGCCTGGCTCAAGCTCCGCAAGCGCGGGATTTCGGGATGGAGCCTCGAGCGGGTGGAGGCCCTATGGCGTGAGTCGGAGGATTCGAGCCTGGTGCCGTCCCCGGAAAGTTCCTCGAATTCGAGCAGTGAAGTCGAGACGGCACGGCGCTGGGCCCTGAGGCGATATCGCGGACTTTCCGAGGCGATTCCTGCTTCGGATCGCGAGGCTCGCGCTGAGCAGCAGCGCGAGAAAAAGCGTGCGCTCGCTGCGCTGGTACGGCGGGGATACTCCATTTCAGTGGCGATTCGGGCACTGGATCTGGTTGAGCCGGAGTCTTGAACGGTGCGATCCAGGCGCCTCGGGCGTGGCCTTTCGCCTGACACTTATCTTCGAAGTTGTCAGCACCGGAGGCACCTCGAGTGAAGGCGGCATGGTACGCCTCGTTTGTGCGACATTCCAGGCTCCTCCATTCCATGGCCTCACTGGCCCTCTTCGTCGTTTCTTCCGCTGGGGCGGACGAGCTGGCCTTTTTTCGCGGAGCCTTCGATTTGGCATCGCAGTCCTTTGCCACCAGCGAACAGGTGCTTCGAACCCGTCTCGGATTTTCGTGGTCCTCAGCGCGCTTCTCGACGGAGTTTCGCGGTTTTCATGAGGCCGGACCTGCCGGTGACTGGAGCGTCGATTTTCCTCAGCTCTACGGACATGCCGGTGATCCGACGGAATTCTGGCTCGGGCGCCGGCTGCCGTGGATTTCTTCAGTGGATCCCGTGGCGCAGATGCCGGCATGGAGCTCGGCCCGCTCGCAGGCCTGGGTCCAGAACCAGTCGGATGTGTTCGAGCCGATGGCCGTCGGCTGGGTGGGAGCCGGGGTCGTGCATCCTGTCATGGCCCGGACGACGCTCTCCGTGGCGTATTCTCCGATCTTCCTGCCCCATTTCGGACCCTCCGTGCGGCTCTCGCCGGATCTGGCAGCCGAGGCGTCGCGCTATGGCCGCCTTCCACCGCAGCAGGTGCGCATCGGCGAGGCAGTATTTCCGATTCGCTACCGCGTCGACACCGGCGATCTTCGCGAGATCCTGCTCCAGCAGCAGGTCTATGCCGAGCTCAAGCACGGCGAATTCTCGCTCGTCGGCTGGAGTGCACCGAACCCGGAGCCTGAAGTCGATCCGCGCGCGGAGCTCCTGCTTCGCGATGAGTCCTCTCGCGTCCTCGTGACGGCGCGGCCCCGCTTCGTGAGGCAGGATTTCGCGGGCCTGCTCTGGAATTCGCGGCATGCGCGCGCGGAGGCCCTCTATGAGTTTCGTTCGCAGACTCCGCTCGTGTCGGTTTCGGTCTCCCCGGTTCGAGGGCTTCAGGCCGGCGTGCTGCACCGCTGGAGCTTTGCTACGTCAAAGTTTGCCGTTGCAGCATCCGCCGATGCAGCGGCCGAGGACTCTTCGGAGGGTGGCGCCGTCGCATCGAAGTCGACGCTGACGGATCCGGCCCGGGGCGCCGCTTTTTTGCGATGGAACAGCAGTGAAGGACGGGTGCGCCCGTGGCTCGAATGGCGGGGGCATTTTTCAGCGTCGGAAGGGTCGCTTTCACTTCGGGACGGGTCGATCCGCTCGGGGCTTGAGGCGGAGATGGTTCCTCTGAAGGCTCGCGGCGCCTCGCCGAGCCTCGGGCTTTTTGCCTCTGCCCAGCTTCTCGGAGCGCGTGATGAGTCGCCCTGGGCCTCCTGGCGTTCCTTCGATTACGTCCAGGTCGGAATGGTGTCGCGATGGTGACGTCGGCTCGTCTTCCGGCACGACTTTTTGCGGCGCTGCTTTTTGCGCCGGTGATGCTTTCCGGCTGCCGCGTGCCGGTGCTCTCTGCTTTCTGGGGAGAGCCTCCGATTGCCCAGGGAATCCTCGACCTCGCGCAGCAGGGCTCCGGCCCTGCGTGTGAGTCTCCGCTCGAGATCCTTACGGCCGAGGACGACTCGCGCTCACACAGGATCCTTCGCTGCTGGACGAAGATCTCGGAAAAGATTTTCGAGCAGGTGAAGGGCGAACACCCCGGAAGAATCACGGCTTCCGAGATCCGATACCTCATCTCCCGCAGGGTGATTGCATTTTCAGGAATCATCGAGCAGGACCAGCGCCGTACCGAAGCGGTGCTCGGACTGGCCGGCTTCGAGGAAGCGACGCTTGCCGAGGAGGACCTGCGCCGGTGGTTCGACTGGATCGCGGAGAACCGGTTTCAGCTTCGCAGATCCTATGCGCTCTGGCGCCGATCGCCGGAGGAGGCGCCCCGAAGGTTCGAGGATTTCCATTCTCTGGCCATGCTGGTGGCTTCGGCGCTCCGGCAGTCCTCGTTTCATTTTTCTCCGACCGAAATGGCCCGCGCCTGGGAGGGTGCCGCCAATCCGGATGATCCCGACTGGAGGCGGGCGCTGGGCCCCGTCTCGCGAACGCTCTTTGAAGTGGCCTCCACGCTCTGCCCGAATCTCTCGCAATGGGATGCGGATGTCATCGCGGGATGCCTGGAGCGTTCAGTGAATGGTCTTTCCGCCGCTCCGAACTACATCGAGTGGGTGCTGAATCCGATTCCCGCCACGGGTGAGGGATCGCGCTTCGATGCCGAGCGCGCGGAGCTTCTGGCCGCCGAGCTCGAGGAGGTTTCGGAGCGCTTCCAGGACTGGTTCACGCAGCCGGGGCTCGGCACCGTGAGCACCCGGCACTGGATCGAGATGATGAATGCTCTCGGTGCCACGCTGCCGGCGGATATCGCGGACCGCCTCGGCTGGATCGAGAAGCTCAAGGGACGGTCCACGTCGAAGGAAATCCATCCTTCGGCGATTGCACGATTTTTCAAGGTTGCCGGCCGTGCGCAGGTGCGCATCTGGCGAGCGCTTCCGGTGTACCAGCGGGCCCTGCAGGAGAGTCGCTGCAGGAGTGTTCCGGGCATGGCGGCACCGACGAGCTGGAGGGACTGCGCGTATTCGGGCGATCCAATTCCCTCTGCGGCTCATCCCGGAATCCGCTGGGCGCTGCAGATTCGCAACATGCGCTGGGGGATGGAGGCGGCGCCACTCACTGGCCGGCGACTCTCTCAGATGGCCTATTTCGCCGAGCTCGCTGAAGAGGTTCTGCAGGCTTTCGATGCCGATCATGACGGCATCATCCAGGCTTCGACGCTCGAGCGCGAGGACGAGATCCTGGATCTCGTCGCCTCGGTGCTTCAGGCAATGGAGAGCTGGGAGCAGCTCATCGTCAATCTCGAGAACAAATGGAACGGACATCGCATGCTCGAGGCGGGCCCGGTTCTGCCGATGACCGGCCTCAGCCTGCATGGGCTGGCCCGGCTGCTGGCGATGTCTTCCGACGTTCTCGTCGTGCGAGATACTCCCGAAGAGCGCAATGCGCTGAAGGAGATCTTTGGAATCCTCTGGAATGTCTTTCCTAGAAGCTCGCTATTCATGGATTCGAAGTCACTGGCTTCGGTCTTCGTGATGGCCCTGTCGCTGGGCGATTTTTCAGAAGCCTACGCGCGTGAGTTCGATGCTTTTCAGGAGCTTCTGGTCAGCGACCCTCGAGGCGGAGCTGCTCCGGTTCGTGCCCGCTTCGTTTCAGTCGGCCAGCTTCGCGAATCGCTGCCTCAGATCCTCGGAAAGCACTTTCCGAGGATGGCGGCATCCTGCCATCGCTGGGGATGGGAGCAGTCCTGCGGAAAGGCATTCCTGAAGATCATTCCGCAGTCGGAGGAGCATCCCGGCTTCGTGAAGCTCGCGGATCTCGATCTGATCACGATTCTGGGAGCTTCTCTGGAGGGGCTTTTTGACTCCTGCGACGTGGATGGCAACGGCAGGCTCGAAGCTGGAGTGCTGGGCGGACTTCTCAGCGGCGATGACGAGCTCGATTGTGCCGTCACGCGCGCCAAGGACGCCACCCTTCGGCTGATGGACAGCCAGGTGCTTCGCATCGAAGGATTCTGGCAACGCACCGGCACCCAGCTGGCGCTTCAGGCCACCAACGCCATCTTCGTCGGACGCCACTTCGGCAAGCTCTCGATCATCCGTGGCAAGCCCGTGCTCGTGCCGCTCTGGGGAATGTGGCGTGCAGCCTCGCTGGGCTCGATGGTGTCGCTTCTGGGCAATCTTGCGGAGTAGGATTCCCGGGTCAGGCTTCAGCGGGTGCGCTTCCATGCCGATCAGACATCGATGATCTCCTGCAATCGACTCGTCGCCGCCAAAATTTTGATTCTGAGTGTCCTGTCCGCGTGTTCGCAGCCAGCCCTTCGGCCGTATTCTTCGCCTTCACCTCAGCGAGACCCCGCTCAGGTTCAGGGGCTGATGCCGTGGCTCTCGAATTTCAGGACCTGGGTGAAATCGGATTTCGATGCCGCAGGCTGCGAGGGCAGGCTGGGCGGATTTTACCGCGACCTGCTCGAGACCTTTCCGGCAGAGCGGCTCGCCACCGAGCTTCAGGGCCAGACTGCGGAGGCAGCCCGGGCATTCTTCGAGGCCCGCCAGGAGCTTCGCGACGGAATGTATCGCCTGCATCGCGAGGGAGTGCTCGTCGAGTCCTGCGTCGACGAGGCTCGCGATGTCATGCGCGTCCTTCGGTATGCCGAAGAGTACATCGCCGAGCATGCCGTGAAGCCTGCTCCACACAACCCCAAGAAGCGCTTTCCTTACCTCGGAGGGCAGGCTCCGTATCTCCAGCTCGGCGTAGGCGTGAGTGCCTTTTCGCTTCCGGGCGATCTGCGTTCCGGAGACATCATCCTCAGCCGGGGAGGAGCGTTTGCGAGCGCAGCCATCGCGAGGATGTCGACGGTGCCCGGCCAGTTCAGCCATGGCGCATTCATTTACGTCGATCCTGCAACGAAAAAGCTCTGGGTACTGGAGTCGCACATCGAGATCGGAAGCCGGATTCGAACCTACGAGGAATACGCCGACAACACCGGCGTTCGCGCCATGGTGCTTCGGATGCGGACGCCCGAGGACCGTGAGCTGGCCGCGCGCGCAGCCGAGGCCGCCTACAAGCGCCTCCTGGTCGGAGCCAGGTCTCCTGCGAAGGTCATTCCCTACGATTTTGCGATGGATCTTTCGAATGACCGCGAATTCTTCTGCACTGAAATCCAGTACTATGGCTTCCTTCAGGCCAGCTCCGGAAAGGTGCAGGTTCCGCTATTCCTCGGTCATGTCGAGCCGAAGAATCGCGACTTCGTGAATCGCCTTGGAATCCGGGCCACTCGCTCCTTCATGCCATCGGACATGGACGTGGATCCTCGATTCGAAGTGCTTGTGGAATGGCGCGATCTCGCTCAGATGGCCGCGGTCCGGCGCAAGGACGCGGTCCTCGATCGGTTTTATGCGTGGGCGGATGACCACGGTTACGTTCTCCAGGGCAATCTTTCGTCCTGGTTCAAGAAATCGCTGATCTGGCGAATGAGAAAATGGCCCCTGTTTTCAGAGCTTCTCGAGGGCAAGTTTCCGGAGAACATGCCCCAGTCGGTTCTCGGAACGATCTCCGTCCTGAATGACCTCGGCGAGGTCCTGGAGAGCGAGCTCGAAAAGACGGATGACGCGGCATT
>JBIIXZ010000230.1:0-4116 GCA_044347055.1 Bdellovibrionia bacterium | reverse complement strand
CGCGATCGTCCAGCATCTTCGTCTTGTTGAATAGAGGCTGTCTCAGTTCGACTTGCGCCTGGTGACGAGCCTTCTCCTCCGAGAGCAATGGACCGAATGGTGTTGAAAGGGTGAGCTCCCTGTCGCGCCGAAAAAACTCTCCACCTGCCGTGACCACCGGAAGAAAAGCGGAACGATAGGCCCCGTCCTTCAGGGCAGAGGCTGACTTTCGAGCTAGAGCTGAAGCTTTCGACTCGGGCGCCTCGCTGGCACGATCAATGAGTTCCTGAATGCTCCAGTTCTTCTCGGATGCGTGCACTGTCGCCGACGGATTGATCAGCGGAAAAATGACGGCAAGAGCCAAAACACCAGTTTCTCCGAATCGAGCGGGATGGCGAAATACGACGCGGTAGAGGGCTGGCACGACGACCAGAGTGGCAAAGGTTCCGGTGATGAGGCCGGATATCATGGTCCACGCCAGCGGTGGCCAAAGTGATGAGTCTTCGAGGGCAAGAGGAATGAGCCCGAGCAGAGTCAATATGGTGGTTAGAAAAATTGCCCGAAATCTTGAGGCAATGGCTTCTCGAATGGAAGATCCATCCTCCATGGCCTCAAGCAGCAGGATGATATTGTTGACCGCAATCCCGACAAGGGCCAGAAGTCCCAAGAGCGACATGAATCCAAACGGTGCCCTTCCGAGAAAAAGTCCGGGAAAAATACCAAGCACCGTGATGGGGAGAGCCGTGATAGCAATCATCACCTTTCTAAGCGATCTGAACTCAAGAAGCAGAAAGATCAGTAGAAAAAGCATGGCCATGGGCACGATTCGGAAGATGGAGGCATTTGCCTCGCCCGCCCCCTTGGCATCGCCAGCAATCTCGAGCCTTTCTCCATCCAGCAGTCGGATGGCCGCGAGCCGGGGTTTCAGAGCCCGCAGCGCCTGGTCGTAGCTGCCCCCAGGCGAGAGATCGGCCAACGCGCGGGAGAATGGGCTTGAGTTCAGGCGCCGAACGAGAGGGGGTTCGGGTTCACGACTCGAGCGCATGAGTTCCTGTGCCCGATAATCCCGGTCGCGCCCCCGCTTGACGAGTACCCGGCCGAGCTCCGCCTCGCTCGTGTCGACATGGGTGGAAGTCCTGAGGCGAACTGGTATCAACTCTCTGCCCGATCGAAACTGACTCACTTCGACACCCGAACTGTGAAGGGCAAGAGCAAGATTCACGTCATCCCGAGTGAGTCCTGCCTGTGCCATCATTCTTTCGTTCATGCGAAGGCGCAGAACCTGGAGGGGTTCGTCAAGGTCGGTCCTTACGCCGCGAAGTCCCTCCTGGGCTTTCAGTAATGCTTCGAGTTCGGCGAGCACAGCCTGCCTACGGTCTTGCGACTCCGAGAAGAATTGCACTTCGACCTTTGCGTTGACCGGGGGCCCCTGCTGAAGGAAGTGGGCGACGCTCCTGACCTCAGGAAACTTCCGCGCTAGGAGTTCTTCCATCCTCAGGCCGACCTGTTTCACGTTGCCTGCGTCAAAAGTGGTGACCAAAAGCTGGCCTGATTGCGGTGCGCGGAGAGGGTTCGGCAGGTTGTAGTAAAACCGGGGTATCCCGCCTCCTGCGAACGCGGCAATGTCTTTGACTTCAGGCATTCCTCGCAACTGGTGCTCTGCGAACCGCAAAACCTCCATCGTGCCACGGATGTCCGCTGCGGGGCTCAAGTTGAAGTTAAGCAGAAATTCGTTTCGATCGGACTCCGGGAAAAACTCCTTTTTGGAGCCGAAGAATGAGGCAATCGAAATGCCGACAATGACGGCGACAATCACGCCGATCCTAGGAAACGGGCCCACGGCCAACGACGAGAAGAAGTCCTCCAGTTTTCCAAGGGGCAGTCTCATTCCGCGCTCATCCTTCTCGAGGGTGTGAGCAGCGATCAATGGTGCGACGAAGATGGCAAAGAAGTAACTCACAATCAGTGTGAGTACCGCGACGAGCGGGAAGGAAAACACGAAATCGGCCGTTCCCCCCTGGGCCGCAAGCATCGGCAGGAAGGCGCAAATTCCAGTCAGGGTGGCAAAGAGCATCGGCCGTCGAAGCTCCCTCGAAATTCCCTCGGCGGCCTGCAACCTCGTCAGTCCCTGGGCCATTCTGCGCTTCATGCCATCGACGATCACGATGATATTATCGATGAACTGGCCGATGGAGATGACAAATGCAGCGATTGAGATTTGGTGGATCACGCCGCCCATGAGGAAGTAGGCGAAAAGTCCGATCAGGGTAATTGCTGGCACCGAGATTCCAACGATCAGCGCCGTTCGGACGCCCATGGTCAGACTCAGGAAGCAGACTATGAGAGCGACTCCGGTCAGGAGGCTCCATAAAAGGTCACTTAGGCGATCCTCAGTTCGTTTGGGCTGGAAGGCAATGACCTCGACTTTGAGCGGCTGAACGGTCCTTTCGAGTTTGCTGACTTCTTCACGGATCCGGTTACCGAAGCTTACGATATTGATATTCTCTTTTGCGACGATGCCGAGGCCGATGGCAGCTCGTCCGTTCCATTTGAAAAGAGCCTGCGGGGGATTTTGCGTGGTCATTTCAGCCCGGGCGAATGAAGAGAGCTCCACTTCTTCGAGCTTTCCCGTCTCAAAACGAAGACGCATGAGCTGTTCGAGAGTCTTTGCGTCATTATCCTGTTCCAGGACGACTCGCTTGTTTTGAGAAACAATGAAGCCGGTCGGAGCGGCGGAATTGTTTGATGCCACGACAGAGAAGAGTTGGCTTGGGCTGATCCCATGCCGGTGCATGGCTTCCGGATCTACGCTGATGGCAACTTCAGGGCCCGGATCGCCAAAAAGCGTGACGCGAGCGACATCAGGCACCTTGAGGAGCGAGTCCTTGAGGCTCAGGGCGGCAGTACGCAGTTCCACGAGGTGCTCGCTGCCAGTGATCGCGAGGACCACGGACTCCACATCCAGCACCCGAAAGTCGAGCAGGGGGCGATTCACCACCTTGGGGAGCTTGTCCTGAGCCTCTTCGAAAGCGCGTTCGACTTCACGCCACGCTTCTCCCAGGTCTCGCACGTCATCCCGCAGAGTGAGCCTGAGTATTCCGACGTTCAGTCGCGCCTCAGACTCGACTTCCTTGAGTCCCGGAACAGCGCCTAGTGCATCCTCGACCGGGCGGAGAACCAGGCGTTCAATCTTCTCGGGGCTCGCTCCCGGATAAATGAGCGTGGCTATCGCGTTGCGGTTCTGGATGGTGGGGTCCTCCTGGCTTGGCATGACGAAGAAACTGAAGAGGCCAAACAACACGAGGCAAGTGCCCACCACGAGGATAATGCGGGAGTTCCGGGTCAGGAAGTCTGGGGTCATGTATACATAGTACACAGAAATGTGTACAGTGTATACATATTCATGGCGGATGTGCCTGCCGAACTGAGATGGTCAGTTTGGATCTGGATGAGGAACTCAAGATCACGCTCCTTCATGTGAGAAAAATCTGTAGGAAAAGATAGTTGGTGAGCTCTGATCTTCGTCCAAGTTAATTCCGTCTCCACCATTTCTGGAAACCCCGGGCCGCTTCACGGCCTCTCGGGGGTTTTCGCTTTATGCGTATGCAGTGGCGTGGAGCCGTGTTGGCTCACTTGATCTCGAAGCGCTCCATCACGGGCGCCGTGCGGACGGGTCCAAAGTGTCCCGTGAAAAATTGCGAAGCGGATGGCGCCATTTCCTTCAATAGCCGCCGGATGTCGCTGCGATTGGACTCGCGATCGCAGATATAGAAATGGATCTCGGCCGAATGGCCGATGATGGATCCGCGAAAGAGGTCGCCTACCAGCGCAGCCTGGGGCAGCTCCGTGGCGATGGCCGCTGCATCGAAGAGATTTGGGTGGTCGGCGATACAGACGGATTGCCGCTTCGTCGCGCCAGAATTCGTTTTTATGGTTTGAAGTGAGGTCCTGCCCGCCCGGGCCACCTTGGGGCGGGCGGTTTTTTTAAAAAAAGGATCTTGGATCATTTGTCAGACTGGGTCCTAAAAGATAGGGAAGGGGGGCCATCTCGCGCTCCTTGTGAATGATTAAAATCAGCACGAATGTGCAGCCCCCCCTCGATGCGGTTCCTCACGGTCAAGGTTCCTCCAGAACTTT
>JBIIXZ010000229.1:0-4139 GCA_044347055.1 Bdellovibrionia bacterium | reverse complement strand
CGGCTGCAAAAGTGAACCCGCGGGTTTCGGGACGGGTCAGCCCTTCAATGCTCCACGGAATAGCAGCCGAGAACTGCGCGGAGCGGACCGTGTAGCCGGCGCCGCCACGGAGTTTCCACTGCCGCTCTCCAGTGACCAGGGGTGCTGTGGCAAAACCGCCCACCGTGAAATCCGTGGACGAGTCTCCGAGAAAGGGAAGTCCTGCGGCGGCATCTCGGACATTGCTGTAGGCAGGCAGGTCGGCCTGCAGCTGGAGGTCGACGACGAGTGATCTATCGAGCAGCCTCAGCGACATTCCGAGAGATTGGTCGGAGAGGCCGAAGCGGCTTGCGGAGCTGGTGGTTCCGCGAATGTCGTTCCAGAGCCAGGTTCCGCGAAAATAGACTGTGAGTTTGGAGTGAACGCCCCATTCCAGGGTCAGATTTGTTGCGGTGCGGCGATACTGATCGAGCCCGTTGATGTTCACCAGATTACCGGCGCCATCCCGGTTGGCCTTCGTTTGAAAGGCCGAGAGACCGCCAACCAGGTTCCATTCTCCCTTCTCGGCGCGATGAAGCTTCCAGTCCTGAAGTTGGAAATCTGCCCGTGAAATTGCAGGAAGCAGGGATGAGTACGCCCATCCCACGCCGAGACCCAGAAGGGCGAGGCGGGGGTGAAAACAGGGCAGGAGCCTGCTGGATCGTGGAGTTTTCCCCATTATCTAGAGAGTGCCATGGCCTGTCCGGACTTCCACTGTTTTTTCTGGTTGGAGCCCCCGGGGGGGCAGGTGTAAGTTCCGACACCTCAAAGGAAATTCTAAAAATGTCGCTCTACGATCAGGCATTGGAATACCACGCACGCGGACGCAAAGGTAAAATCGAGGTCGTTCCGACCAAGCCGGTGGCCACCCAGGCGGACCTGTCGCTGGCTTACTCTCCGGGCGTTGCCGAACCCTGCCGCATGATCGCGGAAAAGGAAGAGCTGATCTACGAATACACGGCCAAGGGAAACCTGGTCGCCGTCGTCTCGAACGGCACGGCCGTCCTCGGACTGGGTGACATCGGCGCCGCCGCATCGAAGCCCGTCATGGAAGGCAAGGGCGTTCTCTTCAAGAAGTTCGCCGACATCGATGTGTTCGACATCGAGCTCAATGCCAAGGATCCCAATGACGTCATCCGCGCCTGCGAGATGCTCGAGCCGACCTTCGGCGGCATCAACCTCGAGGACATCAAGGCACCCGAGTGCTTCTACATCGAAGAGGAGCTCAAGAAGCGCCTCAAAATTCCAGTATTCCACGACGACCAGCACGGCACGGCCGTCATCAGTGGCGCGGCCTTCTTGAATGCACTTGAAATCGTCGGCAAGGACATCAGCAAGGTGCGCGTTGTATTCTGCGGCGGCGGCGCTGCCGCGATTGCCTGCGCGAACCTGTACCTGAACCTCGGCGTGAAGCGTGAAAACGTCATCATGTGCGATTCCAAGGGCGTCATCTACAAGGGCCGCAAGGAAGGCATGAATCCGTACAAGGAGCGCTTTGCCGTCGAGACGAGCAAGCGCACCATTGCTGAAGCCATGGAAGGAGCCGATGCGTTTGTCGGCGTTTCCGTGAAGGACGGCATCTCGGTGGATGATGTTCGTCGCATGGCCAAGGATCCGATCGTGTTCGCCATGGCCAATCCGGATCCGGAAGTGCTGCCGGAAGACGTTCTCAAGGTCCGCCCGGACGCGATCATGGCGACGGGGCGTTCGGATTACCCGAACCAGGTCAATAACGTCCTCGGCTTTCCGTTCATCTTCCGCGGCGCCCTCGACACGATGGCGACCGCGATCAATGAAGAGATGAAGATGGCGGCTGTTCGCGCCCTGGCCCAGCTCGCCCGCGAGGACGTGCCGGAAACCGTGTCGCGCGCGTATGGCGGTCAGAAGTTCAAGTTCGGTCGCGAGTACCTGATTCCGAAGCCGTTCGACCGTCGCGCGCTCCTCTGGGTTGCAGCTGCCGTGGCCGAAGCGTCAATGAAGTCGGGAGTCGCCCGCAAGAAGATCGACGTTGTCCAGTACAAGGAGCGCCTCGAAACGATGCTCGGCGCCTCGTACACGCTCATGCGCGGAATCAAGAAGCGCGTGCAGAGCGAAAATTCGACGGCCCGGATTGTCCTGCCGGAAGGCGAGAATGAAAAGATCCTGAAGGCCGCGGCCCAGATGCGCGAAGAAGGCATCTGCGAACCGATCCTGCTCGGCAATGACCAGGTCATCGCGAAGCGCATTGCGGAGCTCGGCCTCGAGAAGGATCTCAAGGACGTGCGTGTGATCCGCTGCTCGACCTCTGATCTTCGCTCCGAGTACGCCAAGGCCTTCTTTGAAAAGCGCCAGCGCAAGGGTGTCACGCAGGATCTCGCGATGAACCTGATGAAGCAGCAGAACTACTTCGGCGCGATGATGGTCGAACTCGGCCATGCCGACGGACTGCTGGGCGGCATTTCGCAGAGCTATCCGGAGACTCTCCGTCCTGCGATGCAGGTCATCGGCGCGAAGCCGGGCTCGCGTCTCGCGGGCATCTACATCATGGTGCTGAAGAAGCGCGTGCTGTTCTTTGCCGATACGACGGTGAACATCGAGCCGACGGCCGAGGAACTGGCGGACATCGCCATTCAGGCGGCGCACATGGCTCAGAAGTTCACGCTTCAGGAGCCTCGCGTGGCAATGCTCTCGTTCGCGAATTTCGGATCGAGCAGTCATCCGTTCGCGACGAAGGTCAGTCGTGCGGTCGAGATCATCAAGTATCGCGCCCCCGAACTGACGGTGGACGGCGAGATGCAGGCAGACACGGCGCTGAATTCTGCGATCTCGAAGGAAAGCTTTCCGTTCAATGTGGTGCCGGGCAACGCGAACGTGCTGATCTTTCCGGACCTGCAGTCGGGCAACATCGCCTACAAGCTGATGCAGAAGCTGGCTGACGCGGAAGCTGTCGGTCCGATCCTGGTCGGCATGAACAAGCCCGTCTTCGTGCTGCAGCAGAACAGCGACATCAGCGACGTGGTCAACATGGCGGCCATTGCTGCCATGGAAGTGCACCAGCGCAAGTCGGCAGCCGAACGACAGGTTTAAAGCCCGCGCCCTGCGGGGCGTTTAATGCCAGCCCCTTGCGGGGCGTTTAATGATTGAGGAGAGATTTCATGGAAAAGAAGGCCATTCTGACTGACCACGCACCGAAGCCCATCGGCCCTTACAGCCAGGCCATCCAGGCAGGCCCCTTTGTGTTCTGCTCGGGCCAGATCGCGCTCGACCCCAAGACCGGAACGCTGCTCGCGACCGACGTCGAGTCGCAGACCGTGCAGGTGCTCGATAACCTGAAGGCCGTGCTCGCTGCTGCAGGCTGTGGCACGGAGCACGTCGTGAAGACCACGATCTTTCTGAAGTCGATGAATGACTTTCCCAAGGTCAACGAGATCTACGGCAAGTACTTCACCGGCGTGACGCCGGCTCGTTCGACGATCGAAGTGTCGCGCCTGCCGCGCGACGTGGTGGTGGAGATCGAAGCGGTCGCTTACAAGGCCTGATTTCGGTCCTGAGTTTTCAAAAGAGAGGGCCCGGTCTCCGAGAGGAGGCCGGGCTTTTTTCGTGGAGACCAGGCCTAAGTTCAGAGAAATTTCCTGAGGTAGTCTCCGTTCGGGTCGTAGGTCTTGAGCTGCTTGTCGATATCGAAATAGCGTTTTCCTCGCGGATCGACTCCCACTCCGGCGAGGTACATCCAGTTTCCGAAGTTCGAATAAACGTCGTAGTCGATGAGGTGCTCCTCGAAGAGTCGAGCCCCGGACCGCCAATTGAGACCGAGATCATTCAGCCAGACGGACGCGAACATCTGTCGCGCGCGGTTCGAGAGAAAGCCCGTGGAGGTGAGCTCCTTCAATGCCGCATGAAAGAAGGGATGTGCTTTCATTCCTTCCAGTTCTTCGAGCGAGTACGACCTGACCGCCGAGAAGTCCTTCGGTCCTTTGATGCCGTTTTCGGAAAAGTAGGCCGACTGGTGCTTTTGGTAGTGCCAGTAGAAGTACTCGCGCCACAGCAGCTCGTAGATGATCCAGGTGGTGGACTTGTTGCTTCCATGCTCGGCTTCAAAGCGCCTGACTTCGTTATAAAGGAACTGCACGTCGAGGGCGCCG
>JBIIXZ010000228.1:0-4148 GCA_044347055.1 Bdellovibrionia bacterium | reverse complement strand
GTCTGCCAGGGAGGAATCCAGCTCTGGGGATACTTTGAAGCAACTCGCACCGACGAAGCTGGCGCCGATCGCTCCGGAGGCGACGCCACGGCGAACCAGTCCTCTGGCCTGCAGCGCTTTCATCTTCAGGGGTACTTCGATTGAGCGCGCGATTCCGAAGCCCAGCACCTCGCTACGCCGAGCTGACCTGCCGAACGCACTACTCGTTCCTCCGCGGCGCTTCTCATCCGCAGGAGATGGTCGAGGAAGCCGCACGACTCGGCCTGAGTGCGCTTGCCATCACGGATCGAAACGGCGTTTACGGCATCCCCAAAGCCTACCGCGCATGGAAGGAGCTTTCGGAAGAGGCGCGCTCGGGCCTCAAGCTCATCATCGGCGCGGAGCTCACCTGGAAACCTTCGGCGGAGATCACCGCGCCGGGTTTAGGCCCAGACTCACTGATCCTGCTCGCGCGAACCCGCCGCGCCTACGGCATCCTGTGCCGCCTGATCACTACGGCCCACGCGGACAAAGATAAAGGGGGCGCGTTCCTCTCTCCTGAAATCCTCGATGCGCACTTTTCGACTGGCGAGTACCGCGATGGACTCCGGGAGCTCGCGTTTCTGGCTCCACCGCCCCTGTCGCTTCGAGCACAGGACGGAAAGGCCTGGCTCGCGAAGATCGAACGAATCCTGGAGCAGCTGGGCACTGCCTCGTCCGCCCTTTTCTTTCCAGTCTTCCAAGTCCGCGACTCGCAGGACGTCGCTCGCCTCAAAATCGCCGAACAGCTCGCCAAGCGCTACGGCGAGCACCGACTCCTTGCTGCTAATGACGTCCATCTTCACTCGGAACAGCGACGCAAGCTCCAGGAAGTCCTCACTGCTATTCGCGAAACGACCACGCTGAAGGAGGCGGGCCACAAGCTCTTTCCGAACGCCGAGCGCCGGCTGAAGTCGCCTCAGGAAATGCTCGATCTTTTCCGAGATTGGCCCTCGCTCGTCACGCGAGCGCACGAGCTTTCACAGGAGTTCACTTTCGATCCCGCCGAGCTTCGGTATCGGTATCCGAGCGAATGGATTCCGCGCGGGCATACGGCGCAGAGCTACCTCACGGAATTGACCTGGAAAGGTGCCGCTGAACGCTACGGAGGCGATGAAAAGATCAACCCACCCACTCGCCGCCAGATCGAGCACGAGCTCCGCCTCATTGCCCAGCTGGGCTTTGCTGATTACTTCCTGACCATCTGGGAGATCGTCGATTTCGCCCGAAAGCGCCACATCCTTTGCCAGGGACGCGGCTCGGCCGCAAACTCCGCAGTCTGCTACTGCCTCGGCATCACGGCGATTGATCCGGTGCGGATGAACCTGCTTTTTGAGCGCTTCATCTCGGCTGAGCGCGGCGAGCCCCCCGATATCGACGTCGACTTCGAGCATGAGCGCCGCGAAGAGGTCATCCAGCATGTCTACGAAAAGTACGGCAGGCATCGCGCCGGAATGGTCGCGGCCCTGATCACCTATCGCAGCCGATCGGCCTTCCGCGAAGTCGCCAAGACCTTCGGTTTCAACGCCGATGACGACGCTTCGCGCGCCCTCGCTGAGAAGCACCCCCTCACTGAACGATTCGCCGCCGAGATCAAAGGATTCCCCCGGCACCTCTCGATCCACTCCGGAGGCTTCACGCTCTCCGCCGATCCGCTGATCGAAACCGTGCCCATCGAACCGGCGCGCATGGAAGGACGCACGATCGTCCAGTGGGACAAGGACGATCTCGATGCGATGGGGCTCCTGAAGGTCGACCTGCTCTCGCTCGGCATGCTCTCGGCGCTCCGAAAGACGCTCGACCTCGTCGGCCGGAAGCTCCATGAAATTCCTGCTGAGGATCCACGAACCTATCAGATGATCCAGCGCGCCGACACGGTGGGCGTCTTCCAGATCGAGTCGCGCGCGCAGATGAGCATGCTGCCGCGGCTTCTGCCGAAGACCTTCTATGATCTCGTCGTTGAAATCGCGATCGTGCGCCCCGGTCCGATCGTCGGCAACATGGTGCACCCCTACCTCAGGAGAAAACGGGGCCTCGAGCCGGTGGTCTTTCCCGATGAGCGCCTCAGACCCATCCTCGAGCGCACGCTCGGTGTTCCGCTCTTCCAAGAACAAATCATGAAGATCGCGATCACGCTGGCAGGCTTCACGCCCGGCGAAGCCGACAAGCTGAGGCGCGCGATCGGCGCCTGGCGCTCGACCGGCAGCATCACCGAGATGGGACAAAAGCTGATGCGGGGGCTGCTCGACCATGGACTGCCGCAGAGCTTTGCCGACCAGATCTTTGAGCAGATCCAGGGCTTCGCCGAATACGGATTTCCAGAAAGCCATGCGGCTTCGTTTGCGCTCCTGGCCTATGCTTCAGCGTACCTCAAGTGCCACCATCCGGCCGAATTTGCGGCCTCGATCATCAACTCTCAGCCGATGGGCTTTTACGCCAACCACACGCTCGTTGATGATGCCAAACGGCATGGCGTAAAGATCCTGCCCGTGGACCCCCGATTCTCGCAGTGGGACTGCACGATGGAACCGCGCGCAGGCGCGGGAGCTTCCAGTTCGGCGCGCGCAGGCGGCGCACAACAACCTGCCCTGCGCCTCGGCTTCCGCCTCACGCGCGGCATGAGCGAGGACGAGTTCGGAACGATCGCTCGAGCACGAGCCGAGAAGCCTTTCGCGTCGCTCGAAGACTTCCTCGTGCGCACGAAGATCCGCCGAAACATCCTGCATCGCCTCGCTCTCGGCGACGCCCTCCAGTGCTTCGGCCGCGACCGACGCCACACGCTCTGGAAAATCCTCGATTCCGAAATCGCCACAGGTGCCATTCCTGCTGCCCCCGAGGGTTCGCGCCTGCAGAGCGGTGAGCAGCTCAGTCTTTTTGGCGTGCTCGCGGCCGCCGAACGCACTTCGCAGCAGCCGAGCGCGAACGCCCTCCCTACCCTCTTCGCTCCTCTCGGCGCACTCGAAGCGATCCACACCGATTACGGCACCTTTGGAGCCTCCACGCGCGGGCATCCGATGCAGGAGCTTCGAAAGCTCCGCCCCGATCTACCGCAGATCACCACTGCCCGGGCCAAGACGCTGGGGCACCTGAAAAAGCTCACGGTATCCGGACTGGTCATCGTCATGCAGCGTCCCCCCACGGCTAAAGGAACCTGCTTCGCCACGCTCGAAGACGAGAGCGGGTTCCTCGATCTCATCCTCAAGAAGGACGTTTTCGAGAAGCATCGCGAGCTTTTCGAAGGGCACTCGTTCTTCACGATTTCCGGAATGCTCCAGCGAAGCGGCGGACGTGAGTCGCACTCGGCCCACGTCCTGGTGGATCGAGTCGTCCCGATCGAGGCCACCGACTAATTCGTCCAAAGTTTCAACACTCGACCATTTCGTCGACGGCGCGAACCGCGCTCCATGGTCGGAGTACCGCCCCAATCGGACCCAAGCTCCTTCATTCTTGGCCTCAGGTTTGAATTGAACTCTTGCCATGCGCGCTCGAAAACTATCGCACCTTCTCGCTGTCCTGACCGCCATCGCCCCGGCCCTGCCTTTCGCATCGGCAACTGCTGAAGCCGCCGAGGGCAAGAATACGTACTCCCGTGATTACGCCGACCACGAAATCTTGAAGGGTTCGCTTGAGGATGGCCTCGCCGCCGCAAAAAACCGGTGCAACCACATCGTTCGCGAGCGACAGCACCGTTACGTTTTCGGATTGACGGTCGACGCGAACGATCTCCAGCGCCAGTCCGAGGAATTTCCCTGGGGCATCTCGAGCTACCCGTCGAAGCACCTGAGCATGACCATGGCCTGCTCGCACGTGAGCGTCGCTGCAACCTACACGGCACAGGCAGGCAGGCGCCAGCTCCATGAAATCTCACCGGTCTCCTCGGCCCTTGTCGGAGCATTCACAGTCGGCATCTCGCTTCTGCAGGAAGCCCGTGGTCCGAAAGAGGGAGAAGTCCTCGCCGTCAGCAGCCTTCATGTCCGTTGCGAAACCCATCGCCCGGAGATCGAACGGGAATACCTGGAAAAATTTCTCGCATGCGAGAAAGGAATACGCCATCAGGCGCGATGGTACCGATCCGTTCGCGAGGCCTATCAGGAAGGCCGGCTCAAGAATCTCTCAACCGAGTGCGAGAA
>JBIIXZ010000090.1:0-10048 GCA_044347055.1 Bdellovibrionia bacterium | reverse complement strand
CCGTCAATTCCTTTGAGTTTTAGTCTTGCGACCGTACTTCCCAGGCGGAGCATTTATCGCGTTAGCTACGGCTCAGCGGGGGTCAAGACCCACCAAGCCTAATGCTCATCGTTTACAGCGTGGACTACCAGGGTATCTAATCCTGTTTGCTACCCACGCTTTCGTAGTTGAGTGTCAGTACCTGTCCAGGTCGCCGCCTTCGCCGCTGGTGTTCCTCCCGATCTCTACGCATTTCACCGCTACACCGGGAATTCCACGACCCTCTCCAGGACTCCAGTCCTGCCGTTTCAGGGGCACTTCTTGGGTTAAGCCCAAGGATTTCACCCCTGACAAACAAGACCACCTACCTACCCTTTACGCCCAATAATTCCGAGCAACGCTTGCACCCCTCGTATTACCGCGGCTGCTGGCACGAAGTTAGCCGGTGCTTCCTTTGGCGGTACCGTCAGTCACTAGGGCTATTCACCCTAATGGTTTTCGTCCCGCCCGACAGAGCTTTACAACCCGAAGGCCTTCTTCACTCACGCGGCGTGGCTGCGTCAGACTTTCGTCCATTGCGCAAGATTCCCCACTGCTGCCTCCCGTAGGAGTCTGGACCGTGTTTCAGTTCCAGTGTGGCTGATCATCCTCTCAGACCAGCTACCCATCACAGCCTTGGTGAGCCGTTACCTCACCAACTAGCTAATGGGACGCAGGCTCATCCTAAAGCGAGGGCCCTTGCGGGCTCCCTTTCCCGAAAAAGTCATTACGACTTCCATCGCTCTATCCAGTATTAGCCCGCCTTTCGGCAGGTTATTCCAGACTCTAGGGTAGATTACCTACGCGTTACTCACCCGTGCGCCACTTTACTAGGCCGAAGCCGTTCACGTTCGACTTGCATGTGTTAGGCACGCCGCCAGCGTTCGCTCTGAGCCAGGATCAAACTCTCATGTTTAAGCTGTATAAACCTAAACTTAAGCTTTAACCCTCGCTCCAATTACTCTTTATTAAGCATTTCTACTCAATTGAAATTGGACCGAGACTTTCGACATCACCTGCCTGCATTTACGCCCTCAAGTCCTCAAGACAGCCAGCTTTAAAGCCATCTCGATCCTCAAAAGCACAGACAGGCTGCCAATTAGCCCGCTCTCTCTTTCAAAAAATTCATCCCAAGTTTTCAAAGATCGAAACGCTTTTCTCGATTTTTTGCCGCGTTTTGCGCGTGCTCAACTCGTGATCAACGTTGGAGTCGCGTATGTAGCCTCGTCGTTTTCTGCGTGCAACATGTTTTTTCAATATTTTTTGCCTTTTTTTGCCCCATTCCGCGGTGGCATCGAACGCAGCCATCCGTGGCTGCGATTGGCGACTTCCGTCTTGCCTTGATGGGAGCGGTTATCCGGGAATTTCCATCGAAAGATGAGCAAGCTCTCCCGAGGCTGCGCCTTCTGGACGGCCTGCCGCTGCCGGATGGATTCCCAGCTGATGAAGACGACGAATCAGGGTCGTCTTGTTCATTCCAGTCCTTCTCGCGGTAAGGTTCAGGCGCCCGCCGAAGCGCAAGAGGGCCCGTTTCAAGTATTCGCGCTCAAAACGAGCCAGGGATTCGTAGAAATCCAGAGTCATCGGAAACTCGGCAACGCCGAGAATGCTGGCAGAAGACGGATTGACGCCGGACATCGCCAGGAACGCCTCATGAAACCACGTAGGAAGATCGTCCACGGAGAGAACATCATCTGGTGCGGAGAGCACGGCATACTCCAGGACGTTGCGCAGCTCGCGGAAGTTTCCTGGCCACGCGTAGGCCTCCAGCTTGGAGGCAAATGCGGGATCCAGTCGATTGATGCGCTTTCTCTGCTCCGCGCAGATGACCTCAAGAACGCCGTGGACGACCTCGCCGAAATTCTCTGAAAGCTCGCTGATTCCAGGCATTCTGATAGTGAGAACGCGCAGGCGGTGCAACAGATCCTCGCGGAAGGTGCCCTCACGAACCTTTCTCTCCAGATCGCGATGTGTCGCCGCGATGACTCGAACATCCAGCTTCACCTCTCGATTCGATCCGAGCGGGGAAATCGTGCGCGATTGCAGGAATTCGAGAAGTCGCGCCTGCAGCCGCGGAGTGAGGTCGCCGATCTCATCCAGGAATACCGTTCCTCCCTGGGAAAGCTCGAGCTTGCCCACCCGTCGCTGGTCGGCACCGGTGAAGGCGCCTCGCTCGTGTCCGAAAAGCTCCGATTCCAGCGTGCCTTCGTGAAGACAGGCGAGATTGACCGTGACGAAGGGTCTCTCCCTGCGCCTGCTCCGGGCGTGAATTTCGCGAGCCAGGGTGGATTTTCCGGTGCCTGTGGCACCCAGGAGCAGCACATTCGAGTCTCCGGAAAAGGCCATATTGATCGATTTGCGATGTAGCGACAATGAATCCTGAAATCTCATTCTTCCCCCGATCGGTCCAAAAATGGACGCCTGCCGCACCTGAGCAAGCGTCAGGCCAATGCGGGGTTCGTCTGAACGATCACTGCTTTTGATTTCCACGGAGAAACTGTCGGGATTTGACGACGCTCAGCCTGAAGTGTGAGGGGGCTCCACTACGGCCCGAAGCGACCGAAGCGATCGAAGAGCTTCGATCGTGGAAATCGAAGGCTGGTATCCGTGCTCGCTGCGGAAGTTGGCATCGGATACCACGGCCGAGTAGCGAAAGAAGTCGACGAGATGCTTGGGGAAACCCAGGCGAAACCGGGAGAGCGTCCCCATCGCGCCGTAGACCAACGCCGACGGTAGCGGACTGGCCCATGCACCTGCGGTCTCGACCGCCTTTTTGTAGGAGATCACGCCTTCACCCGCCACATTGTAGACACCCGACTTGCGCGACTCGATGCTGAGCCGAATCGCACGCGCGAGATCGCTCTCATGGATGAACTGCAGCAGGGGATCATACCCTGCCAGCACGGGACAGAAATCGTTTCGTAGCAGCTGGGAGATGTAATTCTGGATCGTTGCACCGACTACATGCACGGGTCGCAGGACCTGCAGGTGAATCGATGGGTTCTGGAGCATGAACATCCGGGCAAGGTTGTCCATTTCGATGGAATCTCGCAGCTCTGGAAATGTCTGGCTGGCCCGAAGCGGATCATCCTCGAGAAGGTGTCCGGGGTTATGGGGATGCGCGCCGTAAACATGGAAGGTACTCAGCACGACGATTCGTGAGACTCCATGCCGGCGGGCAAGCTGCAGCAGGTTTCGAGTTCCCAGAACGTTTGTATTGTAACGATCTGAGCTCCGAAGTCGTGCGCCCACAGGAATTCTTCCCAGGTGCAGCAGGACGTCCACCCGGTGCGATCGAAAGACCTCGCCCATGCGTCGGTGCTGATAATCGATGACATGAAACTCGCCGGGAAAGTCCTTTCCTTTGGGAAGAGGCCTGGGATCGACTCCGACCAGCTCGTAGCTGTCGGCAAGGTTGGCCACTGCGAGTCCCGCAAGGCCGCCCGCAGCTCCGGTGATGAGGACCGTCTCTTTGCCGGACATCAGCCCGACCCCCCGGTAAAGACCTTGCCGCCGCGACGCCTGATCGCGTCGTCGACCATCGACTGGATCGTGTCGCGGACCTGCGATGCCATCGCCTCGATCTGCGATTCCGGAGCGTCAGGATCTCCCTGAAAGACCAGCGGCGAACCAAAATCGATCGTCACTTGAGTGGGAAGCGGCAGTGCGCCGATGGGTCCAAGGAACGGAAAGAACGGCGTCACCGGAAGATAGGGGGCTCCGAGAAGTTTTGCGATCGGCTTGAGCGCGGTCACCGAAGGATAGGCCTCTTCGCATCCCACGACTGCGACGGGAATGATCGGAGTGCCGGTCTCGAGGGCGAGCCGCACGAACCCTGTGCCGAAACGCTGGAGCTGGTAGCGCTGGAAGATGGTCTTTCCGCTGCCGCGGACTCCTTCAGGAAAAACGAGGACACACTGCTCCTTCTCCAAAAGCTCGCGGCAGTTGCGGACATCGCCCACGATCTGCCCCATCTTCGAAAACAGGCTGCTGACGAAAGGAAGGCCCGGAACCCAGCGTTCGATCATGCCTCGGACCACTCGCGCCGGTCTTGCCTCCAGCAACATCGACATGCCGATGAGCATTCCATCCAGGGGAATCTGTCCGCCATGGTTCGCGATCAGCAGTACACGTCCATGCGGAAGTTGCGACAGTCCGGAAGCACGAACCCGAAAATAATCCGTGTAGATCCACCGAGTGACCGCAAGGGCGGCCTTGAGGGTTTCCGGATCAAGGCCCCAGTCATCAAACCCCGCGGAATTGATGTCGAGCTGCGCATCATCGATGCGTCGTTTTTCGGAATCCGTGAGTCCCAGCTCGATAAGAAGTTTCTTCCAGCCCATGGAAGTCTCAGGATATCGTATCCCGAGCATGGCCGACATTCTCATTTGCGATGATGATTCGACTTTCCAGCTCGCTACGAAGCTTGTCCTGACGAAACAGGCGGGACATCGCTGCCACACCGCAAAAAATACCGATGAGGCGTGGGTCATCCTGAAGAAACAAAAAATTGACATACTGCTGCTCGATATTGAGATGCGGACTCGTGAAGAGGGCCTCGAGTTCCTGCCGCGAGTGCGCGAGCTCGATCCGGATCTACCCATCATCATGAGCAGCGGAAGGACGGACCTGGAGTCGGTTCGCCGCGCCTTAAGGGCGGGGGCATGGGACTATTCTCCCAAGGATGCGTCGCCCGATGACCTGCTGCATTCGGTGTTGCAGGCACTGCAGCACCTGAAGGACCGTCGCGAAGTGTCGCTCTCGCAGGCGGAGATTCGAAGGAGCGCGCGGCATGATTCCATCCTGGGAGACAGCGAGCCCGCTCGTCGCCTCAGATCCATGCTGCAAAAATTCTCGCGGAGCGATGCTCCGGTATTGATTTACGGAGAGACCGGAACAGGAAAGGAGCTCGCCGCGAGATCTCTGCGCCCGATTCGCGCAGATGGCTCATTGGCTCCATTCGTTGCCGTCGACTCGGCGACGATCCAAGGAACGATGGCCGAGAGCATTCTGTTCGGGCACGAAAAAGGAGCCTTTACCGGAGCTGAGAAGACCGTGCGCGGACTATTCGAAGAGGCTGACGGCGGAGTCGTGTTCTTCGACGAGCTCGCGAACATGCCCCTCGCGATCCAGCAGAAGCTGCTTCGAGTGATCCAGGAAAAAGAAGTGGTCCGCCTCGGCTCGCACCGGCCCATTCCCGTGCAGTTTCGAGTGATCTGCGCCAGCAACCAGGATCTCGAGAAGCTCGTGAATGAAGGACGATTCCAGGCAGATCTTTATCAGCGCCTGAATGTTCTTCCGCTTCGCCTTCCCTCTCTGGCGGAACGCCGCGAGGACATTCCGCTTCTGGCCATTGAATTTCTCAAGCGAGCCCAACCTTCCTGGAGCTTCAGCGACGAAGCGATCCAAAGCCTGACCCATTACTCCTGGCCAGGAAATATTCGCGAGCTCCAGAATGTCATCTCTTATGCAGTCACCATGGCGGATGGACCGGAGCTTGATGTCGGGGATCTTCCGGAGAGACTTCGCGCAGGAGTACCGCTCACGCTTTCAGCCGCCGAGCCCGGCCTTGCGCTGGACGGAGGGTTCTACGCCCAGGTCCTGGCCCACGAAGCAAAGCTGCTGAAATCCGCGCTCGAGACTCCCTACCGGTCCGTCTCCGAACTGGCCGAACGGCTGGGAATGGACCGATCGCACCTCTACACCAAGCTCAAGCAGCACGGTCTCAAGCCTCCTCGGCGAGCCGAGTAAGTCTCCCACCCATTCCTCACAAGAACAAAAGAGGCGCTCCAACGCTGATGCCCACGCTGCGGGAAAGCGCCTGGTTTCCATCGCCTGAGAGCTCCCTCCAGGAGAGATAGTTCAGTTCTCCGAAAACCTTCGGGCTGCCAATCCGCAGCCACGTATTGTAGTAAGCCTTGCCGGCAATCGGCGGATAGAAAAAGCCGCCCACGCTCACGTTGTTGCGACGTCCGAAAGCATCACGATAAATCATTTCGAATCCCTGGGGTGCTCCGAGACGGTGCTGTATTCCCAAGGGAGACTTGAAGCTGATCAAATGAAATCCCAGGAGAAGGTGGACACTGAGTCGCTCATCGAGCGCACGGGACGACTCGTTATTGAAGTACAGTCCGAAGTCATTGTACCACTCACCGTGAACGGGAAATGCATCGAAGAACACCATCCGAGAGCCTTCGGCCAGAAAATACGAGCCATAAAGCGTCGTGATCGGGGCGATCGTCTGCACGGTCGGCAGTCCGGGAACCTGGATCAGGTAGGAATACGGACCAAGACCCACTCCCAGAAAAGCTGTCTTGAGCTGCCGGGGAAGTTGAGCTCGAAGCTCGAATTCCACACCGGAAGAATCTCGAAAGGTCACGCGCGGCTGCTCGGAGGAAAGAAGCGCGACTGCCGCATGCGTGGACCCGCTCGAAGAATCCTGCGGAATGCCGCCCACGGCCACTGGAGGCTGAACCCCTGCCCAGCCGACGTGAACCTCAAGCTGGGGAACGGGATTCTCTCCGCTACGACTGTAAACCAGGCGACACGCTACAAAGGCCCACTGGCTGCTCGGAAAAGGTGATTTGTGAGTGACCTCGACCCGATGGGGCGAACACGAAGCATCCACGAAGATTCGATTCGACAGGCGTGCGGCACTCGAGTCGGACGATGGAGAGAAGACCACCTCGAAGGGATGCCGACTCACCTTTCCCGCGCGAAGAGTCGTGAGCTCCTGACGGCCTGAAAAAAGCGATACGGGCGCCTCTCCGCCCTGCGATGGAATCTGCTGAATGGATCCGGCGATCTGAAGCTGCACCGCTTCGGCCTTATCGACGCCGATTCGCACTCGGGCGCGGGGCAGGACCAGTAGGCGACCGACCCGAACCCAGGTCAGGCTTCCCCGGACCAGCTCCATCCGGGCTCCTGAAGGAGCGGACTCCAGCCAGCGCACTTGAAAATCCGACTCGCGAAACGGAGCCACCTCATCAGCCGTAGGAACCGCCTGCGAGATCAGCTCCTGCGAGAGTTTTTCAGCGAGGGAAACCGGACCGGAGTGAGCAGTCCCCATTCCGCAGAAACACGAAAGAATGAGCAGAGCCTGACGGAGGGCCGATGGGCGACTGGCTTGGCGAATGATCATGCACTCGAGTGTACGGTGCCGGGCGACAAACTCAATTGGAGAGGAGATGAAAATGGTGGACCTGAACGGATTCGAACCGATGACATCGTGCTTGCAAAGCACGCGCTCTACCAACTGAGCTACAGGCCCACCGAACGAGAGTTCTCCGTTTAGTCAAAGCCAAGCAAATTGGCAAGCTCGCTTTATCCATGAAAAGCACATAATCTGTCTTTCAATGAGCCAGCTGACTCCGGAGAACTACCAGAAAGGTTTCCTGATCGACGAGGAGTTGATGGGAGGCGTGAGCACTTCGGGCTCGACCCACCTCGCTTTTGTCCTGCGCCACACGACGGGGGAATACCTGGGCACGCAGGAACATACGGATCTTTCGGCAGCCCTGGCGGCCATCAATGCCGTCCAGCGCCCCTGGAAATACGAGTCTTCCTCGCAATGTGGAGGGGGCGCCTGCAACGAAGGAAACTGCGGCACGGGCTCGTGCAAAAAGGTCCTCGCCCGCCTGAATGACGGCTGCTGCGACTCCTGAGAGGGCGATCACTGCTCGGTGATGACCGTCTCGCGGATCCTGCGGATGAAGCGGGCCTTTCCGGTGGTCTCATCCAGATCAACGATCACGCAACCATAGCCTCCGGGTCCCTCGGCCGGCTCGTAACGGACCGGCCGCTGGGTCAGAAACTTCTGGATCGAGAGCTCCTTTTTCACTCCGATGACCGAGTCGAAGCATCCGCACATGCCGACATCCGTGATTGCAGCCGTTCCTCCAGCCAGAATGCGTTCATCAGCGGTCTGAACGTGGGAATGCGTGCCGACGACCGCCCCTACCCTGCCGTCGAGAAAATGGGCTATGGCCTGCTTCTCGGAGCTGGCTTCTCCATGAAAATCCACGAGGACGCAATCCACTCCGACAGCATCGAGTCGCTCGAGTTCTGCCTCCGCAGCGCGAAAAGGACAGTCGATCGCGGGCATGAAGACGCGTCCCATGACCTGGATCACCCCCAGCTTGAGCTTCGGATTGCGGCGCGATTGAACCACGGTGGATCCGCGTCCCGGCAGTCGATGAAGCGGGTGATCGGGATAGTTCGCCGGACGCAGCAAACGAGTCGTCGTCGCCATGTACGGGATGATCTGCTTCTGGTCCCAAGCGTGATTTCCTGTGGTGATCACGTCAACCCCGAGATCGAAGAACTCTTGGGCCTGGTCGGGCAGGATGCCATGGCCGTGGGCCATGTTTTCGCCATTCACCACGATGAAATCGATGCCTTCGGGCTCCGCCCACTTTCGGATGGCCGCCTTCACGGCCTCGCGGCCGGGCTTTCCGTAAACATCTCCAAAAAAAAGAACTTTCATTCAGTTACCGCCGAAAAATGACAGGACCCGATCCTGCCCCACGATCACGCTCATACGAGGCTCGTCGGGTCGCTGTCCGGGGAGCTCGGGGAGGACTTGAAAATCCGCCGCCACCGCCAGCCGGAATAAACTCGGATGGTGCGCGAGAAAGGTGTCGTAGAACCCGCCTCCCGTTCCCATTCGTTCGCCCCTCTCGCTGAACGCAACGCCGGGAACCCATACGCCGGCCATGCGCTCCGGGTCAATCTCAGGAAGGTCGTGCCTGGGCTCGAGCAGGGTCTTCATCGCGGAGCACCGGACCCAGTGCTCGGCGACCGACTCATCGGCCACATGCCAGTTCATTCCCGCTCTTCGATCGACCGGATCGCACATTCGCGGGTAGGCGAGAGCCACCCCGGACTCGCGCAGCAGCTGAAGCGATACCGGCAGCGACCACTCCCAAGGAAGAGCGCGGTGAACGCCCCAGCACTGCCCAGGCCTCGGCCGGATCACGTCGCGGAGATAGTGGAAGAACTGGATGTCCAGAAGCTTCTCGATCCGGGCGTGCTCACGCGAATCCAGCGACTTTCGACGAGCCTGGATCCGGGCGCGAAGTTCAGCTGCAGTCTCGGCCATGATTCAGTTTTCCGACGAAACGGACTGGGATCGCCCCTCGGCACGATCGAGCATCAGTCGCGCTTCGGCGAGACGGGCGCTGATCTTGGATCGCTGCGAGAGCAGGCGGCGCTTGGATTTGACGTACTCTTCGGCGAGATCCAGAAGAGCCAGCAGGAGGACCCGATTCTTGTTGGGAGTTCCGGACAGCCTTCGATTGGCCTCCTGCAGCCGGAGCTTCACGAGTTCGGCGACTTCGCCCACCATCTGAGGATCCTCGGACGCGCGGATCAGAAGTCGCTCGCCCAGGATATCGATTTCCATTTCGGCGCCGGGACGGCTGGAATTCGGATCGATTCGGCCCATGCTCGAAAACTAACCCGAAATGGGAGAGGAGATCGAGCCGAAACTCAGCGTTGGATCACGCGAATGGATTGCATTCCGGGGACAGCTTCCAGCACCGGTACAAGCGATGCGGGATCGCCAAGGATGACAACGACGATCGGATCGAACGACATTCGGGACTTCATGGTGCTCGAGACGGATTTGGCGCTCCAGCGGCCCAGTTCGGACTGCCAGCCCGGAAGGTCCAGCCATGTTTTTTCAGAAAGGGCCGCCTCCAGCCGCTGCTCGAGCTTCTTTCGTGGAGAGTCCTGTGCGACCGGAACAGCCGCAAGGGTCTCATCACGGGCCTTCCGAAATTCAGGCTCCGTGACTCCATCGTCAATGAACCATTTGAACAGGTCGACCGTGGCGGGAAGAACGTCCGATGCATATTCCCGAGTTGCCGTTCCGGTAATGGAATAGGGTCCGACCCCTTTCGAGATTCCAATGACCTGATTGAAACCGCTGCTGGCCCAGGTGAGCCAGCCATTCAAGTTCGGAGCGAATTGGGCCAGCCGTGAGTCCGGTCCCACGCCAAAGGCACGATTTGCGAGCTCGAGTCCGATC
>JBIIXZ010000244.1:0-3832 GCA_044347055.1 Bdellovibrionia bacterium | reverse complement strand
GCCACTCCGGGCAACAACACCTGAAACGGAACATCAACAGCCGAGGGGTCGGCGATGATGATTCCAGAGATCCCGGAGCTGGTATGTGGAGGAAGAGCGACCGGGTTCGAAACGACTTCCGGAACGGACGAAAGGATCTGTGAGATCTTCGAGCGGACGGTCGCCTCACTTTGGGGAGCGGCGATTGCCAGCACAAAATTGGACACTCCGTAATGCTGTCGGTGGAACTGCCGGACGTCCGTTGCGGAGATCCGAGCGAGGCTGGACGCTTCACCTTCCGGAGCAGATTGTGCGGCCGTTCCGGAGTACAGCTCGCGCATCGCCACGCGAGAGATCAGTCGACGAGCGTCCTGGACGGCAGAGCGAGACTCGGCCAGCAGCTCGATACGAAGGCGATCCATCTCCATTGGATCGAACTCCGGATTGCTGAAGACATCTCGCATGAGGTGCAGGAAGGCATCCAGTCGGTTCGAAGGGAACCGGCAGGAAAACCGAGTGAACTCGTGCTGCATTTCGACGGTGATCGTTGCCGGAATGGCACGAAGGGCCTGAGTCAGGTCGGCATACGGGCGGGTCGTGGTGCCACGAAGCAGTGCGCGAGCCGTGAAGTGAGCCAGACCCGGCTTGTCGAGCCCGTCCCGCAGGCTGCCGGATCGGACCACCCAGTGGAGCTGGATCTCGGTTGCGGAGGGATCCTGCTCGTGGATCAAGGTCCAGGACTTTGCCGCCCACGCTGAAGAGGTCCACACGAGCGCAGCAGCGATACAGGCAAAGGCTAAACGGCAAAAACGGACCATATTGTTCGGTTTATCTTCCCGGGAGGCGGCCGGCAACTGGGAAAAGTTTGCCTCTTGTCGCGGCCATCGCTCCTGACACACTGAAGAGGAGGAGCACCCCATGGCCATCACTCGCGAATACCAGAGAAATTCCGCCAAGCCAGCAGTCCAGGACGCTTCGGCGAATCTGGCCAGCGCAGAAGAGAACGGTGAAAAGCCTGTTCAAATCGATGGTTTCCATCAGGTGGTGGAAATGCTCATGGCCGCCGATCCGGCGTTTCGTGAGTCGCTACTGAATCGGATCGCTCGACGCGATCCACGCCTCGCGAAGTCGCTTCGCGAGCAGATTCTCTGATATAAGCGCTGTGTGACCATCCATAGCTCGATTGATCTCGGAACCAATACCTGTCTCATGCTGGTCTGCTCCAGCCTGCCGGGGAAGGCGGACTTCCGCGTCCTCGATGATCTGGCGACAGTCGTTCGCCTGGGACAAGGCGTGGATCAGAACCGCCGATTCCATCCGGACGCGATGGTGCGCACCCTCTCCTGCCTGAAGCGCTACTCCTCCCGCCTTCGGGAGCTTGGGGGTGATCCGTCCAAGACGATTGCCGTGGCAACGAGTGGTTCTCGCGATTCATCGAACAGCGCGGAGTTCTTTGCGCAGGTCGAAAGCGAGACCGGCTTTCGTTTCCGCCGGATCTCCGGCGATGATGAAGCGCGATTCACGCATCTGGGCGGCGTACTGGAGGGCATGGATCCTGGCGCCACCGCAGTCATCGACATTGGTGGTGGCAGCACGGAGTTCAAGACCGCTTCAGGCGGCATGAGCGTTGACATGGGCAGCGTTCGGTTCACGGAGCGCTACCTGAAGGGCGATCCGGTCAGCGACGAAGAATTCTGGAAATGCCAGGAAGCAGTGGACTCAGCAATACAGCAGTCCGGACTTCCGAGCTGGCGAAGGTCGATTTCGCAGGACACGCGCCTTTGCGCGGTGGCAGGCACGGCGACCACTCTCGCCGCCTGGTTCCTGGGACTCGAAAAGTTCAATGCTTCGCGAATTGATGGACTGACGCTGTCGCGTGGAG
This sequence comes from Bdellovibrionia bacterium, assembly GCA_044347055.1. GTDB lineage: Bacteria > Bdellovibrionota > UBA1018 > UBA1018 > UBA1018 > CAIOHW01. The sequence goes on along the minus strand of JBIIXZ010000244.1, from coordinate 1,971 downwards.
ACATCCACAGGCAGGTCGAGGATCTGAAGTGGCGCACCGTCGCAGAACGTCGGGCGCAGCCGGGAATCGAAGAAGGACGGGCTGATGTCCTCCTGGCAGGCGCGCTCATCCTGTGGCGCTCGATGGAGATCCTGGACTTTTCCGAGGTCACCATCAGCACCCGCGGACTTCGATACGGCGTATTGAAGCTGGCTGAGGAAAAATGACGACGGCGCGCGGAGTACAACCCTCGCCCGCCCTGATGGTCTCTTCGAACACTCCCATCTCGGAATGCGTTCGAAAGATGCGCGACCATTCGGTCGGATCTCTGCTCGTGATGTCCTATTCGAACCCTTCACAGCTCGCGGGAATCTTCACCGAACGAGACCTGCTCAAATGGATCGACGAGGTCCAGCACGGAGGACATTGGGACAAACCCGTGGCCCACCTGATGAGCAAGCCTGTGGCTACCATTTCAGTGACAGAACTGGATCGTGCAGCGGAGCTGATGATTCAGGGACACTTTCGACACCTGCCGGTGACCACAAGCGACGGCGGCGTCACGAAGATTCTAGGCGTGATCTCGATGAGGGATCTTCTGGCGGAGCTCGTGTCGGTGAGGTCACGCCGACAGGCGGCTCCCGAGGTGTTGAAGGTTCCTGCGACCTTTCTCGCGACCGACTACTCGGGCGATGAGATCCGAAAACTGCTGACACTTGGTGGAAAGCTCGACGTTCGACGAAGCAATTTCACGGATGCCGTGAAGCCCCAGACGGTGGCTTCGGCCCGACTTCTGCTCCTGGATCTCGATGGAGTTGCCGCAAAGATCTGGGCTGCATTCCTGCAGAAGCTCAATCAAATGGACACCCATCCCCCGACGATCGTCTTCTTTGATCCTCGGATGCACGATGACGCCCACGTCGAGCTGCTGCGAAAGCTTTCGCGTCCCGGAGCGCTGGAAGTCTTTGCCAAGCCCCTGAACGTGATCGGATTTCTTGCCCGCATCCGCGAACTTGCCGGCGCCTGAGGCTCCTGGCTCATCGAAAGAGCTTCTTGAAGCCGCCCGGCAGCGCCTTCTTGATGGCGTCACCGAGCTGCTTCGTGGCCTCGGATTTGAGCTTCTCCTTGGCGGAACCCCCGAGATTCGCGAGCGCCACGCGGGTGAAATGCTCGGGAAGTTCGGTGTACGACGGACACGGCTTCGAAACGGTGCATCCCACCGTGATCGGAATCACCACGGGCCTGCCCTTCTCCGCCAGGAGGTTCTGCACGGGAACTCCCGCGACATCGATCGAGATGTCCCTGGCACGAGTCAGGTTGTACGTGTCGACAAGCTCGAATCTCGTATCAAGCGAAAGATCCTGCAAGTTCACGGAGACGCGACCCTTGAGGTCGATTCCCTTGTTCGGTTCCGCCTTCGCTTCAAAATCCGGAGCACTGAACTTGCCTCCCGAAAGCTGGAATTTCGAGCGGATGAACTCGTAGGCCGATTCTCGTGACCCCGGGGCACCGAGGCGGCGGCCTTGAAGCGCGGGAACTTTTTCTGCAACCTTGCCGAGGGACTGATTGATGCCTTCAAAGGCCATCTTCGTGATGTCCAGGGTCGCAAATCGCGCCTGCCTGACGTCAAAGCTGCCCTTCATGTCGAGGGCGCGGAGTGCGGGGGCCACGTTGAAGCTGGAGCCCGATCCGGAAACCGTGGCACTGAGCCTTCCCAGCAAGGTGTTCTTCAGGAACGAAAACTGAGACTCGACGGCCTGCTGCAGCTGGAGGCCATCGATCTTGCCCGTGAAGGAATACGTGGGTTTTTCGGGCTTCATGTCCATCTTGCCGCTGAACGCTGCAGCTCCATCGAAGAGACGGACGCTTGCAGACTCGAGATTCACGGCCAGATCCTTCATCGTTGCCACTGCGTTCACCTGGGACATCGGAGCCTGGTAGGCCTTGAACCTCTGGATCTTGAGAGTGATCCGAGCCTCGGTTGCGCGGGCA
>JBIIXZ010000051.1:0-14042 GCA_044347055.1 Bdellovibrionia bacterium | reverse complement strand
ATGCGAGTATGTCGAAGCCTGAGCTGGTGGCCCTTGCCCGTCAAAAGCTTCTCGATGCAGGTGTGATTCTACGGGAGACTGATCCCCAGAAGAAGAAACCCCTGTAGTGAGGGTTTATAGGGTCTTCTTCGTGGTGAGGCCCGCCATCATCTTAGAGATTTCCTCACGCAGTTTGTTCACCGACTCGTTCTTCGCGGTTTCGGTCAAGCCACGCTCATCAGTAAATGCCGCTGGCTTGGTCTGCTTCTGTAAACTCTCCGCCTCGGCGGTCATGTAGAGATACTGATTGCGCACGTCCCACATAGCCGCTCGACTCATGAACAGCACATCGGTCTCAGATGCCGGAACAAAGAGGGCGGTCACCAGCGCGATATAGGTCCAGCCCCAGTTGTTCGTGAAGCTGTCAGTGTCTTTGATCCCACTGACTACCAGAAGCGCATCAGCGCCATGCTGGGCGGCGGCCAACCGCAGAGACTTGAGGTCAGTTCCGGAGAGCGTCGCGGGATTGGCCGACCAGTCGTCAAATGACGGTAAGATCAGCATGACGGTGCTGGATGAAGCCCAGCCTGTCTTGACGAGCTATGGTGAGTTGGCGGGTCAGGCCGACAAGCTGCCGCTGCGGCATAATCTGGTGGCAGTCGGACAGTAAACGAGTCTGCTGCACTCTGCGCTGATTCTCTCGGCGACCTTACGACCCAAAGACACCAGAGGGGTACGTCAGTCCGTAATCTCATTTCTTTGGCCAAAAGCCTCTCATTGACTTAGTAAATGAACTGGTGTAACCTCGAATGCGAGTGGATCGCCTCGTTTCCATCAAGCAGATCATCGCCGCTCTGACCGCCGGGAACGTCCGTTTTTCCGAGCACGCGCTGATCCAGATGAGCAAACGGGGGCTCACCCAGGCGGACGTGCTTCGCGTCGCGCATACCTGCGTCTCGTTCAAGTGGCAGGAGACGAAGCAGACCTTCCTGGTGGCGGGCTACGCGGAAAATGGAAAAGGTGCGGCGTTTTCTTGCATCGTAGAAGGTGGCGTCGTGGTCGTCACCGTGATGTGGCGGCACCTGAGCAAAGCGGAAAGGAGTTCGGGATGAAGACGATGACTTTGAAGGGCATGGGCGGGCTTCAATACGTCGAGGTTAGGCAAGTTCCCTACAAGATGAGCGAACGCAAGGACGTGGGCAGGGTCATTCAGCCTGATTTGGGCGAGATCGAGAAGCGCGTCGCTTCCGAGATCATCAAGCAGCAGGTCCCCCTCCGAGGACAAGAGGTCAACTTTCTCCGCAAGGCGCTCGGCCTTTCGATGGATAAGTTCGCGGTGAGCATCGGACTTACGGCGGCGTCTGTCCTGAAATGGGAGCGAGCGAGGGCGAAACGCCTTGCCCCGATCAATGAAGCCGCCGTCAGGTCTCTGGTCGCCGAAAAGCTCGGCATCGACATTCCAGGCAAGTTCTCGTCCCTGGTTGGTGCGGGGGAATCGCCCCGCAAGCTCACCGTGGTCTGGAGCGACAGCACTCGAACGAAAAAGGTGGCGTAAGCCGTAAACATGCTCGTGGCTAAAAAAAAGGCGCTAATCAAACGAGAGCGGCGGTGGAAGAAAGAGGATCAGGAAACCACGCTTGCGCCTGGCGCGACCTGGATGAAAAGGGTCAACGTCGACTTCCCCATCGACATGCTGAAGAGGCTAGACGAAGAGTCAAAGCGAGTCGGCGTAAATCGCCAGGCCCTCATCAAGATGTGGCTCAACGACCGACTCGAAACTCTCGCTGAAAAGCGGAAGGCGTCGTGATCTGACGACAATCAAAAAATGGAACATTCCTGGAACATGACGGGCCAAAACCCATCAAAATCCATGAAACTCAGTGCCACTGCTACTGTGGGCCAACCGCCGGTTGTTGTTGATAAAAGGCCGATTTTACGCTGCTTTCAAGTCCGGCCCTAGTCGACTCGAAAGCGTGTTTGCCTTAACGGGTAACACGCATTGCGAGCAGGTCGCGGTCGAGATTACCCCAGTCCTTGGTCTGCTCAGAAAGTCCTGAGCTATCGAGAACCCAGCGAATTTGCTGGGGTGTCGGCCGGCGCCTGTCTGGACGCCATGGACTCACTATTGTTGCCGGGCCTTCCATCATTCGAACGGAGGGTAACTCCCCGACCCCAATAATGTGCATATAATTCAGCCAGTTAGGCTCATTGGCCGAGCGGCACTTGGTAGATATGGACTATCCAAAGCATTTGGATTATCCATATTATATGACCTTGGCTCCGAACAACCTTAAGGAAATCCTCACGGAATTGGACCGGGAGCTTACCGCAGCCGGCGAACGGCGCACCCTGGTCGTTTGCGGAGGCGGTGCCTTGCTTGCTGTGGATGTGATCTCTCGCAGCACCAGGGACATCGATGTCATCACGCCGGAGCTCGATCTTGTGCTTCAAAAGATTGCTGCGGAAGTCGGCAAACGACATGGGCTTGAACCCGGTTGGCTGAACAACGGCCCCGCTTCATTGGCAAACGACCTTCAACCGGGATGGCGAGAGCGAACGACGCCGATCTACCGGGGCCGCTCTCTGGTTGTGGAATCTCTAGGACGCAGTGACCTCTTGGCCACGAAGCTTTTCGCTCTCTGTGATCGTGACGAGCAGGATCTGGACGATATTCTGCAAATGAGGGTTTCTTGGAGCGAAGTGGCGGTTTGGGAGGACTGGCTTTTGGAGCGAGATGCATCAGAGCTCTGGCCCGGCCGCGTTCGCACTCGTCTGACAATTCTGAAACAGAGGCTCGGCCATGAGTAATTTTTCTTCATTCGAACAACTCAAGCCGGAGTTGATCTCGCTGGGTTTTGCCTTTTATGGCGAACCATCATCGGCAGCGGCGGACCCTGAACGCACGATTTTGAGTATCGTTCGAATGGCTGAAAGTGAGAGGAAGCTGTTCCTCATGCTTCTCGCCTGGCTAGAAAAAGCGAGGGCGCTCGTTCATGTGGAGCGACTGAAGACACTGAGTCGAGAGTTGCCCCCACGTTATCTGCCTGTGCTTGGAGCCCTTGCCCTGAAGCAGGTCAAGGCGGGAGATCGACGGTTCTCGATCCTGGTTTCTGTGGCCCAAAAGGCGATGCCACAGCAAGAGGCTCTGACGTTTGAGCAAGACCCCTACACGATTTCCAAGCGCGGTCTGGATCAGGAGTTTCTTGAATTCAGCATCCGCACCGCTGCGATTGCACCCGCGGATCAAAAGAAGGTCCTGACGTGGGAGGGCATCTTAACCAAAAACGCGTGGCTGCGGATGCGTGCGCTCATGGGGGCCAACTTTCGAGCGGACGTCGCCCATGTCATGACGGCCAAGCGCGCCGCAAATCCGTATCAGGCCGCCAAGCTCCTGGGGTGCAATATGGAAACGGCCTGGCGACTCTGGAAAACCCTCGAGCTCGCTCCGGATCTGATGAAACTCGCCAGTTAAAATGGTCGGGCCCACCTTTTGGTTTCGCAAGTGCGTCAAACACACCAGTGTTTTTGGATCCTCTTTTCAATCTCTCGCAGAAAGGCCTGATGCTCCTGGCGCTTGAACTCGGCTTCAGCAGGTCAAAAACCCTCGCTCTCAATTCGGCAAGGGCTCGCGAAGCACTCCGTCGACCGCCACTGGGACCAAAGAATGCCGGACACGGGTGGCACACTTCACAACCTGCGTTTTGAGTACCTGACCAGAAGTCGCGAAAGCTTTCGGAGTCCGATACTTCCGATCACAAACAGAGCGAGATTGCATCCTGGCTGAGAGAACAGCAGCCGCAATATTCGGCGGAGCTTTCTGAGGAAGTCTCGCTCCCTGCCAGAAGGGCCTGAAGTCGGGCTAGATCACGTTCGCAGATTCTAACAGCCTTCCCCTGAGGCGCCCCGAGGTCCGGCTGGGCTCGGGGAGAGGGTTACCTGACCCGGATAGTCATTGACCTCTTTATATGGTCATGAGACCTTTTTTCAGGGTCATGATATTCTCTGGTCTTTTCGGCAATGAAACGGCAGCCAATATTCTCCTCTACCTGCAGGAGCTTGAGTCGGGCTATCCGCGCGCTATGGCTGAGAGCCTCAAGCTTCCCGTGAGCCAGGTTCAGAGGCAAATAGAGCGCCTCGAGCGCGAGGGGAGTCTTTCATCCTTGGTGACAGATCAAATTGTGGCAGCTCGAACCACACGGATTCGCAGCTTTTGGGATACATCTTCGCGGACCAATAGAGATAGAGCCGTCGCACACAACAAGCTTACGCTCCGACCAGATCCTTGAGTTGCTGGAAGGAGATACCATGCGAGCGCAGGGCATAGGTGAGTGCCTGCGCTTGCACTTCCATGAACGCTGCGACGCTTTCCATGCTGATCGGACGGTTGTGGCTGCGCAGCGCCCAGATCGCCGTGAAGACCTGGCTGCGGAGCTCGTCGGTGTCCTCGCTCAGCATGTCGCCGATCACGACCCGGATCTTGCGCTCGAGCATGAGTTTCAGGTTCGGATCGACGGTGGGAATCGGAATATCCAGCGCGGATTCGTCCAGCACGAGTGCCATACGAGAGGATGAGAATTTCAGCACGCGGCCGTAATCTTTCTCGATGGCTGCAAGATGCGCATCCGTGAAGCCCCGTGACGCGGCATCCGTCGGAAACTCCAGCGCGACGACTCGTTCTCGAAGCCGAGGGGAGAGCGAAGTGATTGCGACCCACGTCGTGCCGAGCGCATAGTCCTGGATCGGAATCGGGAATGCCGCCATTTTTTCAAAGACCATGGCCACGCGTCCGGGCTCCGGCTTGATCCGGGCCACCACTCCATCGGCATCCATGCGGACCAGAAGTCGCTCATGAACCTCGAAGACCTCGCGCAGGTTGGAGCAACTGCGAGCGAGGATTCCGACCAGTCCCGTATCGTGGATGTCGTGCAGAAGCGCAGCTCGGAATGAGGCGGTCGGATCGTGGGGACGAACGGTGAACGCCAGGCCCCAGATGGCACCCAGTTCCTGGTGGCTCAGTGAACGTTTTCCGTGGAGGAGCTCATCAGGAGTCAGGCCCATCGAGTCGAGCGTTGCCACGTAGGCGTCGTGGTGTTCCAGCATGAGATAGCGGAACATCGGACGAAGTCCAAACGTCTGGAATGAAAGGGTGTTCTGGATGAGTTCAGCCATGGATTCATCTCCTGGAATATTGGGAAGGGGTTTTTCCCGTCCATCTTCGAAAGGCTCGTGAAAAGGAGGCAACGTCCTCGAATCCCACGCGATCGGCAACTTCCTTGGACGTCAGGCCCAGTTGAAGGAGTTCGATGGTGGCCTCGCGCTGCATTTCCTGTCGCACGGCGCGCAGGCTCAATCCTTGGCGAGATAGGCTCCGTTCCAGGGTGCGCTGGCTCAAACCCAGTTGCTGGCTCAATTGAAGAGCTCCGAAGTCTTTCGAGCTCAGGTTGGTTCGGAGCACCTGCTTCACTTCGACGAGGAGTCCCGGGGTGGCGTCATGCTCTGTGCCAGCGTTTTCGATTCGCGATTCAAAGAATCGAAAGATGGCGGCGTCTGCAGTGCGGAGTCGCTTGCTCGAAACCTCCGGTAAAATCCGCAATTGAAGGAGTTCTCCGGAGAACCGGGTGGTGACTCGAAAGGCATCCTGGATCGCGCAAACGACGGCGTCGCGCTGGTCAGGGCTTCCAGGAGCACTCCATTCTGGAAGGCTCAGTTCGATGATTTCGGTGGCGTCCACCCCGAGTCCCCGAATGGAACCCAGGAGTGCTCCGGCGAAATAATGGACCAGTACCGCTCGTTCGGCCACGGTCCATCGGGCTTGGAAAGTACCTTGCGTGAAGTCACCCGAGATTTGGATCTTCGAGGAGGAGGGAGTGCTCCACTGCTTTTGCGCCTGGCTCCAGGCGGTCGAGAAATCGGGAGCGTAGTGCAGGAGCCAGCCTCTTTCTCCGAGGTCACGAAACTGGAACAGTCGACTGGCGTCGAGCCCCACCGAGGGGTGGAGGCTGCTACGGCCTGCGACGCGGTCCCAGATCGCATCGATGAACGCACGTTCGGCCGGGGTGTCGGTGGTCAGGAGAGTGCTGATCTCGACGCCGTGAAGGAGCGAAAGCTCGCGGACCCCCGCGGGGTCCTGTAGCAGGAGGTAGCGGAGTGCTCCTCGGTGAGGTCCGAAATCACGGAGTGAAGACATGGTTTGAAGGTACCATGCTCTGCGCCATTCCGAGGGAATCCTTCAACGATTTCAGAAGTCTACGCTTTTTCGTGGCGGAAACTGCACAGCTTTTCTCGGCGACAGGCGAACTGCCGAAAATCAGACTTTGGACTCAGGTTCGTTCTGGGGCGGCAGGATGCCGCAATCACGGCTCGCACAGGAGGCGAGAATTCGATGAAACTATCCCCGTTCTTTCGTTTCACTCTGGCTGGAGGAGCTCTGTTGGTGCTGCAAGCCTGTGGCAGCAGCGGCTATGACTTCGGGGCACCGAACGTCGGCGCCATCGTCGAGGCTGCCAAGCCGTCCGGCCTGGGGGCCGCCACTTTTAGTGCTGCTCTGAAGCCCGCTCAATCTCCGAGTATCCTTGCCACTTGTTCAGAGCTGGCGAGCGGAGCCGCGATTGGAACGGATCAGGGGAAGTTCCTGGACGCGTTGAATTGCTTCACGTTCCGGGAGTACACAGGCCGGAGCTATTATTATTATCGCTATTGGGTCAACCAGCTCGACAGCGCGATGGCGCAGACCCAGGCGCGTCTAAGCGAGGCCGAAGGTGCTGATTCGGCTGACAAGTGTTTCAACAAGACACCCACCCCCATGACCTTTGACTTCGATATCGGCGGAGCTGCAGCGAGTACCGTGACGATGAAGTTTTCCTGCTGGGAAAATCAGACAGTGCCGGCCGAGGTCTCCGCCGAGGGTGGCAGCCAGAAGATGGCCATTGGCAAGGACGAGAACCACTTCTATCTCATGTACATCACCAAGACGGCGGCGACTCCTGACGAGACTGGCGAAAGCCACATCGTGGTCCTGGCCAAGGCGACTGTCGACGGAAACCAGGCGGACATCTGGGTGATCGGCAAGGGCTTCCAGAGTGCCGGTGGTGCGAATGAAATTCGAGGGGATGCCATTCGAGTCTTGGCGAACAAATCGACCGAAGAGTTCACGTTCAACTACGCAACGAAATCGGGTGCATCGCCTTCGACGGTCTATCTTCGTTCGAACGGAACGGTCGCCTACACGAGTGGACAGAGCTCGCAGGGGGGCTATGCCACCGTTGCCGGCCAGTGCTTCAGCGCCTCGGACACCTCCAGTGACGGAGGAGCTGCCTGTACTTCAGCGGGCCTGAACAGTGTGCCGACGGAGTTTGGGCTGGCTTCAGTGTTCACTCAGGACGGCCTGAATGCCGGTTTCCTTTCCGACGTGGATTCGATTTCTTCCACGGATTTTGGCGCTGCCGGAGTCGGAACTCTCTAATCGCTTCACGGTGGGGCGGGTCCGGTGACTCGCCCCATATCTGATCGAGAAACGAGCGGCGAGCCTCGGTGCTGGCCTCCAGCGGCATGTCGAGTGCACCTCGGATGGACTCATGCGTCACCGTCGCGTATTGAAGAAGGCAGCGGGTTTTCAGGCAGTTCTCTCCATCCTCGTCATCGGCAGCGGACTGCTCCTCGACATGCTCTGGCTCTCCGCTTTGGGGCTCGTGCAGCTGGCGGCATCTCTCACCGGAGCAGCGCCAGCCATCGACGAACGAGAACGCGAAGAAGAAGAGGAGACCAAGCAGGACAGGCGGGCGGCCTGATTCCCTCCTTAATTATCGAAGCGACTCTTGCCTGGCCTATCGACTGCGCTAGCGCAGTCGCGACTTCCAGGATTCGAAGCGCACCTCGATGTCGTCCAGCATCGAAATTGCCGCCGGAAAGACCACGGCGGTGAGCAATGCCCCGAACGCCAGTCCCCAGCCGAGCGCGAGGGCGATCGGCACGACGAACTGATCGAGGCCACCGATTCCATAGGCGGTCGGAAGAAGTCCTGCGACCGTGGTCGCGGTGGTCAGGAATATCGGCCTGATCCGCATCTGGGCCGCCCTCATGATGCTCTCTCGTCGCTCCACTCCCTGGTCTCGCAGCTGATTGACGAAATCGATCATCACGATGGCATTGTTGACGATGACGCCCGCGAGGGCGATCACGCCGAGCATCGCGAAGAAGCTCAACGGCCTTCCATGAATGAGGAAGGTAAGGATCACTGAAATCATTCCGAGCGGAATCGTTAGCAGCACGAGCAGGGGTTGCAGGAGCTTGCCGAACGTGAAGACCAGGATCAGAAAAATGCCCAGGAATGCCACTCCGAAGGCACGCCCGAGTGATTGGAAGCTCTCCTGCGTGTCTTCGTCCTCTCCACCGAATTGAACGCTGACGCCCGGAAACCGGCTGGAAAACTCGGGCAGGAGCTCCTTCAGCCTGCCGTTGGCTGCAATAGAGCTCGATTCCAGCGGATTCACATCAGCGGTCACGCGGATCTGGCGCTCATTGGCCTCGTGTTCGTACCTCGAGATGCCCTGTTTCTTCCTGGTTCCAGCCACCTGTGACAGCGGAACCAGATTGCCTCGAGGGTTGGGAATCAGCAGCTGCAGGAGCGTCTCCTCGCTCTTTCTGGCCTCCTCGCTCAGTGACACGCGAACATCGATCTCTTCATCCAGGCCGGGAATCGTCGTGGCCACGATTCCGTCGAAGGCCGCTCGAACCGTCTGGCCGACCTGGGCAACGCCCAGCCCCGCCGCAGCCGCTTCGGCCTCATTCACCTGGACGACGATCTCTTCCTTGCCGAGCGTGTAGGAGTCCTCGATATCCATGACCCCGGGAATCGTGGCCAGCAGGCGCTTGAGCTCCTCGACTGCCGGAAGGATCACGTCATACTGCTTGGCTCGCACGCTCAGGCTCACCGCGCGGCCCACGGGTGGTCCGGACTGCGCGCGAACGAATGCCACCTTGCGAAGCCCCTCAGGCAGGCCGATCTGCTTTCGAAGGTCATCCATGATTTCCTGCGCCTTTCGAGCGCGGCTCGTTTCCGGAGTCAGGAATACGGCAATCTGTGCGTACTCGGTTCCGATTGCAGTTGAAGGATCGTTCGGATCCTGCTGCTGGATGCCAATCTTGGTGAGATAGCTGTCGAGCTCCTGCTTCGGAAGCGATGCCACGACCTTCTCGATCGGCACGACCAGGTCTTCGGTCTGCTTGAGCGACGCTCCGGTCGGCGCATCGATGCGCACGAAGAAGATCTCCACTCCATCGGGCGGAAAGAGCTGGAACTTCATGACCTTTCCGGCAAGCAGCAGTGAGACGATAAATAGTGCAAGGGTCGCGAGGGCCGTCTTGTACTTGTGGTCCAGCACCCAGGAGAGGACCCGCGCATAGGCCGGAAGCACGAGCGATTCCCAGGCCGCAGAGAGCCGCTCGGCCTGCCTTCGGAGGCCCGAGGACGTTTTTCGTGAACGCTCGGTGGCACGCACCTTCACGTAATCAGCGATGTGTCCGGGAAGGATCAGGAAGGCCTCTACCAGGCTGATCAGTAGCGCGAGGATCACGCCGATCGGAATCTCTCGGACGAACTTGCCGAAAATTCCTGACATGAAGAGCATCGGGGCGAAGGCGGCAACGGTCGTCAGGACTGAGGCCGTCACTGCCGGCCAGACCTGCTTGGCTCCTTCGATGGCAGCTTCCTCGGGCTGAAGTCCTTCCTCCATCATCCTGACGCTGTTGTCCGTCACGACGATGGCGTCATCGACCAGCATGCCGGAGACGATGATGAAACCGATGAGCGAAATCAGGTTCAGCGAGTTTCCGAGGTTGTAAAAGACCGCCATGGCTCCGAGAAATGCGAACGGAATTCCGAGCGAGACAATGACAGCCACCTCGAATCTCAGGAACACCGCCAGGAGCACGAATACCAGCACGAGACCGAGCAGAAGGTTGCCGGAGAGAATGTTGATCCGTCGTTCGACGTATTGTGACAAATCGTTGATGTAGCTGACTTTCACGCTCGGGCCGATGGTTTCGGTCAGCTGTGCCATCCGGCTCTTGACCAATCGCACGACCTGGATGGCATCGCCTTTTTCCTTCTTCAGCACGGTCAGTGAGATGCCAGGCGACCCGAGCGCCCTCGTGATGACCTTGGCTGTTGCGAGGGCATTCGTCACTTTTCCGAGATCCTTCACGCGGATCGGTACGCCGAGCTCATTGGCGCGGACGACGGTTTGCGCGACTTCTTCGGGCGTCTTGAATTCTCCGATCGTGCGCACGATCTTTTCGCGGTCACGAATGGAAATCGGGCTAGAGCCGGAGCGAGGCTCGATGCTTCCGGCAGGGATGGAGACATTCTTCGTCTGCAGGGCGCGCACCACCTCGTCGAGCGAGATTCGGTATTGTGCCAGCTTGTGCGGATCGGCCTCGACGCGGATTTCGAGATCACGCATTCCACTGGGCACGACTCGCGCCACCCCGGACAGGCTTTCGAGCTCATCCTCGACCAGTCGAGCCCTCCGACGAAGCTCGAGCTCCGGCAGGTCGCCCGACAGGGTCACCTCCACGATCGGAGTGAGCTTGCTGTCGATTGCCGTGACCTTGGGCTTCTCAGCACCTTGAGGCAGGGTGAACTGATCGACGACGTCCTGGATGTCGTTCTTGGCTCGTTCTTCGGTCGTCTGGTCTGGGTCCAGAAACAGAGTGATCTCGCTCTGGCTTTCGGTCGAAAGCGACAAGACCTTCTTGATGCCGTCGACCTCCTTGAGGTCCTGCTCGAGCGGGTTCGTGACGAGTTTCTCCGTCTCCTCGGGCGAAGCACCTGGAAAGATCGTGCGGACCACAATGATGTCGAAAGAGACGTTCGGAAAGACCTCACGGCGAATGAGCATCGTGGAAGCCGCGCCGATGAGAAAGATCGTGAGAGTGAGGATGTTTCCGAAAAGCTTTCTTCGGACGAAGAATTCGATCAGCGAGTTCATGGGTTCACCTGTGCTTCGGCAAGCTCGAGTTTTCGCGACATCTGTCCTGCAAGGCGGAGCACCTGCCATGCATTCAGTCGGCGTTCGACTTCCACGGCGTCGAGCGCGAGCAGGGCCTGCGTGGCGTCATCGCCTGCCTGAATGACCTGGAACATTCCGGTGCGGCCGATTCTCAGGCGTTTTTCCTCCTCTTGCGCGCGAAGCTCCTGCGCACGCGCAGCGCGACCCCACGACGCGGCGGCTCGGTCCATGCGGTACAGCTCGAGGCAACGCTGGATCCAGTCCGTCCGGCTGCGGTCTGCGGCGATCCTGCCCTGTGCATCGGCGCGAAGCTGCTGCGCAGAGGCCTGGAGCGCTTGGGCCTTTTCGGCATGGAAGCCGATTGGAAGGCTGACGGTCACGCCAGCGAGGTAGCCCGGATGGAGCCAGCGAGCCCCTTCCGACAGGGCGCTGCCACCGGCGGAGTCGATGCCATTGCTGAAAACACTGAGGCTCAGGTCGACCTCGGGCCGAAGTCGAGTATTGGCCTGCTTGAGCTGGAGGCTTGCAGCTTCCGAAAGGAGCTGCGCCTGCAGGACCTCGCGGGCTTCGGGAGCCTGGGCCAGTGCCTGCTCGCTTCCACACTGGTTTCGGGCCTCCTCCAGAGGATCATCCAGATCCACTGGAATCTCGAAAGGATCCACCGCCGCAATCGACTCCGGAAGCTTCAAGGCAACCACTAGCTGGCGCCACTGATCCTGAAGCGAGAGCCTTGCGCGCTCCCACTGGATTTCGGAGGCGGCCAGTGCCGCATCGACCTGGAGCCTGTCCGGTGCCTCTGCGGTTCCTCTTCGAACGAGGATCTCCATCACGGATTTCAGCCGCTTCTTTCGTTCGAGGCCGAGACGCGCGGCGTTTCCCTGAGACTGCGAGAGCCACGCTCCATAATACAGCTGGATGATTCCGGTGGCCCATTCCTCGAGCTGGATTCGCGCCTGCACCAGAGCAGCTTCGGAGGCCTTTTCCGCTGCGTCGAGCCCTGCACGGGTGCCGGTACCGAAGGCGTTATTCCACAACTTCTGGCTCAGGGTCAGTGATGCGCGCGTCTCGAAGTAGTCGAGTGAGCCCGGTGGAAACACATTGAACAGAAGTCCATTGGAGCCATGCGAGACTTCCGCCTGCAGCTGCGTTCCGGTCTCGAACTGGGTGGATACCCCGAGAGAGAGCTGCGAATTCTGGATCCTGCCGGGACTGAACGGGTTCGTCGGCTCGCGTCGATCGTCGAGTCGCTGGAAGCGAAGAAAAGGCCGCCATGCCAGGGCGGATCTGGACTGTAGCTTCGCGACATCGGTGGCTATGAATTCGGCCGAAGCTGCCTGGAAGCTGTCGGAGCTCGTTGCAGCTCTCTGGACCACGAACCGAAGCGAAAGACGGCGGCCCGGAACCTGTTCGAGGAGTCGAAGGGCGTCATCCGGAAGGGCAGCGAAAGCCGTTGTGGCAACGAGGGTGGCCGCAGTGCCGGCGAGCACGAATCGATGGAGTGGCATCCCTCAAGGATACTGCGAGGCTCGATCGGTGACTAGTTCATCTGAGAAGGAAGAGCGAAAGCTGTGGCCAGAAAGTGACGATGGCCAACCCGATGAGCAGCACGCCGATCAACGGAATGACTGCGCGGATCATCGTGGTGATCGACTCCTTGAAGACGCTCGAGCCCACGAAGAGATTCACGCCGACGGGAGGAGTCAGGTAGCCGATCTCGAGGTTCACGATCATCAGCACGCCAAAGTGCACCGGATTGACGCCGTAATGAGTAGCCATCGGCACCAATAGCGGCGCCAGCACCAGGATGGCACTCAGAGCGTCCATGAATGCTCCCGCGATCAGCAGGAGAATGTTCACTCCGATCAGGAAGGCCACCTTGCTCTCGATGGCTTGCGAAAGGAGCTGGACCAGTGACTGTGGAATCTCCTCGAAGGTCATGAACTTGTTGAGGCTTACCGCAAGAACCAGGATCAGGAACAGAGAGCCGAGGAGCTGCGCAGTCTCCGCAAGGACGGCGGGAATCTGGGCAAGCTTCAGTTCGCGATGAACGAGGAACTCCACCAGAAGTGCATAAACGACGGCCACTGCGGCGGATTCGGTTGCCGTGAAGAATCCCGAGTAGATGCCGCCCAGTACGGAGAGGGGCATGAGCAGAGAAAAAATGCCGCTTTTGAACGCCGAGATCACTTCCTTCAGTTCGAACTTTCCGCGCGGCAACGATCTGCCGCGAATCAGGCAGTAGATCATGAGCAGGATCGTCAGAAGGATTCCGGGGCCGACTCCTGCAATGAACAGGTCCGTCACCGAAACGCTCGACATGATCGCGTAAACGATCATCGGAATGGACGGCGGAATGATGATGCCCAGCGTGCCGCCGGCAGCGAGCACGCCGATCGACAGCTCCTTCGGGTAGTCCGCCGCGCGAAGGGCGGGATAGAGAATGCTTCCGATGGCAATCATCGTCACCGGTGAAGAGCCGGAAATGGCAGCGAAGATGGCGCAGGAGAACACCGCGGCCACAGCTAACCCGGCGGGAACTCCTCCAGTGAGCGACGTCGCCAGTCGAATCAGGCGGCGCGAGATTCCGCCCTGGCTCATCAGCGCTCCAGCCAGGATGAACAGCGGAATCGCGAGGAGTAGGTCCTTGTTGGCGGCAAAATAAATATCTTCGATCACGCCTGTGAGCTCGCCGTCGCCAAAGAAGGCGTAGCAGTATGCCGTGACGGAACCCATGATGACGAAGAGCGGCTGGCTGAAGGCCACCAGGAAAAGGATGAGAGCAATCAGGCCCAGTGAGGTCATCGTCCTTCTCCGATCGGAGGAACCGGCTTCAGTCCAGGCAAGATGAAGTAGACCGCATAGCGGATTGACATCGACACGAAGGTGTACGGAATCACGAGCTGCGAAATCCACGCTGGAATTCGCGTCACGACGCCCACCTCGCCGAGCTCCTGGCTGGTCTTGACATATCGGATGGAGAACCATGCCATGAACACGCAGAAGGCGCCGGTGACCAGGGTCTCCATTCGCGAGGCGAATGGACGGAGCGCCTCG
>JBIIXZ010000226.1:0-4252 GCA_044347055.1 Bdellovibrionia bacterium | reverse complement strand
CGCGTCAGATGGGGGTTCCATAATCATGGCTGGGAGTAGCTTCAAACAAGGACGTTATGAAAACACAAATCAAAAAGTCGGGCGATACCATCGTGGTCGAAGTTAATGGCAAGCTGGATTACGAAACCCAGCAACCCTTCAAGGAGGACCTGAGCAGGCTCATCCAGGCCGCAAAAAAGGACTCTGTTCCCACGCAGATCATTTTCAATCTTCAGAAGCTCGAATTCGTCGGCTCCAGCGGAATTTCCAATTTCGTGCAGACTCTGAAGGATTTCAACCGCCGCTCCCCGACGAAGCCTCGCTACTGCAATGTCGGAAGCGAATTCCAGAAGGTCATTCGCGCCTTCGACGACAACGAGGAATTTGACTTCTACGACACTGAAGAACGCGCACGGCGCAAATACAGCGAGAACAACTGAAACTTAGAATTCCAGCTGCCAGGTAACCGCAACGGGCGAGGCTCCGGCCTCGCCCGGAATCGGCAGGCTGAGTCCGACACCACGAAGCGGGTTCTGGGGATCATCTTCATGGTTCACATGATAAATTCCTGCCAGGGCCCCGATGACGAACCCCACCCCGGCTCCCACAAACAGCGTGTTTACCCGTCCCGAAATCGGCCACATGACCAGCCCGGCACCGGCACCAGCCGTCGCCCCGAGGGTTCCCAGTCGAAATACTGTTCGCACGTGTCGCGAATCCAGGTCTTCGTCCTCCGCACGCACCGAGGTTGAACCCAGCGCCAGCCCCGCAACCAGAAGAACTACAACCAACCTGAAGCCATTCATGCCTTCAAGGGTGGCAAAACTCCCTGCTCAGTACCACCAAAAGTTCTTGTGAATCCTGAGTCCGCTGCCATCGAAGCTGGCGAGATCAAAACGAACGGATGTCGCCGGCCCCCGGTAGGCCGCCAGAAAAAAGCCTGCAGCATTCTTGAGTTTTCTCAGCTTTGCAGGAGTCAATGATTCGGCAGGAGTCTCCCAGCTCGCCGACTCCGTTCGAGCGCGGACCTCCACGAAGGCGAGCGTGACTTCGGCACCCCTCGGCTCCTCGACGACGAGATCCAGCTCACCACACTTCACACGGTAGTTCCGGGCGATCACCCGAGCTCCCGCCCGTTCGTACTCGGCTGCCGCAAGATTCTCGGCCCCCTCGCCGGTAGCTCGACGGACCGCCTGCCTGTCATGGTCATTCATTTGCACCCTTCTCCTGAGGAGGACGATTTTCATGGCATTCAATCCGACCGCTGAAAAAGCGAAAGAGAACGTCGAACAGGTGAAATCCAACCTTCAGGAAAGGTTTCCTGAATTCAAAAAGCGCGCGAGCGACATCACCCACCAGGTGGAGGAAAGGGCACGCCAGCTGCCGGAGTCCGCGTTCCTGACCGCTGCAGGGCTGAGCATCATCGCGTCGGCAGTCTTGGCAGTCACTTCGCGGCAGAAGCCGGTCGCCAATTTCGTGGGCCTCTGGGTTCCCTCGCTGCTATTGATGGGGATCTATACGAAGCTGCTGAAAATGGAAAAAAAGAGCGAGTCGGTCCTTTAGTCGACCGTCGCGGCTTGGAGCGCCTGCCGCACCGGAGAGAAGCTTCTACGATGTTCCGGGCAAGGCTTGAGGCGCTGGAGCGCGGCCAGATGTTCGGGGGTACCGTAGCCTTTGTGGACTGCGAGGCCGTAACCCGGATGCAGGTCGTCCAGCTGCTCGAGTCGACGATCGCGAATCACTTTGGCGAGAATGGACGCACAGGCAATGCTCAGGCAAAGGCGATCGCCGCCCACAATGGCGGTCGCCTTGCCCCTGAAATGCCGGGGCACTCGATTTCCGTCGACCAGCACATGGATGCGGGATTCGATGTGCTCTCCGAGATCTTTCTTGATCCGTTCCACGACGGCGTCGAAGGCGCGCTTCATCGCCAGCTCAGCGGCATTCAGGATATTGATCGAATCGATCTCTGCCACGCTGGCTTCGGCGACGCTCCAGTGAGGAGTCCAATCCTGCAGCCTGGCATGAAGATCGTCTCGCGCTTTGGCGCTGAGAAGCTTGCTGTCGCGAATTTTCGAGACCCACTCGGGAGTTTCGGTGCTGCAGGGAAAAGCAAAGGCGCCGGCCATCACCGGGCCCGCAAGACATCCGCGCCCGACTTCATCCACGCCAATGATGATCCGGTCCGGAAAACCGGCGGCAGTTTCGTGCTCGAGTGAGGGGGTGCGTGAAGAGGCTTTGACCATAAAAAAAGGCGGGATTCCCGTGAGGGAATCCCGCCTGGCTTTCCTGAATTACTTCTTGGAAGGCTTGGACTGGGTCTTTTCCTTGGCTGCGGCAGAAGCGGCTGCCTGGGCCTGGGTTTCGACTTCCTGCTCGATCTTGGCTGCCTTTCCTTCGAGGCCGCGCAGGTAATAGAGCTTCGCGCGACGGACGCGGCCTTCCTGGACGACTTCGAGCTTGGCGATCTTCGGAGAGGTTTCAAGGAAGATACGCTCGACTCCCACGCCGTGGGAGATCTTGCGGACGTTGAAGGACTTGCTGCCGCCGCGGTTCGAACGGGCGATCACGACGCCTTCGTAAACCTGGACGCGTTCCTTGTCGCCTTCCTTGATTCGAACGTGCACGCGGACCGTGTCGCCGGCCTTGAATTGCGGCAGGTCGGAGCGGATCTGCGGATTTTCGACCATCGCCACCTTGGCGGCGAGGTTCTTGAGAGGAAGGACGGCGTTCTTGGACTTGCGGCGATACTTGGTCTTGGTAGTTGCCATGGCAACACACTCCATTTTTCTAAAAACACAGCCTCTTTCGAGGACTGCAAACCCTGGCCAGTTGTCATTCGCCCCGTTTCCGGGACGAACCGGTTAGTTTCCGAACAGCCGATCCAAAATGATGGCGGCAGCTGCTCTGACGGAGAGGTGGTTGTAACCGCCCTCTTCCTGTTTTCCTTCCGGCCCGTAGATCGGAGCCAGGATCCGATCTACCGCGGGATGGAAGGAGCTGTCGATTCCCCAGCCGGTGCCAAACACGATGACCACCGGCCGCGGATTCGGAGCTTTCCCCCGGGCCTGAAGCTCTGTTCGGTATTCCGAATAGGAGATTCCGCCCCGGAGATCGCTCGCGTCGGTAAGCACCACCTCAGGTTTCTCGCCATGCTCACGAGTGAGCCGATCGAGAAGTCCGGTGAAGTTCGACTCGACTCTGACCCTGGACAGGGCTTCAAATCGATCCGGGTGCCATTTCTGGGAGGGTTCTTCACCCCAATGCCCCAGGACCCGGCGAACTAGCTGGTGCTGGCTTTCGATCGGGGTGATGAGGATGTACTCCTTCACTCCGAACGTCCGGCACGAACGCGCGATATCGTGGATATCGAGGTTCGTGACCGCCGTGGTCACGATCTTTCCCTCGCGATTCCGCATGGGATGATGAAGCAAGACCACGTAGACAGGTACCGACACAGCTTCGGTCGGATATCATGCCGGGCGGTGCGATGCACCGGGTATTTTCAGGGCTTTTTCAGCAGATCGGGGCGCTTCAGACGAGTCCGCTCCTCGCGCTGCCTTTGCCGCCAGCGGGCAATTTCCTGATGATTGCCCCCCAGGAGCACGGGCGGCACTTCGAGCCCTTCATAAACCCGCGGACGGGTGTACTGAGGGTATTTCAGGAGCCCCCCCTCGAGGCTGTCCTGCGAAATCGAGTCCTCGTTTCCCACGACCCCGGGAACCAGACGGGTCACCACGTCGGCAATGACCACGGCCGGCAGCTCTCCCCCGGTCAGGACGTAATCGCCGATCGAGAGCTCCTCATCGACGCAGAGCTGGATGAACCTCTCGTCGATGCCCTCGTAGTGGCCACAAACCAGGATCAGCTCGTCGTGCTCGAGGAGCTCGCTGGCTTTCGACTGCGTGAAGTGCTGCCCCTGGGGAGAGAGCAGAATGGTTCGGCGCCTTTTGTTGGGGGCCGCTTCGACCACGGACTTCCACGCGGCATGGAGCACATCGACGCGCATGAGCATGCCTTCGCCGCCACCATAGGGCGTCTCGTCGACCGTACGGTGCTTGTCCGTGGCGAAATCGCGGATTTGTGTGACCTGAAAATGCATGAGCCCGCGGGAGACGGCCTTGCCCATGAGGCTGGCCTTCAGCGCGGGCTCGATGAGCTCGGGAAAAAGCGTGAGAAACTGGATGGATTGCAGGGCAGGCCTGCCAGCACCCGGCGCATCGAGCGCCGGGTCACTCGATGATTTCGAGGACGGTACGCTTGCGGAGTTTGG
>JBIIXZ010000049.1:0-14085 GCA_044347055.1 Bdellovibrionia bacterium | reverse complement strand
CGACTCTTTTTGAATGCCAGAAATTGGGGCGTTTTCTATAGGTCGCGCCACGCAAGACCCTGCGTCAGCCCGACACTTGCGTCGGACTGAGTCGTGAAGAACAAGGAAATTCCATGAAAAAACAGATGATCATTGCCGGAGCCCTGGGCGCCATCCTGTCCGGAGTCGTCTCCGCACAGGCAGCCACCTCGATCAATTTCGACCAGATGAAGGAAGCCTGCTCAAACCCCGCTCGTTTCCACAACCAGAACGCTCCGAAGAACATCGAAGTGGTCTGCCAGGACAGCCTCTCGAAGTACGTTCCGAGCGCTTCCGGAGCCATCAAGCTTCCGGTGGCCCGCACGGTGACGACCTCCATGGCCTCGGACAAGTACTCGATGGCTGCACAGGCTGCTGACGTCAAGATGTCCGACAGCGAGTTCTCGTGCCCGAAGTTCACGAAGATCATCGAGAACATGAGCCTGTCCCGTCGCACGACCTGCGAAGAGCTCCTGGCTTTCGAAGGCTCCGCAACCGACTTCTGCCTGGTCCAGATCGAAGACCTTCGCGCCTCGAACCCCGAGGCGATCAACATGACCACGACCCAGAGCGTGGTCTCGCTTTGCGAGAAGTCCGAAGAAGGCCGCGACCAGCGCGGACAGCTCCCGGGCAACGCATCACGCCGCTGATTCCGTCGGTTACCGTGGAATGAGGTTCGGGAGCTCCGCAAACAGCATGTTGCGTCGTTCCCGAACCCCTCTCATTGACAAAGGATGCTCGTATGAAGTTCTGCACGAAGACCACTGTCAGCAGCGTTTTTCTGGCTTTGCTTGCCGCCTGCGGCGCAGAGCGCCGCCTGGAGTTTCGCCTCGAGGAGCAGACCTCCGAGGTCCGGGCATTGCTGACAGGTTCCACTCCTGGTGCGGACTCTGCGACTGCTCTGGAGCAGGCCGACGTCGCACGGGCGCAGCTGGCGCTTCGTGGCGATTACTTCGAGGATCCGGCGCTCAATCGCGTCGTGACGGACTTCGGACCGAGCATCATCGCGGTGCCTCAGGCTCTGGTGCGCTCGCCTGTTGCTGAGGCCAGGATCAAACCCTGGTCCTCCTGGTGGTATCCGCGGTACGAAACCACGTTATTTCAATCTGCAACGGGCCTCTCTCCACTGGAAAAGCTCGACCTGTATCGCGAAGCGCACTCAGGCCCTCGCCTGCCCGAAGGATCCAGCGCCGCGAGCCACGAGCGCAAGCGCCACGAACCCTCCTCGCTGTCGTGGGAAGGGCTTTGCAATGCATGGTCGCTGGCCTCCATCCTGTCTCCGGAGCCCAGGACTCCTCGAACGATTCGACTCGGCAACCTGGATTTGACCTTCTCGGTGGGCGACCAGAAGGCCCTGCTGCTGAAGACCTACGAGGCACTGCCGGACACCGAGGTGCAGGCCTACGGACAGAAGTTCACTGGAAACCACGATGGATGGATCCACCCCGACATCTTTCCGGATCAGTTCCATCGTTTCGTCGAAGTCCAGCTCTTCGAGCGTTCACAAGCGTTCATCATGGATCATGACCCCGGCGTCGAGATCTGGAATGTTCCGGTCTACAAGGCGAACTTCTCGATGAGTCCGGTTGCTGGCAGGAATGACGCCGTCCAGGTTCGGATGTGGCTCTACTCCGCCTCGGCGACTGAAAAGACCGAGCTGAACTTCGTGGGCACGCGTGAAACCATTCGTGAATATCACTACATCCTGTTCGGCACTCCGCTGCCCGACGGAAAACTTCAGGTCCACTCGGGTGTCTGGATCAAGGGACCCAACGGCGTCGACTCTCGGAAAGATCATCCCGATTATTTTCTGGCTGTCTCCGAACAGGCGGCCAAGGCTCGGCAGAGCTTCAATCCGTTCATTTCACCGGAAGTCGTGGACCAGGTGATTCGGGGCGCTTCGCCGGTGCAGCTCTCCTGGGTCGGCAGGGGCCAGAACGACCAGTATGAGGTCCAGATTGCCTCCGACTCTGCGTTCTCGAGGATCATTGAAACGCTCGTCACGAAGGACAACTCGATCACCTTCTTTGCCTCCCAACCAGGAACGTATTACTGGCGCGTTCGCGGAGTGGTGAAGGGAGTCAGCGGCCCCTTCAGCGGCACCCAGATCTTTTTTGTTCGATGATTCAGGCCGGAGCACCTCGGATGATTTTCGTCAGGAAGCAGATTCTCGGTAGCCTTTGCGGCCTTCTGGCAGTCTGTGCCCCCATGGACGCTGGAGCTGCTCACGCCCTTCCGTGGGAGGTCTTTCTCGGAGGACTGCGCCGATCC
Organism: Bdellovibrionia bacterium; assembly: GCA_044347055.1. Lineage (GTDB taxonomy): Bacteria > Bdellovibrionota > UBA1018 > UBA1018 > UBA1018 > CAIOHW01. Next base: position 11,796 of record JBIIXZ010000049.1, on the reverse strand, counting down.
GCGACGCCGAAGGATTCGCTGGATCCGATCGAGCAGGACGCCCAGGAGTCCGCTCCGCTGAATCTCCGACTCCTGGACCAGAAAGCCCCACGCTCGCGGACAGGAACGCATCCCTGGACGCTTCACTACTGGGCGCTGAAGGATGGGCTGATCGCAGCTCGCTACCTCGATTCTTCCTTCAACTTTCGCTCGAGCTTCTCTGCGCGGCGGGCATACGTCGAGAACAAGCCGCTACGCTCCGTGGTGGAGGGCTTTTCGTGGTCGCGGCGCAAGGCCCTCGACAAGCTGTCGCCCTCCGAGAAGTACGATCTGCTGGTCGGAGATCTTGCCGGAACGCTCACCGAGTCGATCTGGAAGCTGGGTGAACGCTACGAGCGCAGCGGCGGAATCGCTGCCTGGGCCGGAATCTGCGACGGATCCGCGGCCGCTTCGGCGCTTCTGCCCGAGCCCGTGAGCGACCTCGTGGTGCGGGACCCGATCTTCGGGCATGAGTTCACGCTCTTTGCCTCGGACATCAAGGCGCTGGCCTCGCTGCACTTTTCGGAATTTCTGATCAAGACTCCGATCGTTGGCGGTCGCTGCGAAAGCCCGAGCCCGGGCCTCCCGGTACCCGGAACCTCTCCGTCGTGTGAATCGATCAACCCCGGGTCGTGGCATCGCGCGGTGCTCTTCTTGAACGGCATGAAGCAACGTCCGATCTTCATCGATACCTCACCCCACGCGGAAGTGTGGAACACGCCGGTCGTCTCCTATCAGTTCGACTACTTTGATGTGCGCACGGGCATGGCGGCATCGAATCTGGATCAGGCGGTTGTTCGAGTGGCGGAATTCAAGAACGATCCGCGATCGTTGAAGCGTGCCCCCGGTACGCAGGGGGTTGTCGGCGTCAGGATGACGATCACCACCGCCACCGGATATGCGACCAGCCTGAACGGCGCGCATCCTGCCCAGTTGCAGAAACGCCTGTATACCTACGAACTCGAGATCGACTCGCACTTGAACATCCTGGGCGGAGAGTGGCTCGGCGATGAGAGGCCGGATTTTGCGTGGACCCTCGCTCCGGGACGATTTCCAAAATCCCAGGCCGACGAGCTTTTGAATTCTCCGAAGTGGGAGAGTGACGTGGTGCCCGGGGACTGGCGCCCCGCGATCGTTTCGGCCAGCTCCAAAGCCCAGACCATGGGAGCCATCATTCGCCGACTGGTGGATGAGTCCTCGCGGTAGATCGCGCCCACGGGGGCTCCCCCTGTGTTCGACCGCACACAAGCCAGCTCCATTCGCCCAATGTTTTTTCAGCTGTCCAAGTCTTGGACACCGAAGCGCCCTCATCCACCCGTAAAATGCTCTCGCCACGTTCTCAGGCAGCCCCCCGTTGGCCGATGGCTTGCGTTGAACTCCCTCCGGGGATGTTCATGAAAAACGAGGGGAACACATGAAGAACGCAAACGCAGGATCGAATCGAAATCGGGGTGGGTTGGTTTATCGGTGGGCACTGGGGGCAGCACTGGGGCTCCTGGCATCGCTCTCGGCACCGAACGCCGAGGCAAAGAGCCAGAAGGTGAGAGTCACGGACATCTACTTCGATACCGAGGTGACCTTCGAGTACATCGACAGTATCAGCCGGGGAAATATTCAGGGTAAGGCCTTGAGCTCGTCGCGATCCAAAGGAGTTCTTTACTCGAATAACTCAGGAGTAATGTCGCCCTCCGAGTCGCTCCAGCTCAAGAACGTGCTTGCGCGTTCGCTTCCCGATCACTGCGTGACGCTCGCGTCACGGGCGATCGGAGCCGACAACGTCCTGCTTTCCGTGACAGCTCGAGTTTACACGTTCAAGGATGAAAAGAAGGTCATTCGACCGGTGATGGCTATGCCGTATGGCGTGGATCCTTCCGAAGATATCGGCGAGCTCGTGGGTTGCCGGCTGATCTCGGGTTCCATCGCCCGCATTCAACCTGCCGTTGAAGCAGCGAGATAAGCTCATGAGCGGGGTGGCTCAGGATGAGCCCCCACTTGCCTACCTCTGCAGAATCAGCCGACTCGAGTTCGAGGCGCGACCCACGGCGCGCGTTCCCGACGCATCGAGCGGAATCACCCGAAGGTGATACACTCCCCAGCCCGGCAGGGCTTGGGCAGGATTCAAGAAGAAGCGCTGACGCACTCCACGAAGCGCCGCCGAGCGAAGCTGCATCGGGTCGGGAGTCATCGAGTTGGGATTCGAGAAGTCTCGACCTGCGCGAGAGATCTCGAGGTAGACCCCCCCGGCTCCGGCAAACTCGGAGACATCCACGTCGATATAGACCGTCTGCCGCGGATCGCGAACCAGGATCGACGTCGCTCCGTCCATGAGGGGCTGGCGTGCAACGCCTCCGGGAGCAGGAGGAGTCGGAGTGGGAGTCGGATCCGGCGACGGGTGGGTCACCACTGTTCCGGGCTTGTACCAGCACTGCGGACGGACACCGATCTTGAAGTTCCTCTCGATGGAACACGTTCCGACCGTCGCATCGCTCTCGCTCAGCGCTTCGCTGGACGCCACCTGGCAGAACGCACCCGAAGAATAGGTATCGAGTCGGCATTGGGCCGCCGGATGCGAATCGACGGTATCGGAAACCTGCTCCGGATCCGGCGTGTCGAACGAAATCGGAGACGAATTCGTCAGCACGCGCATGAGCTCGGCCGCCGAGAGGCCCGCCATCCCGCTGCGAACGCAGGTGGCAATCGTCTGGGCGTCGCCGAAACTTCTCTCACACGAACGCACGAGCGTCTGCGGAGGATTCAGCGTCTGCACGATCGTTCGGTTGTCGTCCTTGCCGAAGACATCGCGCATGCACTTGAGGGTCGCGAAGTAATCCGCCTGTCCCTCGTTTGCCGCCCACTGGCCCCGATACTTCGGTGCTCCACCCAGATGATGACCGATTTCATGGCAGGCAATCAGCGCGAAGGCGTCTTCAGTGATCGCCTCATGGCGCGCGAGCCCGCCGTACATGCGAATGCGCCACTCCGAGCCACTGCGCTCGGCGAACGCATTGACGGTCGAATCATTCCAGAGTCGCTGCACGACGAGCTGGGCCCCACGACCGGAAATGATCGGACGATAATGACTCTCGACGCGATCGAGGACGGTGTTGAACTTCGCCTCGGTCATGCCGTTGGCCCGCGAGGAAATCGAAACGCGCAGCGAGTTTTCAGGAAGGAATCCTTTGCCGAGGCAGTCGCTCGACACTCGAGCGGCACTCGCAGGCACCATGGTCGCCCAGATGCCCAGTGTCGTTGTTGCTGCGAGGATCGCCCGGCTCCATGAAAACTTCATGAAGGGCGTATCGGCCCGGGTCCGCAGCGCTGAAATTTTTTCCTAGTCGCGCCGCGGCGGGCGTCAATCCATCAGCTGAGACCACTGAAACCGAGCGGAAAATGACGGAGTAAAACCATCCGCCTTTGAGGATCGATACCAGGCGAGAAGCTCTGGTGCAGTACGAACGGAGCTCGTCTCTTGAGCTCCCATCCACTTCAGAAAAGCGGAAAAAATTTTCTCAGGGTGGCCAAGCCAGCGCCCCACCGCTTGGGCGCCTTCGGACTTCGAGAGCTTCTTCTCGCCGTCCAGGATCAATGGATGATGAGCGAACCGAACGCGAGAGAATGCGTCGTACTGGCGCAGCCCACGAGATGACAGCGCGAAGGCCAGTCCGAGCTGGAGCTCCGTCGACGACCTCAGGTCCTCTCCGCGGTGAACATCGGTGATCTTCCAGCGAAGATCCTCCTGCAGGCTCACCCACTGATAGGCAAAGAGACGCTCCTTGCGGAAAAGCACGACATCACCGAGTGCTCGTGCCGATTCCGGCAGCAGCTCCGAGCGCACACGCCAGGCCACCGTACCATCGCTCGCCAACGGAAGCCCCCGGCTCCGGCAGGTCCCTGGATAAACCGAATCCGAAGGAAGATCCTTTCGAGAGCAGCTGCAGGCAAAGAACAGCTCCGGAACGCAGGCGCGAGCCTCCTCGAATGCAGCAGCGTAAAAATTTTGAAAATGCTTCTGCGAAAAACCCGTTTCGAAATCTTCGAGGGACCGGGGCCCGAGCTGCCAGTCGAGGCCCAGCGACTCGATCACTCGAAAAATCTCCTGCACGTATTCGGGACGCGATCGGGTTGAATCGAGGTCATCAATTCGAAGCAGGACCTCGCCTCCGGCCGCTCGAGCATCGAGCCAGGTCAGCAGCATCGAAAACAGATTTCCGAGATGCAGGGGCCCGCTCGGAGTCGGAGCCCAGCGAAAGCGCCGGCTCATGTCGAGTTCCTCGGAATTGCCAGACCGGTGCTTCTGGGCGCCCCGGGAAAAGCGGCTTCAATTTCGGTTTCCGGGATGGTGCGAGACTCTCCCGGATTCAAGGCTCCGAGCTCCAAACCTCCGTATGAGAGCCGCTTCAGTTCCGTGACCTCGCTGCCAACAGCCTCCAGCAGCCTGCGGATCTCGCGATTCTTTCCTTCGTGCAGCGTGATGAGCAGGTGCGACTCTCGTCCGCTCGCCTTGAGGAGCTCGACTTTCGAAGCCTTCAGCAGGCCCACTTCGCTCGGAACTCCTTCCAGCATCCGAGAGACCAGCTCACCCGTGATCTCGCCCCGAGCGGTCACGCGGTAGACCCGGGGAATTTCATTTTCCGGATCCGTCAGCCAGGATGAAAGCCTCGTATCATTCGTCAGAAGAAGCAGCCCGGTCGTGGCCTGATCGAGTCGGCCGACGGCGTGGAGATTGCCATGCCTCGAAAAATTCGGCGGCAGGAGATCAAAAACCGTCGACCGCCCTCGCTCGTCGGACCGCGTGGTGATGGTTCCGCGGGTCTTGTGGAGCAGGAGGAGAATCCGCTCCTTGCGGTCCGGCTGCTTTCCATCAATTTCGATTCGAGCCTTCTCGGGAATGATCCATCGCATGGGGTCCGTCTGGACCGCACCATTCACGCGAACCCGTCCCGCCTCGATCCAGGAACGGGCCTCAGTTCGAGAGGCGATTCCCAGCTTCGACAACGCTCGTTCCAGTGAGACTTCTCCCGGCCTGCGGACTCGTGGCACGAGAGAAGTCTTACCAGTTTCCTCAGAAGGTGGCCATCGGGCGCCCGTTCATGGCCGCAGTCATCATCGCAATCGCCAGCTCGTAATCCATGCCGTCCGTGTCGGTTCCGGCAGTGGACCGCCAGGCGGGAGGAGCCTCGGGGTGAGGACCGGAGATGACGACTAGTCCCTTGCCCGACCACTTCTGCGAGATTGCGGGAGCACCGGTCGGATAGCGACCGATCACTCCTCCTGTCCATTCGGGGGTGGACGGACCGCCCCACCACACCAGCTGGCGGCTCGAGCCATCAGCAAGGCTCACCTTCACCATCGCGGCGGTCAGGCTCGTGTCTCCGTTGGGCCAGTACGACGGAAGGACCGTTCCTTTCGCCACCGCCACGCCATATGCGGCCGTCGCATCGGTCTCCGCCTCAGGGCCCACGGAGATCCATGCACCCGCACAGAATCCGACATACCCCACGCCGCGATCCCGGACGGCCTGCCGCACTCGAAGACGCGCGGCCGGAGTGAGGGCATTGGTGATGTTGCCTCCCTTTCCTCCGGGCACGACGATCAGCCGATAGCTCGAGATTTCATCCAGCGACATCGCATTCAGCTCGGCCGAGTTGATCAGAGAATAGCTCCAGCCCTGACCGGCAATCAGCTTTTCGGTGTTCTGCCAGTCCGAAGTGGCCACCCCCGTTCCGTTGAACAGGAGCACGTCCTTTCCGGTTCGCGAATCGGCCGGTGGATTAACCGGATCGAACTTAGACGTATCCGGAAGGACCTTCGTCGAGAGAGAATCTCCCTCCGACTGGCAACCCGTGAGAGTCGCGGTCATCAGCGTCAGCAGGAACGCGGGAATCGTCAGAACCTTCTTCCTCACCATCACTCTTCTCCTTCCTTTTCGGCCATTCCGAGATCCTGGTGATCACAGACATGGACGGTGATCCGTGCCGGATCGTCTTCCGGCGCGGCCTCTGAAGCTGCATAGGTGAACAGCTCATCCTGGTAGTAGTCGTAGTTGTTCAGGTACGTGGTGCTCTTCATGATCGTCGGGTACATGACCGAGGCGAAGATGCCGCTCGAGAGGACCGTGCTCCTGTGCCCGCGGTACAGCACGCAGTGTCCGAACTCGTGATGCGCGAGCAGCTCACGCTGCGTTTCGGATACTGCGTTCCAGAAATCCGGATCAAAAGTCACCCGACGAAGGCTCGAGCTCGTTTCGCAGAGCCCGATCACCGAGCTGCCGTAGGAATCGAGGCTCGCAATTCGGACCTGCAGCTTCGGGCCGAGCATCTCGCCGGTCACATCCCTGCCCTGCAGTCGGGCATCATCCACGAATTTGGCGACATAGGGCGCAATCTCCGCGGGACCGCTGTACAAGCCGCTCACATCCGTCGAGGTCGGCTTCGGCGCCGGATCATCCGTTCCGCTCGTCGGTGACGGCTTCGGCTCAATCACTCCGATCAGGCTGGGCGGAACGGCTCCATTCTCATTGCACGCGGTAAACGCCACCAGTGCCGAAAATGCGCAGGCTCCCAGCAGCCGGCGACTTCGTGTTCTCCATGTCCTCTCCGTGGTCATCATCAAAAACCTCCTTGTTTCTGGAGGGTGATACGAGCGACGGACAGGATTGTTTCGCTGACAACGGCAAAGAAACGGTCAAGGGGCGGAAAATTTTTGTCGCCATCCCGGACGATCACTACGATCGTTCCACATGAAGGACGAAACCATCGAGGCATTTCGGCGCGGAGAGAGCTGGGCGTTCACCGAGGTCTACTCTCGATTCCTGAAGCCGATCCAGAATTACGTGAACTCAAGAGTTCCGAATGAGTCCGTCGCCCAGGAGCTGACCCAGGAGATCTTCCTGAAAGTCTTCCGCTTCTCGTCGAGCTACCAGCTCGGCTTCGCCTTCACGACATGGCTGTGGACGATTGCCAGGAATACGGTGACGGACTTTCGGAAACGTCCCGCCCTCGAACAGAGCCATCAGATCGAGGGGTCGCACAGGCTCGTGGATGAGGCGCCAGGCCTCGATCCGAATGCCGAGATGCTCGTCGAGCGCCGCTCGCTTCGCAGGATGATCTTCCGGATTTCTCGAGTCCTCAGCCCGCTACAACGCCGCATTCTTTGGATGAGGATCGTCGTGCAGCTTCCGTATCAGGAAATCGCCAGGCGCCTCGGCGTGACGGTTGCGGCCGCACGGTGCCTGGTCCATCGGGCCAAGGCGGAGCTTCAAGGCGAGCAAATTCCAGAGGGACTGATGGAGCTACTCTGATCGAGCGGCCGATCCTGAAAGGCGCGGCTCCATCGCGGAATAAAACGACTGGAGACGCGAGTGGACCATCGGATCCGCTCCAAGAAGGCGCGAAGCAGTCGTGCGATTGTCAGGAGCCCTCATCTCGAGAAGCGACAGGGCGATCATCGACTGGTCGAGAGACAGCTGCACCGGAATGACTTTTCCGCGGTGCTCATGGCGGACATGGACTCCGTCCATCCATCCCACTTCTCGATCATAAAGCTTCTCATCAGCACCCACACGCTCGGCCTTCCGCAACGGCGCGGAGAATGCCGCCGGATTCGTGGCGGCAGCGAGGAAGACCGCGTGCGGAGTGACCACACGGTCCCAGTCCTTGCGATGCGCGGCATCACGGAACTCCTGGTGATCCGCGCTCACCAGCCCGGGCGTGCCGGCCTTGCCGACGTAGGACGGAACGCCGGAGAATCGGGCAGGCTCATCGTCCACGCCAAAGTTGCATGCAGAGTAGGCGGCAGGGACCGGAAGCGATTCGCGCTTCTGCTGGGCCAGGACGTGGGCTCCATAATTTTGAAAAATCCGGCCCATTCCCGGCGAATACTGGTCCTCGCGGATGAGCAGCCGGGGCAGCATCAGCTGGAACGCGCCGCCGTCCCAGGTGCGAAGCACTTCTCCTTCAGATGTTCGAGCGATCTCCACCTTCAGGTTTTTCGGTGCATTCTCGAGCACCGAGTCACTGCCCGCCTTCCGCATGAGCCCAAGGCCGTGCGAGAGCGAGTAAATGCTCCGGGCTTCTGCTCCGTAGTTCGAATAGTTCCACGGCTCGCGGAACCAGGTTTCTTTTCCATCGCGAAGCTGGTGCTGGAGATTGCCGCCAATCAGTCCGGTCCTGGCGTCCAGGAATTCAGAGAAGTCCATCTTCTGGAAAAGACGCTCCGCACGAGCCTTCGACTTCGCATCCGGGGCGGACTTCGAGGCGGCCCAGAGAGCCAGCGCCAGATGGACATTGTCCACCGAAGACACATTCTTCTGCCGAGGCTCGGCGGAACCTGCCTCATACCAGGAATAATAAAGGCCGGTCTCCGGATGCCGGGGCATCTTTTCCAAAGTCTCGATCGTTCGCGCAAGATTTCGAGAGGCATCCCCGGAGCGCCGCGGATCTCCGAGGAGCTCGAGCTGGATCAGCAGGTCGAGTCCGATATTGGTCGGAGACGTATTCGGATTGAGCACCTCGTATCGAATCGCTCCATCAGGAGCGCGCACGGCCTGGACCTTGTCCACGATCAGTCCGTTCGGAGAACGCATCCGATCGAGGCTCGTCAGTGTTCCTTCCAGATACCGAGAATACTGCTCGGACTGCTCGGCATCGAGCGCCTGCGGAGCGAGCGAGCGGCGAACGCCATCCAGCGCCCGGAGCGAGCCGCTCCGTTCGAGCATGCGGCCCTCCCCTCCCGAGCAAGGAATCTCAGGATCCGCAAGGACGCTTCCCGCTACTCCCACGGCCAGGACGAAGGCAAAGCCGAACCGGATGCTCACTGGTTGGGTCGCAGCATCTTCCGGACTTCGTCGATGTGCTCGGACTCTTCGCGAACCATCTGGCGGGCCAGCTCCTCGAGCGCGATGTCATCGCCGGCAAGCGATGCCAGCTTCTTGTAGAGGACAAGCCCTGCTTCCTCATGACGCAGGCTCTCGCGGAGGATCGCATCGACCGAGTGCTGGTGCGTTTCCTCCACCTTCTGCGAGAACATCGGAGGATGTCCGCCCAGCGAGGTGATCTTCTCGCCGATGATCACGGCATGCCCCATGCTTTCGGTCGCCTGGTCGCGGAACCACTTCTGGATCGGAATCCGATTCGGACCCATGATCATGAACGAGTAGTGCATGTACCGGATGACTCCTGCCATCTCGGCTTCAAAGATCTCTTCGAGGCATTTCATGACGGTCGAGGACGTTTTTTCAGACATGCGCGGATCCTTTCCAAAAAGGGGTTAACTCCAGCCTAAACGAACAGTTCGGTGAAGCAAGAAGCTTGAGATCAGGGCTTGCAACTTCGTGATTTGTGAGACTTTCAACACAGCGAGTGGCTGTCAGTTTTCTAGCGGCTGCAGCGGTCGGAGTCGCGGCCTACCTCCTGCTTGCGAGGCGACCGAGAGGCCGCGGACCCGCGCGGCTTCGGCTGATCGAAAAGGAGCCCAAGGCTCAGTCCGAGCACCCGGGAGCCGCGCATGAAAACAAATGGAGAACCCAGCCCCACGATCGGGTCGATGAGGCCTCGTGGGAATCCTTTCCGGCCAGTGATCCTCCTGCCTGGTAGGTGTTGGTGATTGCCCCATTCGCCTGCGGGCGGCATAGTGGGCCACATGACTCCGACCACCTCGCTTTCGATCATTGAGACCCTGGCCATTGCCGCACTGGGACTGGCCATCGGACGAGTCGTGGTTCGGGGAATACCACTTTTCCAGCGTCTGTGCCTTCCAGAGCCGGTGCTGGGCGGCCTGATTCTCTGCGGAGTTTTCACGGCGCTGCAGGCCTCCGGCACCTCGATCCAGTTCGACACCACCCTGCAGACTCCGCTCATGATCGCTTTTTTTCTGTCGATCGGTTGGATGGCCTCGCTCCGCAACCTCAAGCGGGGCGGCCCGGATGTCCTGAAGTTTCTCGTCATCTGCAGCGTCGTACTCGTGCTCCAGAACCTGGTTGGCGTCGTGACGGCCCGGGCCCTCGGACAGAATCCGCTTCTGGGAATTCTCGCAGGCTCCGTGTCGCTGACCGGAGGCCCCGGAACGGCACTGGCATTCGGTCCGTCCTTCGAAAAGGCCGGCGTCGTTTCGGCCGGATCGATCGGCACTGCATGCGCCCTCGCCGGAATCATTCTCGGAGGACTGCTCGGTTCGCCCATGGCAGCACTGCTGCTGAAGCGAACTCCGCCCTCGAAGCGCGAACGACCTGCACCCCCGGCAGCCGCTGGTGTCGGGCTCTCGATCGAAGCATCGGCCGGCGCGACGCTCGATGCCTCGCATCTGCCGCAGCACTTTGGATTTTTCATCGTCGTGATGGCGACTGGAGCGCTCGTCGGAAAATGGATCAATGCCGCCGGAATCACGCTACCGGTCTACATTGGCTCGATGATCGTGGCAGCGGTGATCCGGAATGTGCACGACTCACGGAAGTCGCACCGTCTCTCGGAACAATGGATCGATGAAATCGGCTCGGTGGCTCTTTCGTATTTCCTCGTCGTGGCGACCATGACCCTCCAGCTGAACCAGCTGGCGAACCTTGCTGGCGTCCTCGTCGTGATCCTCGCCATCCAGACCATCGTCGTGCTCGCCATTGCTGCTCTCGTGGTCCATCGATTTTCCGGCCGCGACTACGATGCGACGGTCATGAGCGGCGGATTCGTCGGCTTCATGCTGGGCACGACGGCCAACGCGCTCGCCAACATGGACGCCATCACCTCGCGCCACGGAGCTGCGCCGCGCGCCTATCTCGTCGTGCCGCTCGTGGGAGCCTGCTTCGTGGACTTCGTGAATGCCATCGTGATCACCATGGGCATCCAGCTGCTGTCCTGAATTCGCTTGCCCTAGTGAACCCCGGCCCTGTAGTCGAGCTGCACCATGAGCGAAGCCAACGTTCCGAAGATTCCAAAAGGCGCCTTTCGCATCGTCCTCGAGCTGGCCTCGCCGCGACCCCGCATCGACCAGGTGCTCCTGGATGAGCTGCGCAAGCAGAACCTGAACATCGACCTTCGTGCGATTTCGCGCGCCAAGCTCAAGGAGCTCTTCAAGAACAAGCGCATTCGCATCAAGGGACAGGCGGCGGTACCGTCGTCGTCGCTCGCCAAGGGCACCACCTACGTCGACATCCTGGGCTACGGCGCCGCCGAAGCGGGCGATGACGACGCCGAAGACCAGGGCTGACGGGCCGCAATCCTGCATTGGATCCGGTGATGGCCGGATCGATCCGCATCGGCATTTCCGGGTTCACCTACGATTCGTGGCGCGGCACCTTCTACCCGACCGGCCTGCCTCGCCACCGCGAGCTCGAATATGCCAGCCGCAGGCTCTCTTCGGTCGAGATCAATGGATCGTTTTACTCGCTTCAGAGACCGAGCTCCTTCGAGCGCTGGCGCAACGAGACCCCCGATGACTTCGTCTTCTCCGTGAAGGGCAGTCGTTACATCACGCACGTACTGAGGCTCGATCGGAAGGATGATCGGCTGCATGGAGCACTGGCCAATTTTTTTGCCTCCGGCTTGTCGTGCCTCGGGCAAAAGCTGGGCCCGATCCTCTGGCAACTCCCTCCGAACTTCAAATTCGACCCTCTCCGGATCGATCAGTTTCTTGACCTGCTTCCACGAACCGGAACAGAGGCATCGAGACTCGCAGCACATTACGAGGACTGGATGAGCGAGCGCGCAGCACCGGATTTCGAGCCCCGGCTCCGCATTCGCCACGCCATTGAAGTCCGTCATGAAAGCTTTCTGGACGAGGACTTCATGG
>JBIIXZ010000225.1:0-4253 GCA_044347055.1 Bdellovibrionia bacterium | reverse complement strand
GTCAGGCTGATTCCATCGAGGCAGATCGAGCCCTTTTCCACGCAGTAGCGGGCGAGGTCGGCGGGAAGGTCGAATTCGAGCCTCCAGGCAGCCCCTTCTTGGCTGATGCTCGCAAGTGTTGCCAGTCCGTCGACATGCCCCTGGACGATATGTCCGGAAAGACGCTGCGACGCGAGCAGCGCCCGCTCGAGATTGGCAAAACCTCCTGGGAAAATCCCCCCTAGGTTCGTCCGCCGCAGGCTTTCCGGGCTGACGAAAAAGGCCATCTCGGCCGAGGGGCCTTCGCTGAAGGCTTCCACCGTCATGCAGGCACCGTTGATTGCAATGCTCTCGCCGATTTCGAGTTTTCCGTAGGGATTCCTGAAGACCAGGCGCGTGCCCGAAGACTGGGGCTCGGCGCGTAGTAGCGGCACAACTGCAGTGACGATTCCGGTGAACATGGAGTGGACTCCTAGCATATTCGGAAAGGGAGGGCGATCACCCGCGTTGTCGCGCGACAGGACTTTTTCCGCGACAGCCCCCCGTGGATGAATTACTTCACTCGGCATGCTGGCTCTTGCTTCAAAACGCCTCTCTCGTTCAGCTCTGCTCGCAGCCTTCCTCGCCATCACGCTATCGGCCTGGTCCCGCCCGGCTCATTGCAACGACCACGCGACAAGGTCCGTGAGCTTTGAGAATGGAATCGGATTTTCACATCCGGACCGCGCCTACCAGATGAACCTGCGATTTCGCATGCAGAACCTGGCCGAGCTCACGACTCGGGAGGATAATCCGTGGGAGTCAAACCGGGTTGAGGCCCAGGTGCGCCGCTTGCGACTGCGACTACAGGGGTGGGCGCTCGATCCGAAGCTGGCATTCCAGCTTCAGCTCTCTTTTTCACGTTCCGACATGGATTGGTCGAGCACCCAGTTTCCGAACGTCGTGCGGGACGCCAACATCACTTATTCCCCCATCTTGGAAACCGATGAGCAGCTCGCGTTTTCATTCGGACAGGGCAAGCTCCCCGGAAATCGCCAGCGAGTCATCTCTTCCGGAGATCTTCAATTTGCCGATCGCGCCCTCGTGAATCGAGTGTTCAATTTCGATCGCGACTTCGGTTTTCAAGCCCTTTACCGCCGCCCCAACTGGAACGTGAAGGCCGCACTCAGCACTGGCGAAGGCAGAAACCTTCCTACGGCATCCAATCTGGGGCTGGGCTGGATCGGCCGGATCGAGGCACTTCCGCTGGGAACCTTCACGGGAAACAACGATCTGCAGGAAGGCGATCTGGTGTCCGAGCCGGAGCCAAGGCTGAGCCTCGGTTACAGCGCGGCACTTTTCCGAGACTCCAATCGTGCGGGAGGCGCCATCGGCAGCGTGTTCGTGGATGGCACCGGCACTCCCATTCGCCGGGATCAGACGGTCCACTATGCTGATGCCCTGTTCAAATGGCGCGGCTTCTCGCTGTACTCCGAGGCCGCCTATCGCAGCTCACCCGATGGACAAATCAACGCATCCCGAGCTCTCTTCGAAGGAGCCGGCTACCTGCTGCAGAGTGGCTATTTTCTGGTACCCGGATGGGAAATCGCCGCCCGATACGCGCGAGTGCGACCGCTGGACCGTTCTCGCATCGACTCCGCCAACCGGGATACCGAGCAATCCACGGTCGGCTTCACTCGTTACCTGAACGGGCATCGCGTCAAGCTCCAGAGCGACCTGACTCGGCAGACACGGCACGAGCCCTCGTGGATCGCTCGATTGAATTTTGAGTTGGGGATCTAGGCTAGAATTCAGCCACCTGAGGACGAGCCATCAAGGACTCGAGAGCCTTCTTTACGGTGGATCGACCCGTCACAAGATCAAACACACCCTCGCAGATCGGCATGGAGATTCCCCGCTCAACTGCAAACTCGTGGACCGTGCGGGCCGTGCGGACCCCCTCTGCCGTGGCGCCAAGCTCCGACAGGATCTTCTCGATCGGCTCGCCCTTGGCCAGCCCTGCTCCGACACGGTAGTTGCGCGACAGCGGGCTACCGCAGGTGGCCATCAGGTCGCCCATTCCGGCGAGCCCAAGAAACGTTTGAGTCTCGGCACCCATGGCCACCCCAAAACGCACCATTTCGGCGAGTCCACGGGTGATCAGCATGGCACGCGCATTCCAGCCCATGCCAAGCGCATCCAGTGCTCCGGCTGCGATCGCGAGGATGTTTTTCAGGGTTCCCGCCCATTCCACGCCGATCATGTCGGTGGCCGAGTACACTCGGAATTTCGGCGTGCTCAGGATCTGCTGGCCAGCCTCGATCACTTCAATGAAGTTCGAGGCGACCACTGTTGCAGCGGGTTCGCCGCGTGCCACTTCCGCTGCGAGATTCGGTCCGCTTACGACTCCAATTCGCTCGAGTGGCAGCTCCTCCGACAGCACTTCGGAAATGCGCTTGAGCGAACCGGCTTCAATTCCCTTGGTAGCGTGGATCACGACCTCGGAGCCTGTGAAGTGCGAGGCAAACATGCGAGCCTGATCGCGCGCCACCGATGATGGAAGAGCCCAAATGACGGTAGAAACGCCTCCCTCATCCACCGCCATGGCACGCTCGGGCTCGACCATGGCGCGAACTTTCGGCGATATCAGGGTTCCAGGAAGGTATTTCGGACTGACGCGAGTGGAGTTGATCGCGCGGGCCTGCAGCTCATCCCGCATCCAAAGACGCACTTCCTGGCAGTTCTCGGCGGCAAGCTGGGCAAGCACGATCCCCCAGCTTCCTCCTCCGATGACCGCAACTTTCGAATTACGCCAGAAATCCTTTTCGGTCATGGGTCCCCTGAATCTGTCCCTTGAGCTCGGAGGCACGCAGCGAAAGCCCGTAGCCCGCAAGGCGATTTCGATAATAATACAAGAGCGTCATGTCTTCGGTGAACACTTCGCCACCCTCGACTTTCACTACAGCGGAGTCATGCAGCTGCCCCAGCTGGCGAACTCCCTCACGAACCCACGACGGCAGGACGCGCTCTCCATGAAAGCCCTCTCCACCGGAATCCGTCATCGTCAGCTCCGGGCAAACATGAAGCTCTCGGTGAAGCGCCCGGGTCAGTACCGCTCCGCGATGCCGCTCGGCTGCCTCAAGGAACTTCTCGACCGGAATCGTGCGCTGCTCGCGTGAAAGACGAAGGAATCGGTACAGATCCAGCTCTGGATATTTCTGACGAAGCGCCTCGAAGTAGGAAAAAGCAACCAGATGCGAGGACAAAACGGTGTTCTCTCGATGGAAACGCTCGGAGATGCGCGCGCCAAGTGCTTCGGTGTACTCCCGGTCGCGCTGAGGATTCTTGCAAAGGACGCCCCGGGTGGTCAGCCATGCCCTCGGATCAATGGTCGTTCCATTCGGACCGATCGACCGGCCGGTTTCGTCCACAAAATTGCCGAACACGTCGAGAGGCCTGCCGATTCGGACTGTGATCTTCGAGTGGGCTGAAAACAGCCGCCAGAAGAAGCGCGCCACCTTCGTGGGCTGGAACGACTCGTCGTCCGTGATGATGAAACGATGCTTTCCTGCATCCGCGAGGTAATCCTCGATCAGGGACGCAGCCTCGAGAACGTAATGATAGCTCATCACCATCGGGACGACGTAGACGTTCGACTTCGGCGAGCCCGCAATCAGGTTTTCCGTCTGCGCATCGAGCGCCGTTCCGAGCAGGCCGAGCTTCAGCTTGCTCTCGATTGCGCCGCTCCTGGAGCGGCCGCCTCCCGGAAAGAAGATCGAGTGCACCCCTTCACGAAGGATGGCCGTGCTGTAGTTCTTGAGCGTATTCTTGTAGACCGCACTGCTCTTTCGGCGATCCACGGTATAGGCGCCCAGGTTGCTCATGAAGAAGCTGAGCACCGGATTGTTGAACAGGTTCAGGCCGGCGCCGTAGGCGAACGGAGGCATGCGAAGCAGGTAGATGATGAAGCCGATAAGCACACTGTCGATGTTGCTCTGATGGGTGGGAACCAGAAGGATGGTGCCCCTTCGAGCGAGCGCGGCCAAATGGTCGACTTCGCCGTTGATGATGAGCTGGCTGTTGATCAGGTCACGCTGCTTCCAAGGGTTGAACTGCTGGAGGCTGGCCGCATTCAGCAGCCAGTTGAAGAAGATGGGAAGCACGTTGGTGGCAAACTGATAGACTCTCGGATCGAACCGCCCGCCGATTTCTTCGGCATAGTGCGAGATCAACGATCGAAGCAGCTCCTGACGATCAGACTGGCCCGGAGGGCGAAGCAGTCCGGACTGGATCTT
>JBIIXZ010000050.1:0-14085 GCA_044347055.1 Bdellovibrionia bacterium | reverse complement strand
CAAGTTCCGTCGCGGTCATCTTCGTCTGGATCATTCCATTGACGAACCAGCGCAGGATTCCGTGCTCCAACCCACCCGCCTTCTGGAGATCCTGGATGATCACGTTCACTTCAGGAACGACCTGGTTGGCCTGGCTGACGGCTCCCTCGACGCCGAGGAGGCGAAGCGTGGCGCGCTCGATGGCGATGGTGGTGTGGGTTTCGATCAGCGATTCAACCGGTGCTGAAATTTTTCGCGCGAGGTCACGGCAGTGACGAATCTTGGCGGCATCGAGATTCAAATGAGCCATGGGGATTCTCCTGGTCAGCAGTAGGTTTCGGTGAAGAGCTTCCGAAGTTCGGCGCTCTCCCGAAGAATATTGAGCGAAAGGTCCGCGTGGCCAGCGGTATATCCGTTTCCGATCCGGAGGTCCACGTCGGCCCCCACGCCTTCAGCTCCAAGCGCGGCTCGAGTGAAGCTGGTCGCCATGCTGAAGAAATAGACGATGCCCTTGTTCCGGCACGAAAGGATGCAGGACATCTCGGTTTCCGGAATGTTGGCAACGTTGATGACGACATCGGCGAGTTTTCCGCCCGTGAGGGCAGAAACCTTCTCCATGATCTCCACGGAATTTCGGGCGTCGCCCTGGATGACGTCATCGACAAACGACAGGCCCTTCAGGCGGCTGATCGCTGCATCCGAGTAGTCGACCGCGATCGTCCTGACTCCTCGTTTCTTCTTGGCTTCGTACAGGCAGAGCACGCCGGACTTTCCACCGCCGCCGATCACGAGGACGGTGTCGCCATCCTTGACGAGCTGGACGGTCTGCGCAGGAGCACCCGCGACGTCGAGCACGGCCAAGGCGACGGTCTCCGGCATATCCGAGGGCAGACGAGCAAATAGGCCCGAGCCAAAGAGAATGGCGTGCGCCTCAACGTCGATGCGATCCACCTTGGGATGAATCTTCTTGATCTTGCGGATCTCCAGCGGAGTGAGTGACAGCGACACGAGCGAAGCGATGCGGTCGCCCACCTTCACCGGCTTTTCGTGGGCCGGAAACTTGGGCCCGACCTGGGTGACCGTGCCGATGAACATTCCACCGGAGCCCGTGACCGGGTTGTGATGCTTGCCGCGCTTGCTGACGAGATCGAGGATGTGCTCCTCGATTTTCGCAAGGTCGCCAGCACAGGCTTCAGAGATCTGGTGAAAGCTCGCGGAATCAATGTTCAGGCTCTCGACCTCGACCAGAAGCTCATCCTCTGCGATCGGCAGCGACGGATCGACGCGATAGGCCTGCTGAGGG
Organism: Bdellovibrionia bacterium; assembly: GCA_044347055.1. Classification (GTDB taxonomy): domain Bacteria; phylum Bdellovibrionota; class UBA1018; order UBA1018; family UBA1018; genus CAIOHW01. The sequence continues at coordinate 12,803 of JBIIXZ010000050.1, read as the reverse complement.
AGGGTGCCGTGCGGCCTCGCGACGACTCGCTGCAATCCCAGATGGTCGGCTGGACGAAACATCATGCACCTCCGCGCTGTCTAAAAAATGGACAGCACCCCACGTGCTTGTCAGGACCCTTCGCGAAAACGAGAAGCCCTCAAGCAAGCCGTGTCATGCTGGACACGCATTCAGCTATCGGATTTTTATCAGTTTTTCATCTAAAACCCGCACTATGGTGCGACGCATTAAGAATGGCCCACCACTTGCTCCTCATCAGAGAAAGAGAGCTTTAAGGAGAGAGTGCCCATGTCCATTTTCAAGAATCGCTGGAGTCTGTCTTTTGCCGCAACGGCCCTGATCCTTGCCCCTCAGGCGAGCCGGGCGAACTCACCTGACCCGCACGATCTCAGCTACGAGGAGATCAAGTCACTGGTGGTCGATTTTGGCGCTGATGTGAATGTCGCACAGGGATCCGTCACCCTGAAGGGCTTCATCTATCGTGACTGCCTCAAGGATCTGGAGATTCGGAAGGATCTCAGCACCACGGGCCGCGTGGACTACATCTTGCGCGACATGGGCAATCTTAAAGGGTGCGTGTCCGAGCAGAAGAAGCTTCATCCGAATGAACGCCTCGGAAACGACAAGGTCTTCGCCCGGCTATCGCAGGTTCCACAAGCAGTCGTTTCCTCTGAAGGCAAGGATCTCGAAGTCGGCATCGGCTGGGAAAACACTGAGGTCGACCCCCCTCGGAAGGAATCCAAATCCTTTCCGCAGCCCATCCGCTTTGTCTCGAAGTCCAGCCAGGAGCGACAGGAGCGCAAGCAGGAGCAGCTGGAATTTCAGAGACAGCTCGAGCAGTGCGAAGACGTTGCTCGCAACTCACGAGGCACCGAGCAAAAGGAACTCGAAGCCCTTTCAGCGCTCAACATCCTCGTTCGCCACGGGAGGATCGATGACAGCGACGCCGAATCACTGCGAATGGATATTGCGCAGGAAAGGTTGCGGCGCATTCGCGAGCGCATCGCCAAGGCCACTCCCGAGGAGTTTCCAGAGATCGATCGTGAGCTCTCGTCATGGGCGACCCGCCACGCGAGTGGCGACCAGAAACAACAGGATACGATCGCCCAGCTGAGAATGGATCTCGCAGAAAAGATGTCGCGTTCGGCCCCCGGCTCGATCGAAACGAACGAGCTCGCGCTCGGAGTGATGCAGGAGGTTTCAGAATCCCCCGGCCTCTCGAAGTCCAAGCTGGAGTCGGCTCAGATCAAGGTCGAGATGCTCAAGGGAAGCGTAGTTGCAGCCCAGGTCATCTCCTCCACCCTCGCCCAGGCGGGAATGATGCCGATCGGCGGGCACCCCGCCCAAATCCAGAGCGTGATCAGCTCGCAGCCGGAGTTCCAGAGTTTCGTTCAGGCTCTCCAGCGTGAGATGATGGACTCCTGTAACTCTGCGCAGCGCAGCCGCGGAAAAGATCGAGCCGCAGCCCAGCGATGCCAGCAGGCACAGGCGTCGCTCGCCCGCGAACCCCAGCGCGTCCTCCAGATTGCCTCGACGGAAGTTCTCAAGGGACTTGCTGCCCTTGCTCCGCCGGTGCCGCAGCCCCAGGCTCCTCAGCAGCCCGGGCAGCCACAGGTTCCGGGAGTGACGCCGGTGCAGGGAAACCTTCCGCCGCTGGTGCCGTTCCAGCGGTAAGCGAAAGCCTTTCTCCTCCCTTGAAGACCAGGAAGCCGGAATGGGAAACCATTCCGGTTTCTTTTTTTGTTTGACGAGCCCACAGTCGGTCGCTAGTCCTTGAGCAGTTGCTACTTCGTCGAATCGAAACACGTTTTTGATTCGGCCGTTTTTCTCAATAGGGGGTGCTTTAATGGCAACAGGTTTGGTGAAGTGGTTCAATGACAGCAAGGGATTCGGATTCATCCAGGCAGACGGTGCAGAGCGCGATGTGTTCGTGCACTACACCGCGATTTCTGGCGATGGTTTCAAGACCCTCGCAGAAGGTCAGCGCGTGAATTTCGACCTGATCGACGGCCCCAAGGGCCCGCAGGCTTCGAACGTCATGAAGGCGAACTGATCGCTGTCAGTGGCCCAAACCCGAGAAGGTTTGAAGGGGCGCCCGAAAGGGACGCCCCTTTTTATTTGTTCGATTCCCCGGACGTCCAATTCAGTCCCGGAGTGGCGCTCGCCAATGCTGCCGCCGTTTTCGGCTCCGCCACTTCGAGCGAGCTCACCGGAGCGGCACAGTACAAGGTGGCCGTCAGAGCCGTAGGAAAGTGATTTCCACTCTTTTTGAATCCGCCGAACGGAAGCTTGGACGATGCGCCCACGGTGGACTTGTTCCAGTTCACCAGTCCCACCTCAAGATCCTCTCGGCACTTCTCAAAGATTTCTCGCGATCCCGAGAAGACGCTGGCCACCAGGCCGTACTGCGTCTCATTCGCCTGAGCGATGGCCTCCTCCAGGTCCGCAGCTCCGAGAATCGCAAGCGCGGGAGCGAAGAGCTCGGTCTGCTGGAAGACGCTTTTTCGAGTCTGCTCGAGGCTGGGGGTTGGGATCCATGCAATCGTCGGAGCCACATAGTGCCCCTGCTTCGAAAGCTCGAGTGCCTTGCCTCGCATGATCAGCTCTGCCCCTTCGCGTGCCGCGATGCCAATGAACTTCATGTAGCGATCAACTGCCGAGGAATCGATCAACGGGCCCATGAACGGCTCATCCGACCAGTGGCCGATCTTGAACGCCTTGGCCCTGGCATGCAGGCGTTCCACGAAGGGCTCCACCAGCGACTGATGGACAATCACCCGGCTCGTGGCGGAACAACGCTGTCCGGCAGTCAGGAAACCTGAAACCAGGGTTTCATGTACGGCGACATCCAAATCCGCATCACCCCAGACAATCGTGGCGTTCTTTCCGCCCATCTCAAGCGCAAGAATCTTCCAGTGCTGCTGGAGGGTGTCCTGCTTGATGCGAGTGCCCACCTCGTACGAACCAGTGAAAAGGACGCCCGCAACGCCCGGATGCACCGAGAGTCTCCGGCCGACTTCCTTCTCGCCCTGGACGAGATTGAATACCCCGGCGGGAAATCCTGCGGCGTGAAAGCACTCCGCCATGAGCTGACCGACTCCCGGAGCCTTTTCCGATGGCTTGAACACGATCGTATTGCCGGTCAGGAGAGCAGGAACAATGTGACCATTGGGCAGGTGCCCCGGAAAATTGAACGGCCCGATTACTGCCATCACACCGTGGGGTCGATACCGGCAGGAGCCCAGGGTATCGGGCATTAGTGCCGGAAGCTCGAAGGACTGGACGAGCTTCATGCTGTCCTGGATGGTGATGTCGACCTTGTTGACCATCGCCGATACTTCGGTCCTGGACTCCCAGAGCGGCTTTCCAATTTCACGCGAGATGAGGTTGCAGAAATCCGCCTCTCGCAGACGAATCTGTTCCTGGTACCGCTTCAGGAGTGCGATGCGATCCTCAAGTCTCGCCTTTCGCCATCCCACCTGGGCCTTGCGCGCGGACGAAACGGCCTCTTCAACTGCTGCGTAGGAATACGCCACCGTGCCCAATGAATCCGCGAGGTCGGCAGGACTGCGCGTGACCCACTCCCCATTGCGCTCGGAGCCACTCACCTCAACGAACTGCCCCTGGATGTAGTTTCCACGAAACATGATCACCTCAATAGTACGGCATGAAGACCGCTTCGCTTCCCGAGCGGATTCCTGTAGCCCGCACGAAGCGCTCCATGCGCCCTGTGTCTGGAAAGAAAACCTGGACCGTTCCGCCGTTCGCCACAGCGTGCACATGCACAGCGCGAAAAGCACCCGGCTCCTGAACGGCGGCCGCAACCAGTCCGGCATCGAGCTGCGCGGAAGATGCGCTGCCGACTACAGCTTCGACCTTGACGCGCCGACTGTTCCTGACCGGCAACAACTCGTCCCGCTTGGCCCACAAGTGCGGGCCGCCATCAAACGGATCCACCTGGTTGCGGTACCGGAAGCCGATCTTGTTCAGCATGTGAAGCACCGGCTCAGTGTCCTTGCCTACCTTTCCAATGGCGTTCTTGGCCTCCGCTGGAAGGAAGGTCGTGTAGATTTTCCCGGTCGGAAAGAGCGAGAAAATGAACTCCTTGTCCTGCTGGCAGAGCCTGTCTGCCTCCCAGTAGTCCATGTTCGTGAAGCGACGCCCAATCGCCTCCCAAAGCGGGCTCTGGCCCTTCTTGTTGAGGGGCGGAAGGAGCTCGGCGAGGATGTTCTTTTTGAATCGTTCCCGGTTCATCGCGACGTAAAGGAAGCGAACAAAAGAGATCTGCCGTCCGAGGCGCGCATCACTATTTCGAAATTGCGGGTCCATGACCAGCCCGCCAATCTCAGAAGGGCCGTTCGTGTCATAACGAAGCTTGAGCGTGCCGTGGATGAAGCCCGTTCCGATTGATTTTGAGAACTTTTCCTCGCTACCGACCTCGAAGTAAAAATGCGGCTCGTCCTCCGTGCCGTGCTGTCCGGCAATCATCGAGGTGCCGACAACCACGCCTGAGTCGAGATCTTCCGCGACGAAGACATACTTGGAGGCATCATGCCGCTCGCCCGATGGACTCACCGGGGCACGAAACGACGCGAGAGAGCGTTGGATCTTCTCGTTGAGGAAATCGCGGTCATTCTGAAGATTGATGAAACCAGGAATCTGTGCGAGCCGCTCGAGGGACTCGATGTCCTTTTCCTGGATTTCTCTCAGAAGGATCATAGACACGTTTTCTCGATGATTTTCTCGTAAAAAAGAACTGCTTTCTCGAGCTGCTCCACGGTGTTGAATTCGTTGGGGCTGTGGCTGTTGCCATGCGAGCGGCCGGGACCAAAGACGATCGCCTCGTATCCTGCCTGAAAGTACTGGGCCGCTTCAGTCGAGGTGGCTTTTTTGTCGAAGCCGTGGCCCGGTGGATGGATTCCGGACTCCTCCATGGCGGCCTTGCACACCTTCATGAGATCGTGCTCCCAATTCATGTTCAAACCGGGGTTCATTCGATCGCGGGTGACCGTGATGTTGAGCCCTGGATAATGGATCGAGAGTTGATGGACGGCCGACTTGATCCGTTGTTCGATTTCGGTCGGCGAGATTTCCGGAAGCAGTCGAACGTCGAAAAGCAAGTCGACTGCTCCTGGCCTCTCCAGAAGCTGGCCGAAATTCACGGTGGAAGTGGCTGGATTGTAGGTGTCGTCGCGATTCTGGGCGATCTCCTCCGCTACTCCGCCAAACAGGGCCACGACATCGCAGAGCGCAGGAAAGAGTGCCTCTGGAAGAAACTGGATCCCCGACTCTCCAAGGCCGCCCATGTCCGCACGGAATGACTCCTGCAGCCCCAGCTTTTCGCGATATTCCGCAAAATAGCCCCTGAAATCCTCGAGCTGATGCGAGGTGAGAAAAAACTGCGCCCGGGCACGGTCCGGCACCTTGTTCACGGAATCGCCCCCAGTGAGCGAGACGAGTCGCAAATCAAATCCGGCATCCTGGGCGCTCTTGACGAGCTCCATGAGTCGGAGAATGCCATTGACGCCCATGTCAGGGTACGAGCCGTGGGCGGATTTTCCAAACGCCTCGAGGACCACCTGGCGATTGAATCCTCTCGCATCCCTCGTCATGCGGTTGTAGGCAATCGAAACGCGAAAGATGTTGTAGCACTTGTGTGCATAGACCACTCGAAGTTCCGAAGGTTCACCCACAACCACGTATTTCGGATTGAGCGCGCCGGATTTGATCAGGTAGCGCGCACCAAACATTCCGACTTCCTCGCCGCACGTCCCCACGAGATAGATCGGCGCCTTGAGCTTCCGCTCTCTAAACTTTTCAATCGCGCGAAGCTTGCACAGGAAATCCAGCTTCACGTCGGCAGATCCAAGACCAAAAATCTTCCCGTCCTTGACGGTAGCGGCAAAGGCATTGCCTCCGGTCTCAGTCCAGTTCTCCGCCAATCCAGGTCCAACCGTATCCAGGTGCGTATTGAAGAGCAGACCCTTGCGAGTCTTCCGATCCACCAGGGTGTCTCCAAAGATGCCGATCACGTTGAACTGCCGCTTGGAGTACCCCTCGAGCGAGTGGGCGACCTGCTGCAGCTGAACCTTCATGCCGCTCGCGCGCATCAGTCCCGCAACGAAGTTTGCAATTTCCTCGTTGCCGTCGGCAGTCACCGATCGGATCGAGATCATCTTTTTCGCGTCTTCCATGAATTGCCGCATCATTTTCCGTCACCTCCGGCCGCTTTTCTTTCTGCTGCAACCGATACCAATGCTTTTTCGATGATCATGCACGCCTCATCCACCTGGGCCTCGGTCATCACTCCGAGCGGCGGGAGCAGACGAATGAGCATGGGTCCGTGGCCGCACTGGAAGGCCACCACGCCCAAGTCGAAGAGCTTCATCAGCACGGCCTTGACGTCATCCATCGTCCCCGAGAATGGCTCGAAGGCGATCATTCCGCCGATGTTGCGGCGATCGCCAATCATTCCTCGGCAGGCCCCCTCTGCGATGCGTTCGATATTCGATGCAAATCGAGCCGACAGTCGCGCAATTCGACCGTCCGGACCATAGAATCCATCGTCCAGAAGCTCGACCACCTTCCTGGCCACTCGCAGGCTGGCCGAGGTTCCGGTGAAGGTTCCGGCAACAAGTCCCGGCTTGGGATTGTACTCGTCCGTATAGAGGACCATCGAAGCATGGAGCATCTTGGCCGTGGTCACCACGTCGACGTACTTCTCAAGCCCGAAGGTCTGGAAGGCAAAGAGCTGGCCGGTACGACCGAAGGATTGAATTTCATCCAGCCAGATCGCGAGCCCAACCTTCTTGGCCGCCTCGAAAACGGCGATGTAGTATTCCTGTGGGGCAAAATTGAAGCCCCCCTCTCCCTGGACGGGCTCCATCATGATCGCGGCGATTTTTCCTGGATAGCGAGAGAGGTGCCCGCACATTGCCTCGAGGGTCAGGCGGATGCTCTCCTGCAGTCCCAGCTTGGGCTGGTAGAACGGAAGATAATGAACCTCGCCGTGAACGGGCTGGCCTTCACGATACTTGGAATTATCCGTGATTTCCTGCATCGCAGTCGAGCGACCGGCAAAGCAGTCATTGAACGCGAGCACGTGGTACGCTGGAAACTTTTTCTGCCGAATGATCTTCAGCGCGATCTCGTTGGCCATCGTGCCGCAGGTGGTGATCCATCCATGGCTCAGGCGAGATTCTCCCACGCGTGAGAGCACCGCCCGCAGCAGCGAGGCAGCCTCGTGGCCCGGCTGGAGATTCCCCTGGTAGATGTCCGCGCCCGTTGCGGTCAGTGCTTCCCTCATCAGTTCGGGATGCGAGTGCCCGAAGAAATGTATTCCGATCCCGGTGATCAGATCGTATTTGACGCTGCCATCCGTCAGTTCGACAAAGGGACCATTGCCCAGACCCGATGCCAGGTACGGAAAATAGAGGTCTCTTCCGCGATCCTTCTGAAACTCGAGGAGATCGCGCTTCAGCTGGTCCGAGAGTTCGGGCGAAGATGCGCGGCGAACGCCCGTCACCCGAGCGCTGGCCTGGGTCACGAGCGAGACGAGCTGATCTCTCGCCGTTTGGAATGCCGTTGACTCGACCAACTTCGAAGATTCGGTTTGGACGTCTGACATTTCTGAGCTCCTGCGGGCTGGATCCGAATTTGATTGAAATATCATCGGCTTATTTTTGTTGCAAGGACGCCCCACCCCTCGTTAGCGTCTGACTCATTATGGCGGATGCCCATGCTGAACTGATTCGCCAGGCGGTGCTTCAAGCCCGTGAGGGACGCACCTCCGAGGCGCTTGCTCTTCTTTTGGGCAGCCCGGTTCCTGAAAACCACTCGAGCGCCTCTCATTATCACTTCACCGTGGGCTCGCTGCTGCTTCGACAGGGACGAGCCGGAGAGGCTTTTGCGCACCTTGATGCGGCGCTTCACCGAGAAGGGCGCTCCAAAACAATCGAAGAGCTCTGGAATCAGGCACGAGTCGCCGCGGAGGGCAGCCTGGGCGAGGGCGCGCTCGAGCGAGCATCCTCTCCCGTCGAGCTCTGGGTAGACCACCCCCTATTTGCTCCGGTCGAGGCCCTGCTCGCCGTGAGTGCCGCAGCGGCCGGATTGCAGTTTCTTCGAAAACGAAATTCTCCAGGCGGCCGGAAGTCCATCCTGCGATGGACGCTGGTGCTCTGGAGCTTTGCGGCGTTGGGCTGTGGAATCCAGTACTGGGGTTCGCGCTTTGAACAATGCCGGGCCCTCGCTGGAGTGATTCTGCGAAGTGGGCCTTCCGAAGACTTCCTGGAACTCGGGCGGGTCGACCCGGGAGCAGAGCTTCGCATTTTGGATCGTCAGGAGGGGTGGCTCCGGGTGCGCGTCAATTCCGAAACCAGTGGTTGGACGCCAGCCTCCACTGTGTTGCTCTTGAACCCGCCTTCGACTACACGAGAACCATGAGGGAACTTCGTCGCACTCCTGGCCTTGCCCGTCTCGCAATCCTCTTGTCAGTGTTCGTGCTGCAGTCTTGCGCGTCGGTGGCGGTGGAAGAGAATGATCCCGCCAAGCTCTTTGAGCAGGCGGAAGAAGAGATCAAGAATGATCACTTCATTCTGGCGACAGACCACCTGAAGTCCCTGCGAAACAAGTTTCCCTATTCGCAGTACGCCGCGCTGGCGCAACTTCGACTGGCTGACGTGTACTTCCTCCAGGAGTCATTCGGCGAAGCGGCTTCGGCCTACGAGACTTTTCGCGATCTCTACCCCAAGCACGAAAAGTCCTCCTACGCGCTCTTTCGGGCCGCGAAAAGCTACTACAAGGACACTCCAGAGCAGGTGGCGCGCGACCTGGGCTCTGCAAACCGGGCAGCCGAGACATACCGCGAGTTCCTCAAAAGGTATCCGGTCGATCCCTTGAGGGGTGAGGCCGAACAGGACCTCCTCTCGACGGAGGACCGATTGGCCCGAAAGGAATTTTACATCGCCGATTTCTATAGAAAGCGCGGACAGCTGAAAGCTGCGCGCGCCCGGCTGGAAGGGCTGCTTGCCATTTATCCGCAGACTCCGACGGCACAAGAGGCGATGAAATCCCTCAACGAAATGAGCGCCCCATGATTCAAGCGTCTGCCCTGCATGATCAACAGATTCAGGCTCTCATTTCACAGAAGCGCTGGGCGGAGGCCGAGGTCGCGAGTCTCCAGAAGGTGCGCAATGAGCCGGATAGTGCGGACGCTCACTACCTTCATGGAGTGAGCCAGTATTTTCAGGGAAAGCTTCCCTCGACTATCGCCTCTCTTCGGAAGGCTCTTGAACTCGACCCACGGCACACTGACGCTGCAATCTGCCTCTCTGTCCTTCTGAATGACATTGGCCGGTATGACGATGCGAAGAACATCTTCGAGCAGGCGAACCAGTCAGTGGCACACCGACAGTCGGCCTCCGAGCTTGCCGTCGATCGGAAGTTTGCGGTCAAGCATCTCGAGCTGGCCGATCTGTATTTCCGATATCGGCGCTACGATGAGGCAATCGAAGAGTACTCCAAGGCCGCGACATTGGATCCGACGAGCCTCGAGATTCGCATACGCCGAGCAAAGGCTTACTCTCGCAAGGGATACGTCAGTCGTGCGATGCAGGAGCTGGAACAGCTCAGAAATGAGAATCCTGCGTATATTCCCGCACGGATTCAGCTTGGCCTGCTCCATTACAGCCAAGGAAATCAGCTCGATGCCGAACTGGAATGGGAGTCCGTGCTACAGCTGGATTCGGCGCACCGAGAGGCGCGATCCTATTTGGAGATGTCTCGAGAGACCCCGCGAAGGGGCTGAGCCCACGGGCGCTTTCAAGCCATCAGCGGCTTGACGGTGAGCGATGGAGGAATATTCCGGATCGCCACCACGCTCGGAAGGGTCTCTTCCGCCAGGTCTGCTGCACGCTCTTGCGCGCGAATGGTGAGCAGGTGAGTCTTGAGTTCCTTGAACATCAGGTGTTTCACGCTGTACTCGTTTTCCTGAAGGACCGCCTGCTTGGCGACCTGCTCCTTCAGGTTCACCACCAGCGGCGCCTTCAAGTTTGCGGTCATCTGGGTGATGTCCTCGGGAATCGTCAGAATGCTCAGAACAGCGGATTGATTCACGTTGTCGAGCTTCAGCTCACGCAGTTCCAGCGCCGAGAGCTTGGCCGTATAATCGACGCGAAAGACCTTGGGCTCCAGCACCGGGAAAACCACTTGCGGATTTTCCAACGATTGAAGCCAGAGAATCAGAGTGTCATCAGCCGGATCAATCAGGCAGAACTTGGTGTATTCCGGGAAGCCGAGAATTCCTTGAGGAATGACGATGGTCTCATCGTTACCAACAGTCAGGTGACCAAAACGTCCTGTTTCAATGATCATGACTATTTCTCTCTCCTGATCCCAATCGGTAGGCTCAACCGTCCCTGCGCCTCAACCGGCCGGGGACTGAGTTCCAGCCTTCATCAAACCTGAAAAACGAACCGCTGCCAACTATCCTTTCAGGGCTTTGGACACCTGGGCCACTGCGGCAGGACTCTTGACGGCTTCCTGGTTCTGGTCACGAATGGCCGAGTAGACCTCTTCGCGATGGATTTTGGTCTCTTTGGGCGCTTGGATTCCCAGGCGCACCTGCTTGCCCTTGATCTGCACCACGACGATCTTGATGTGATCGTCAATGGCAATGCTCTCGCCCAGCTTGCGGGTCAAAACTAGCATAACTTCTTGTTACCTCATGCTCACGGAATCGGCCCACGAGCGCGGCCGGTATGGGCGGTACTCCATCACCACCGGTCGGTATAGACCAAGCGCCCCCTAGGTGGCAACCGCTCGTTATTTCAGAAAATCAAGTAGTGTCGGCTGGATCAGCTTTTGCGAACTGGCCAACGCCCCCCGAAAAATGGTTTCCTCTCGCGCCAGCTCGGACATGACCTGGGCCATGTCCGCATCCTCGAGTGCCGACCCGAGGGAGGCATTCGTGACGTTCTGCCTCTCAACTGACTGGGTTGCACTCCAGACCCCCTGCAGTCGCGATCCCAGCATGGCACGCCCCGCCGTCACCTTGGCATGAAGCTGGTCGAAATTCTCCAGGGTGTCCCGAATGGCTCCATCGTCGCCCGAAAGGAGGGCTGTTCGGAGATTCTGGAGTTCCTGGAACAGATTGATGTTCTGCGCGGCGGGCATTTCGTACTCAGCGGGGCTGCGGCTGGCGCCCTGCTCCTCCGCGCCGATGCCCGGCTTCATCGTCTTCACGATATCCGGACGAGTGTTGAAAATATCCGATCCCGCGACGTTCATTCCCAGGAACACATCCTTGGAGATCTCGATCATCATCTGGCCCGTATCGCCTCGATACTGGCCGTCCTGATCAAACGGGGCCTGGATCGTCTTGAACCCACCAAAGAGGTATCGGTCTCCGATCCGTCGGTTGGCAGCGCCGACGGCCTGGTTGTACAGCTGGGCCACCTCCTCGGCGACGGCAAGTCGGGTCTGGGGATTGGCGCTGGCTCCGCTTGCTTGCCCGAGGGCGATTTCCTTCGCACGAACCACAAGATCCGAAATTTCTCCCAGAGCCTGCTCTGAATTGCTCAGGAAGGTTTCCGCAAGCTTCGCATTCATCAAGAACTGATCGTTGTTCACCTTTTCCGTCCTTATTCCGAGAACCTTTCCAGCCGAGACAGGGTCATCCGAAGGAGCGGCCAGGCGCTTCGTGCTTGCTGCCTGCTCCTGGAGCTTGTTCATCCGGGCGCGTGAGGACCCCACGGTCTTCCGAGAGGACTCAAAATTCATGTTCTCAGTCACTCTCACGGTTCAAGCCCCCTATCTCTTGAGATCCAGGACGGTTCTCATCAGCTCGTCCGCCACCCGCACCACTCGAGCCGATGCATCGAACGCATGCTGGAACTGCATCAGCTGGGTCGTCTCTTCGTCGATCGAGACTCCGCTGATCTGCTCTCGCATTTTCGAGAGCTGCGTCATGATGTCGCGGTTCTGATTCAGAGTGGCCTTGTTTTGATTTGCCGTAACTCCGACCTCGGCAACGATGCTGTTGTAAAAATCATCGGCCGTCGCCTTGCCTCCGTCGAGGAGCCTCATTCCCTGCAACCCAGAGATCGCAAGTGCAACCCGGTTGTCGCCCGGCGAGTCGGGCTGTCCTGCAGCAGCAATATTATGAGAACTCATCCTCAAGGCATCCGAGAGCATGAAGTTCTCCGATGCGCCATCCACCTGCTCCAGGGGCTTGAAGAAGTCGACGCCGGTGACGCCGTCTCGGGTAAAGCCCATGCGATGGATTTCGTTCACTGAACGCGAAATCTCGAAGGCGATGATGTCCATCTTGTTGGCCATCGCCGAAAGCGTCTCATCCCGGGTCTTGATCAGGGCACCCAGCTTTCCGGTCGTGAGGCGCTCCGTGACCGGGACGCCGGAGGCGTGGCCCGCATAGACATCGAGCGAATTATGCGGCTTGCCGCTTCCATTGGCGGGAGTCCTTGCCACCGTGAACTGCTCTGCATCGCCATTGGTGATCAACGGGCCAAGGCCGCGCAGGTCCACCATCAGCGAGCCGTCCTTGTCCTTGTAACTCGTGACGTCGACCAGCGCTCCGAGCTTCCTGAGGGCTACGTCACGCTGATCGAGCAGGTCGTTGGGAGATCCGCCTGCAATCTCCACCTGCCGGATCTTCACGTTCAGATCGCGAACCTCGGTCGAGACCTGGTTGATCTCCCGCACATAACCTTCGATGCGGCTGTCAATGTGTGATCGAACATCATTGATCTGGAGCTTGAGCCTTCGAAAATCATTGACCAGGGAGT
>JBIIXZ010000048.1:0-14166 GCA_044347055.1 Bdellovibrionia bacterium | reverse complement strand
CCTGGATCGACATTGTCGATGGTCGGAGGCTTTGCTAGGCCTGAATCCATGTACTTTCCGCTAGAAAAAGGCCTTTATGAGGTGGCTCCCGGACTTCGCCCGTTCGGCTCGGATCTCGGTGCGGGACGGCTCGACCAGTGCGTCTTTCAGTTTGACGAGCATGCAGATGCCTACCTCGCGAACAAACACGAGGGGCGTGCCGAACGACTCTCGAAGTATGTCCGCTCGCACGAACTGAATCCTGCGCTCGAACGCGCGGTCTGTGACTGGATGGAAGGCCGCCTGAAGCAGGAGTGGCCGGAGCGATTTAGGCCTGGTTTTCGGCCTCGGGTCGAGGGCTTCAGCTCGGAGTTCGACGCCTGGTGCTCGCTGGTGCAGGAGGACGTGGCGATTGTCCAAAAGACCCCGGAGTCGAACTTCCTCGCAGCCATCAGCCTGTTCAGCGCAAACCACTGGGGAGCTGAAGAGAAGATCGGGCGAGACTTCATCGCCATCCACCGGCCAGTTGCCGGAATTGAAAAGATCAACGCCACATCAAAGCAGCTCATCGACGCGATGATCAGCAAGGGCCCCTATGTGCGCTTTGCCTGGGGCATCGCCACCGACACCCGGCTGAATCATCATCCCGAAACACCGCATGGAATCGAGCCTGCGGTCTGGGCGGGCCGCAGCTTTGATCCGAGCGAGAGTGCTCGTCCGAAGCTGCGTTTTCCGGAGGTCCTTCCGGAATCGCCTGCTCCGCTCTTTTTGAGGGTGGAGCGGCAAGTGCTCTGGGGGTTTCCGGAGCACGACGCGTTCGTCTTTACGATCCGAACCTATTTTCTGGATGGCCGTGAGATCCAGGCCAGTCCGACGAGAAACGCCGCTCTTCAAAGTGCCATCGAGTCGATGACGCCCGAAAGCCTCACTTATAAGGGCCTGACTCAGACCAAGGCCCCGATTCTGGCCTGGCTTCAGCGCTAGCCCCTCGCCTCATGTCGGCCAAGGCCCTGAAACTGCTTCAGAATATCTGACAGCGAATACCTGACTTATTTTGTTTGATTATCTACACTTTGTGTAGGAGTCTTAACAATAAGAAAGGTGCTCGCCATGAAGTTCCCCACCTCCCCCCAGAGAATCCGCAGACTGGCCGCCCTCCCCCTGGCGACAGCCGCCGTGGTGGGCACCTTCCTTTTCTTTCAGTCCGCATCCCGCACTGCGCCCGCTCCGAACCCAGAACGTCCGGCCTTGAAGGCGCCTCTCGAGAAATCAACATCAGAAGGCCTCTCGGTTGCCGGTGGCGTCACGGCCCCCTCCCAGTCGATTGCGTCTCAGCCGCTGACTTCGAACGCGATGACATCGCCCTCCACGACCACGGCCACCACCCGGACCACTGCGACCACCTCTGGCACTCAGGCCTCCGATGCCGCCGAGCGGAAGCCCCTGCACTGGAAAGCGGAATTCAGGATCTCCGAGGAGCTCAAGCCCGCCCAGAGGGCCAACTTCGGCGAACGCGATCAGATCCTCGGCCTGGCCTCGCTGGCGAAAGTGTTTCCAAAATGGAGCCCGTCTCGTCTTTGCGTTCGCGCCCAGGGAAAGCCGGTGGCGTTTGACCGCGAGTCCGGTTCCGAGGATCGCATACGTATTCGAGGAGGTTCGGGCCGAATCCGTCCCGATAGCCGCATCGAAGTCAGCTACTGCTCAAGCGCTGCCGCCGAGTGCGCCGCATGCACGGTCATCGTGGATGAATTCGAAGGAAGTCTCTTTGGCGAGTCGGCCGAGGACTCGGCTGAAAACGAAGATGCCGATGTCACTGCCCAGCTTTCGGCTGAAGTTCGTCGCGAACTGGCTCGTCTCGATCGCGACTCCGCCCCTGCGCCCATCACCGCCTGGGCCGCGATCCAGGACGAACGCACCAGGACGGGAGGCTCGAAATGAATCGCGCCATGACCGCACTCCTGGCCCTTTCACTGTCCGCCTGCACGGGACAGCTTCCAGGAAGCTTCCGCTACCAGCAGAAGGTACAGGTCTTTTCGAGCAGCAAGGAAGTGAACACGTCGATCGACCTGCTCTGGGTCGTCGACAACTCCGCCAGCATGGACGTGAACCAGAAGAAGCTGCGCGATGGCTTTGCCGCCTTTGCGCGCGAGTACCTCAAGCCCAACTGGGACATCCGCCTCGCCGTGATCACCACGGACACCTACCTCGCCCATCCCTCGTTCCAAGGCTACCTGGAAACGACCATTCCAGGATCCGTGAATTATCGGTCCGCCTATATTGCTTCGCGCAGCACCGGATTCACGAATCCGCAGTCGAACCCCACGCTGTGGAATGCCGACACCCAGCGCTTCACGAACGGAGTCCGCTACGGCGAACTCTTTCCGAAATGGGGCTCATCGTGGGCGCGCCTTCTTCCGGGAATTCACGATGGACCGATGACCACCCTCTGCGCGGAATTCCTGCCGTACTTCCTTCGAGGCGCCTCGCTCTGTTCTCTTCGTGATCAGATGGATTCTGCGCAGGCCACTGCCGCGGGGCTCCAGCCCTGCGTGAATCCGGATGCCACTGCCGGCGAGTCGAGCGTCACCTCATGCGTGAACACCACGCAGAATGACGTCATTCACAGCGGCTCCGCCATCATCGAAACCCAGCCGCCTGTCGGCATCACGGGTGACGACGCGTGGGTCGACTCGCTGGTCGAAAAATTCCTCGTCAATGCCAGCGTCGGAAGCTCGGGCCAGGGATCCGAACGCGGCATCGGTTCGGTGCTCCAGCTTCTTTCGGACAACGAGACGACCGAAACCCGGTTCTTCCGGCCCGGCTCACTCCGCGGAATCATCTTCATGAGCGACGAAGAGGACCAGACGATGGATCTTTCAAGTGTCGCCTCAGGCGTGACTCCGCAGACCTACTATCAGTGCGACCAGGCACGGCTTGCCGAGCTGAATCCAGGCGATTCGCGAGTATCCACGCAGTGCCCGACGGCAGCCACGCGCTGTCCGGAGAAGGTCGTCGACGGGTTCCGCTACCGCGTCTCCTACTGTCCGGCTGAAAACGCTCCTCTGCTGCCGGTGAGCACCGCCAAATCCAGCCTCGACCAATTCTTTCGTTCGCTCGACGGCGCAGCGGAAGACGGCAATCCGAATTACTTCGTGGCGTCGATCATTCCCACCGACGCCGAAGCCATCCAGCAGCTCCAGGCCGGCCGCGAGCAGGAAGACGCCACCGTGGGCACGCTGAAGAACTGGGCAGTGGATCGCGGAGATCGTTACCTGGATCTCGTCGACCAGGTCGGCAACGGCTCGCTGGCACTCAACATTGCCGAATCGGACTATACTCCGATCCTCGAAACCATCGGCCGCGTGATCGTCTCCAAGAAAGCCACCTTCACCCTCGACCGCGAGCCCAGCTCGCTCGAAGACCTGCTGCTGTGGATCGAGCGCCAGGATGGCACCCGCATCCAGCTCACGACCGACCGGTTCGCCATTGAAGGCACCACGCTCCGGATCATCGATCTCGATCTGGTGCTGCAGCTCTCGTCCACGGACCGGATCGTCATCGACTACCAACCCAAGAACCTCTGAAAGGAAGACCGACCATGAACCTGATCAGCTTTTTGAGAGACCACTGGATGCACGTTGCCCCGATCCTGGTTGCAGCTGCCTTTGCCATTGCGATCGTGATCGAACGGTACCAGACGCTGTACCGGACCTACCCGATGAAGGACGCGCAGCAGTTCTTCGATGTCATCGGCCAGCATGTCGTGGCCGGCAAGGTCCAGGACGCGCTCGTCCACTGCGAAAAACAGGGCCAGAAGCCCGTGGCGATCGTCGTCCGGCAGGCACTGCTTCGAGCACAACAGCCGGAAGCATTGATCGAAAATGCGCTCGAAATCAGCATTCATGAAGCCCAGCAGTCCATCCAGCGTCGAACCGCCTTCCTGTCCACCATCGCCAACGTGGCCACCCTCCTGGGTTTGTTCGGCACGATCGCCGGCCTGATCAGCTCGTTCGAGGCCGTCGGACAGGCGGACCCGCAACAGAAGTCGGCACTCCTGGCCGCCGGCATTTCCACTGCCATGAACGCCACGATGATGGGACTTGGAGTCGCCATTCCGTGCATGGTGGCCTTCAGCTTCCTGATGAGCCAGAGCAACCGCGTGACGGCGGATGTCGAACAGGCTGCCGTTCGCATCCTCGACCTGCTCAAGCAGCGCTACTATCGCGTGCAGGCTGACATCCAGGAGTCCGCATGATCTCGCCCAACTCCGCGGACGGCGGCCAGGATTTCGAGCTGAACCTGGCCAGCATCATTGATTGCCTGACCGTGATCATCGCCTTCCTGCTGCTCTCGTCATCGTTCGTGTCCTACGGAACCCTCGATACGGCAGTGGCAGCTCCGCAGGGACAAACGAACTCGAGCGGATCCGAAACCCAACCCCAGGCGCTCAGCCTTTCCGTGACGCTTCGCGATTCCGACAAGGTCGACCTCGAGGTCAGCGGCTCGCGTTCAGAAAAGCGCCAGATTGCTCGCACGGCGCTCCGGCAGGAGCTCGAATCGATGAAGGCTCGTTATCCGGGCCTCGACGGTATCGTCCTCACGGCCGCTTCGCGCGTCGAGTACCGAGAGGTGATCCGGGGAATGGATGAGGCGCGGCAGGTGTTTCCGGCAGTGGCCCTGGGACTGGGCGGAGGCTCAAAATGAAACGATTCCTGAAGAAAAAGCGCAAGCCGGCATCCACCGAGATGAGCCTCCAGATCACCTCGATGGCGGACATCTTCACGATCCTGCTGGTCTTCCTGCTGAAGTCCTACTCCGTCGGGGCACTCGAAGTGCAACCGAGCCGAGGACTCGAGCTTCCGCTCGCAAACCGCACCGACTCCGCCGAGCAGCGCATTTCGCTCGAGGTGTCCGAAAACCTGGTGCAGCTCGAAGGAAGGCCCGTGCTTCCGCTCAAGAACTTCGAGCTTGAAGGCACAACTCGGATTGAGCCGCTCGGAAAGGCTCTCGGAGAAAAGCGTACCGAGCTGGGCGAAGACTCGAAGGGCAAGCTCCTGCTCGTCGCCGATGCGCGCGTGCCGTTCGAGACTCTCGAGATCGTCATGAGGGCTGCAGCCCAGCAGGGCTTTGCCGATCTCAAGCTGGCCGTGGTGCAGCCATGAACCGTGTTCTTTTCGTCTCGCTTCTGGCTCTTGTCTCGATGACTGCCGCTTCTGCGGCGATGGCTGAAGACGCCACGCCAATTGCCGGAATGGACGAGATGCAGCTCAAGAAGCTCTCGAGCCAGGAGCGCGAGCGCATCGACCGCATCGTGGATCGTGCCGCGCTGGAGTCGCAGAAGCGGGCAATCGCGAGAATCGAAGCGCTCCTGGCGCGTCATCGTGGCACCGATCGCGAGGAAAAGCTCCTCACCAAGCTGGGCGAACTCCGGCAGCAGCGCGCACAGCTCGAATTCAGGATCGGCCTTCATTCGCGCGATGAGTCGTCGTACCAGAAATCACTTCGCGAAGCGGTGTCGACCTTCGATGAGGTGCTCAGGAAATTTCCGCGATCCGATCAGATCGCCCAGGTCCTCTCGTGGCGCGCGCGGGCGCATGCCGACCTGCGCCAGGACGCGCTCGCGGAGCAAGATTACCGCAGGCTTGTCGCTCATCATGCTGAAGCACCGGAGGCGGACTCCGCACGAATGTCCATCGCGGGATACTGCTCGGATCGCGGCGACCACTCCGGCGCACTCCAGGTGCTCGAACCGCTGGCGCGAAAGCCCGAATCCCCCTTCCATCCCTTTGCCCTGCACCAGATGGCATGGGCCTCGTTCAACCGCGGCGACACCGAAGCCGCTGTCGAGTACTGCCGCCGAAATGTCGCGGCACTGCGCTCCAGGATCGAACGGCACACCGCCTCCTCCAGCGATGAGGCGCTTCTCGAAAATACCCTGCTCGACGTGGCGACCTTCGAAGCAGATCGGGTCGAAAAGGCGTCCACGCCACCACGAGCCCACGAGATCCTCGCCATTTTCAGATCGCTTCAGCCCGGAGCTCGACTTCCAGCGATGTCGCTCCGCTTTGCCAAGCTGCTGCGTGCCCAGGACCAGGCCAGGATGCTCCTCGACTGGTCGACGCTCTCCTGGAGGGAGATCGAGTCGCTGGAAACCCGGCTCGAGATCGATCACCTCGTTCGCGAGCATGCGGCCATCCGGCGAGATCATGCCACGCTGTACGCTCCGATCGCCGAGGTCGCACGACTGCCGGAGAACGCACCGCTCCTCGAGCCGCACCGGAAGCTCTTTTCGAAGTCAGCAGGAGAGATCCACGCCCTCCTTGCCAAAAATCCGAATGCCAGAGCGGAGCAGGCACAGCCGTGGATCGAAAGGCTCGGGCTTGCCTATCAGCGTTTTCTCGAGATCACCCCGAAGAGCGATGCAC
The DNA here is from genome assembly GCA_044347055.1 of Bdellovibrionia bacterium. Classification (GTDB taxonomy): domain Bacteria; phylum Bdellovibrionota; class UBA1018; order UBA1018; family UBA1018; genus CAIOHW01. The sequence goes on along the minus strand of JBIIXZ010000048.1, from coordinate 7,762 downwards.
GTTTCTTCCAGGCACGCTTGAATTTGGCGGAGGCCTATCGGTCACTCCGGCGCTTCGAGCAGGCCATTCCGCTCTATCGCGACATCGTGGCCTCAGGCGAATGGAGGAACGACGCGGTCGTGGCCTCGAGCCTGAGCTCCATTCAGTCCATGATCGAAGTCCTCGAAAAGCAGAGGATCCTGCCGAAGGAGATCCAGCTTCTGGCAGCCGATTCGTTCCGCGACGATCCGAAGCTGGTGGAACTCCTCGGATGGATCGAGCTGCACCTCTCACGATCGAAAGTGTCGGAATCGAGCCTCGAATTTGAGCGGGCCCGAATCCTGTACGTCCTCGGAAATCGCACACAGGCATTGGTGGCGCTTCAGGGCCTCGCTCTTCGGTTTCCTTCCACTTCGGATGCCGCTTCTGCCGTCGCCCTGCTCCTCGACTCCGAGCTTCTGACGAAGGACGTGAAGACCATCGATGCACGGATGGATGCACTCGCGCAGGCGCTTGAACTCCGGAAGAACGCCGGAGCCGCCAAGGCACTCGATGAGGCGCTTCTTCAGCGCGACGTGCTCGTTCTTGCGGATTTCTCCAATCCTGCTTCAAGACTCCAGGCTCGGGACCGGCTGCTCGCACGCCCCGACGTTCCCCAGGGTGTGCGCGATGCCGCCCTGGTCGATCGCGCAAAGGAGCTCGACACGGCAGGAAGAACCGCCGAGGCGCTGGCCTCGCTCCAGTCCGCATCGAACCCTGGATCGAGGGCGCCCACGATGCTCTTGCTCGCCTACGCTGCCGAGGACTGGAAGGCTCTCTCCGGGATTTCGCCCCAGTGCGATCGAAAGAACACGCTTTGCCTTCAGTTTTCGCAGTGGCTGGAATCACGCAAGGAACCGAAGGGGCGTGACGACATCGCCGAGCTTCGACGAGTTTCTCGAAGCTCTGGCACCGAACGCCTGCTTTCGGCAATTCCGTTGCTGTCTCGGCAGGAAAAGCTCGGGTACCGAGATCGAAATCTGCTGATCCGGCTCGTGTCGCAGGGGTGGAATGAGCTCCTGCCGCTCCTCCAGTGGGAAGTACTGCCGCAAGTCATTTCGGAGTCTCCACGAGCCCTTCGCAGGAGTCGCGAACAGATTCGGACGCAGGCGCCCCTCAGCTCGACCCAGAGGAGCGAAGCACATCTGGTTCATCGCATGGACGTGATCCGAGAGTTCGAAAATGCCGTGCAGGCGGCGCTCGCCATTCCAGTCTTCGAGGTCCAGGTTTCCGCTCTGCGCGAGCACTCCCAGGCGATGCAGGACTTCAGTGATGACCTGGCCGCTCTCGGTGAACTTGCAGCCGTCGCACGACCTTCCATCCAGAAACGGGCCGAAGAGCTGCAACGCGTGGTGGAACAGAAAGTGGCGGAGCTTTCGGATGCGCTGAAGCGCGGCGAGGAGTTCGTGTCCGGCAACCCGCAGCTTGCCACGACCATGAAGCTCGACCGCGCCGGCAGGCGTCGTTTCTTCGAGCAGGCCGCCTCGCTTCCGGAGACTGAACAAGCACTGGGACTGGGGTGGATTCTGTGGAACTCGGGCGCGAAGCATGCGGCCGCGGATCAATGGAAGACTGCCGCTCCGACGGTGACCGCAGCAAAATGAGCGGCTACGGTCGCCACATCTTCTTGCTCATGCGGCCCGTGATTCTCTCGATCCAGCGACCCAGTCGTGAAGTAGGCCTGGAACTTGGCGCTTGAGCCGACGGCCCGATTCGAGGGAGCTCGGGCCCGACTCGTTTTCGTCGAAACTCCTGCTCGAAGTACTCGTCTTCCGACGTCGGCTGATTTCTCGAGAATCGTGAAGGCGTCACGGTCGAATGCTCAGCATCCTCCAGATCTTCGGGCGTCTGCTGGTCGATGTGGAGCGTTTTCTTCCTGGAGTTCGGCATCACGCACACTGGCTGCAACGCGCGTGCTTCAGCAGGCAGGAGTACCTACTCGACGAAATCCAGATCCGCACCAAACGTCTCGCGACTGCGGTAGACGCAGTAGCCGGCAAGAACCAGCGTCGCCGCCGAAACGACCACCGCTGCGGTCAGCAAGCTGGTCGCGCGACCAAGGGCGAGGAACGTCCAGGACATCGGAATCACCATGCCTCGGATGAAATTCGGAACGGTCGAGGTGACGGTGCTGCGGATATTCGTCCCGAACTGCTCAGCGGTGGAGCTCAAGAGAACCGCCCAATACCCGGAAGCAAACCCCATGTAGGCGGCGAGCCAGCAGAACTCCTCGAAGCTGCGCCCATGAAAACTGACGAAGATCGCCATGCCCACGCCTGTGAGCAAGAGGAACGTGGCGATGGCAGCGCGCCGTCGACGCAGGACCTGGCTCCACAGTCCGGCCAGGAAATCTCCCGCAACCGCTCCGCCATAGCAGAACATGATGGCACGCCCTGCCTGCAAATCGCCCGTGAGGCGAAGCTCGCGACCAATCTCCGGCGAGAACGTGAGTAGAACTCCAACCACGAACCAGATCGGCATGCCTTGCGCGATCGCGCCGAGATAGCGCCAGCGAAGCCTCGGATTTGCGATAAGGGTGAGGAACTCTCCCCGTCCTACTTCCTTGCGTTCCTCGAGCGAGCGAAACAGATGCGACTCCGCCATCTGCACCCGCATGAAAAGCAGAAGAAATCCCATCACTCCACCGATGAAATAGGCTTCGGTCCAGTGATACCGATCGGCAATCCAGCCGGCGAAGACGGCTCCAGCAATTCCGGTCGACGCCACGAACGCCGTGGCGAGTCCTCGGCGTTCGCGCGAGCACGCTTCCGAAACCAGGGTGACCGCGGCACCGAGCTCGCCGGCAAGGCCCACTCCGGCAACGAATCGGAGCACGCCGTACGCCGGGAGCATCCAGTCCGCAGGAAGACGCAGAATGCCGGCATTCAGCAGATTGGCGAGCGAGTACAGGACGATCGACCCGAAGAGCACGGTCAATCGACCGCGCCGATCACCGAGGATTCCCCAGAAAATCCCGCCGACGAGCAGTCCGGCCATCTGCAGGTTGATCAGCAGCACTCCGGTGGACAGAAGCTCGGACTCGGCGATGCCGAGCTCGCGCAGGCTCCTCACTCGGACGATCGAAAAGAGCAGCAGATCGTAGATATCGACAAAGTAACCGGCTGCAGTGACGGCGATCAGGATCCAGGTAGCCATGACTCTGGATAGAATTAGTCAAAGAAATCATCAAGTTATTATGCAGCCTCTCCCTATGGTCAGTACCTGACTCTTTTTGTTTGCTTTTATTCCCACTGTTATATTTAATTAACAATTAAGGAGTGACCATGTTTTTACGAATCACCCTCGCCGTCCTGATCCTGAGCAGCTCTCTGACGTCGTCCGCTCTCTGCGGCTCGCGCGAAAAGGTCATCGACTTCGAGGATGCGCTCGTCGAGGGCGTGAACCGCAAACCCTACGACTCGCTCCAGGCCTTGTCCGAAAAGGAGCGCCGCAAGCGCCGGTCGCACCTCTACCATCGCCGGCTCAGCTTTCAGTCCGAGATCGAAGAGACCCTTCGGGAGCGTGCCCTCCAGCACGACGGGAGCTGACCATGGCCACCACCGTGCCCGAGATGCTGGTCATTCGGATTCATACTCCCGGCGGAGCACTGAGCGAGCTCTGGGATCCCGCGAGTCCTTTCGGCGTCGGTCAACCGCTGCGCTGGGTACTGGAACTTCGTGACTCCGGAAACCTGCTTCGCCTGACCGACACCATCAGCTCGACGCGGGTCGACCAGCTCGTCCAGCCAAAGGCGGACGACGACGACGGCATCCTCGCCGAGTTTCCGCTCGGTTCGCGCTCTAAGATCGCCATCCACCGCGAACGCGCCGAGAGGTTCCGTTCGGTGGCAGCCGAAGGGGCCCTCGGCACTTCGGAGCAGAACACGAAATTCCGCCGTTCCATTCTTCAGTCCGTCGGAGCACTCGCCGCGATGCTGCTTGCCATTCCTCTCGTCCAATCCTCGCGCCGCGAAGTCGTCGCACGAGCGCCCGTCCAGGTCGTCGATCTGTCGAAGCTGGCTCAATCCGCGTCGAAACCGAAATCTTCCGGAGGCTCTGCCGTAACGTCACGGCTTCGCGCACTCGTCCAGGGTTCGGGATCACGATGGCTGTCCAAGTCTCCCACCAGCACGCTCTCGGGGCGCTGGACGGACCGTTACACCGCCAGCTTCGGAAACATGGCGCAGGGCAACGCCCTCGGTCTGTCGGCCATCGGCAGGAATGGCTACTCCGGATCGCTCGGAGCAGCCACGGGCGGTTCCGGAGCCCCTGGAAAAAACTGGGTGGATCTCGACTCGCTCGCCGCCACTGTCGAAGAGGGCCTGACCAAGGACGAAGTCGGACAGATCATCCACAAGCACATGAAGGAAATCCGCTACTGCTACGAAACCGCGATGATCCGCTCGCCGGACGTCGAAGGAAAGCTGGTTGTGCACTTCACGATCGGAAACCAGGGCTCTGTTCGCAGCACCGGAGTTCGCAGCTCGACCGTGCCGGACCAGCGACTGGACGACTGCGTCCTGGGCCGCCTCGCCGGCTGGAAGTTTCCGAACCCGAAGGGTGGCATCGAAGTCGCGGTGACCTATCCGTTCATCTTCAAATCGTTGGGAAAATAAACATGAAAAGAACCACGCTCATCGCCCTCCTTCTTGCTGCTGCCTCCTCGCTGATGGCCACGCTGGCATTCGCCGAAGAGCAGGCCGCTCCGACCGGGGACGCATCCTCCGCGACGGACGCAGCCCCGGATTCTGCCGAGCTCGAGAAGATCAAGCAGCGCTATTGGGCGCAAGGAAACGAGAAGGAAATGGGAGTCGTCCAGAACCGGCTCTACACGAAGGAGGGTCGGGTTGAAGGAACGCTCCTGGGAGGATTCGTCACGAGCGATCCGTTCCTGAACGTCCGAACACTGGGCGGATCCATCGGCTACCACCTCGATGAAACCTTTTCGCTTCACGCCTTCAGCTGGAAGAACTTCACCTCCGGTTCGGCGGCTCTCGCCACGCTGGAGGAAGGTGGCAAGAAGGCCAACACCAATCGTCCGTTTGCCACGGCAGGACTGGAGGCCCGAGCGAGCCTCCTTTATGGAAAGCTGAGCCTCGTCGGCCGGAAGATCCTGTACTACGACATGCATGCCGGAGCCGGTGTTGCCGTCACACGCACGGAGAACGGCACTTATCCCGGCCCGGTGCTTTCGATCGGCCAGAACATCTTTCTGACGAACTCGCTCACCTTCCGCGTCGATTATCGACTCGTGGCTTATCGCGAAGACATCATCGAGCGCGAGATCACTGCCAAGATCGGCCAGAACGTCGGCATGAGGAACAACTTCTCGAATGCCATCACGTTCGGCTTCAGCTGGATGTGGGGAGGCTCGCGATGATCGCCGTGTTCAGGATCGGCCTCGTCGCCGCTCTGGCCTGCGCGTGCGCCCTCGACGCCCGAGCGGAGGACTGCGCTTCGGGAATTCCCGGAAAATTTCCAACCATCGACCTCGCCATCGGACTCCAGGATCGAGTTCGAGCCTTGACACCAGAGGATCGAAAGTCGGCCGAGTTTCGAATCTCGCATGCGCTGCACCAGTCGGGCCTCGTCCGCCCCGCACGCACCGGATATCGCGCACTGCTCCTGTCCGAGGACACGCCTCCGGATCTCCGTCTCAAGGCGCTCACCTGCATCAACCGACTCGAGCGTTCGGAGCCTGCCCTTTCGCAGATGGAAAAGCAGGACTTTCTCCGCGCGATTCCGGGCATTTCAGAGAGGAGCGTCCAAGAAGGCGCCGAATATCTTTTTCGTCAGTTCAACCTGGCGCTCCGAAGTGAAATCCGGGGCAGCGAAGCGGCTGCAACCATCCTGGAGTCACGGCTCGCATTCTCGGTCGAGTCCCGGCTGGCGCGCGCATTTCTTCTTGTCCGCGATCGGAAGTCCGTGGAGGCCCTGCGAATCCTTGCCGATCTGCTCTCAATGGAGCGCTGGCCTGAGGCACTGGAGCGCCATCGAAACGCGGCGAGGATCCTTGCAGCACGGGCCAACTATGCGATCGGACAGCCACTCGAAGCGGCGCGCTGGCTCAGGCTCGTCGATAAGTCCGCCAACATCGCTCCCGCCGCCCTCGAAGAGCTGTCGTGGGCGCTCCTGGAAGGAGAACGCCCGGGAGAGGCCATCGGCACAGCCCTTCAGCTCGAGCGCGGACTCCTCGCGCGCACCTTTGCTCCAGAAGCTCCGATGGTGCTGGCAATGTCCCTGAACGAGCTTTGCCAGTTTCCGGCGGCACTCGGCACGGTAGCCCGTTTCAAGCGTCGCTGGCAGCCCGTGCACCAGTGGCTCGAGGAGTTCACCGCACGGCCTTCCGCGCTGCTGCCACTCACTCGCCAGGTTCTGAAAAAGCGTCCGGACACGCGAATTCCGGAAATGGTGGCCTGGCAGCTGATCCAGGCTCCCCAGTATCTCTCGCAGGAGTCTCTTCGGGCGTTGCTCCAGTCCGAGCCGAGGCGCTTTGAAGACCTGAGGGGCCGGATCCGCTCGGAGCAGTTGCGCCTGGCGCGCCAGCTGGTCACCGCTGGCGAGGAGCTCACGAAGCGAATCCGCCGCGAGGGGCCCTCCCTGACCTCCGTGACGGAGTCGGATCTGCGCAAGCTCCGTGAAGACTGGCTCACCTACCGCGCGCTCAGGAAGTCGATGGGACCGGTTCGCCGGATGGCTGCACATTCCACCAAGAGCATCCCGGCGCTTCAGGCTGAATCGGAACGCTCGCTGGAAGCCGACCTGCAGCGACGAACACGCCGCATGGGAGTTCGCCTCAATGAAGTCATCGAGAACCTCGGTCTCGTCGAAATCGAGATCCTCGAGGGCGCCTCGCGCGACCTCGTCTGGCAAAATGCGCATCCCGAGATGGCAAAAAAGGCCCAGGAGCAGGTGCGAGCCAAGAGCCGCTCCAGGACCTGGGACTGGGGAAGCGCCTTTACCGCCATGGACTCGAAGGACGGTCGCACCGCCGAGGAGCTCTGGGAGGATGAGCTGGGTTCGCACGAGGTGCTCGTGACCGACCGCTGCGAGCTCCGCGAAAGACAGGTGGCCATGCAAGGAGGATCGTCATGATCTATCTCGCTAGAAACGGAAAATGCTTTGGACCCTTCCACGCGGATGAGCTCACGCCGAAGCTCCTGGCGGAGTATTCGTGGATCTTCGACCTGCGGGATGCTCCTGCAGGATGGCAGCCGATCGACCCCAAGCCGGTCCAACTGCCCTCGCAGGACGAAGCCGGCTCGGTGGAGGCGCTGGCAGTCACTCGTCAGGCGGGACGAGCAGTCACGGGCCAGCTTCAGGCCGTGCGCCTCCGATCCGGCCTGCTCGTGACCCAGGAACCCAGCATCCGGCTGGAGCCCGGGTCCTCGATCGAGCTGCTGGTGGGAGGCAAAAAGCCGATTCTTGCCCGGGTGGACGAGGTGGAGTTCGACGAGCAAAAAGCCCGCTACCGGCTCAGCTGGAGCGCCTCAAATGCCCCGGGTTGAAGCCACGCGGGATCTGTGAGAGTCGCTGGGGGACATGACTCGCAGGCGATGGCTCTGGATCACCTTTTCAATCGCGCTTGCCGTGCTGATCGGCACGCTGGCCACCATCTACAACGTGGTGCTCGTGCAGGACTATCGCAAGATGGTGGAGTACGCGCGGCAATCGAACCTGTTCCACATTGCCTCAACTCCGACTCCGCCGATGTGGAAGGTGACGCTCGGAACGATCGGCTTCGT
>JBIIXZ010000238.1:0-3908 GCA_044347055.1 Bdellovibrionia bacterium | reverse complement strand
CTACTCGACGGCGCAGCTCGCGCGCCTGCGCTCGCAGTTTGAAGTCATCCGCCTCGTCGCCCAACTCAACACCTTTGGAGCCACCCCATGAGCCTCGCCGACGTCTCCGTCAAACGCCCCATCTTCATCTCCTGCATCGTCCTGCTCATGATCCTCGTGGGCTGGCTCTCGATGAACCGGCTGCCGGTGGACATGTTTCCGAACATCACCTTTCCGGTGGTGGTGGTGAACACTCCGTATCCGGGCGCGGGACCCTCGGAAATCGAGACCCTCGTCAGCAAGCCGGTCGAGGAAGAACTTTCCACCCTGGGCGGCGTCAAGCGCGTGAGCTCGATCAACCGCGAGGGACTCAGCACGGTCATCGCGGAGTTCACCCTCGAAACCGACGTCAAATATGCGGAGCAGCAGATCCGAGATCGCGTTTCCGCCACCAAGCGAAAGCTTCCTCCAGAAACGAAAGACTCGATCATCCGCCGCATCGATCCGGCGGAACAGCCGATCGCGATCCTGGCTCTGAAGGCCGATCTTCCGGATGCGAAGCTCTACGACCTTGCCAATGAGATCATTCGACCGAAGTTCGAGCAGATCAACCAGGTCGGACTGGTCGAGGTCCTGGGTGGCCGCAAACGCGAGATCCAGGTCCAGCTCGATCGCGCCAAGCTCAAGTCCTACGAAGTGCCTGCAACGCTCGTCGCGCAGCGCATCGCCGCCAGTGGCATGAACGTGCCCGCAGGCCGTGTTGATGAGCCTGCCAAGCAGACGGTGTTCCGCACGCTCGGCGAATTCAAGTCGGTGAAGGACATCGAAAGCACGATCGTCAACTTCATCGGCAATGACGTTCCGGTCCGGGTCAAGGATCTCGGCTCGGTCGTCGACACGCTCGAGGACGAAAAGTCGGTCACGCTCGTCAACGGCCGGTCCGCGCTGACGCTGATGATCTTCCGCCAGAGCGGCGCAAACACCATCCGGGTGGTTGACGAGGTCAAGAAGCGCCTCGATTCGATCAATGCCGAGCTGAAGGGAACCGAGGGAAATCCTGCCCTGAGCCTTGCCAATGACGGCAGCAAGCCGATCCGCGCCAACGTCGCGGACGTGAAGGAATCGATCATCATCGGGATCATCCTCACGATCATCGTGGTGTTCTTCTTCCTGGGAAATTTCCGCTCCACGCTGATCACCGGACTGGCCCTGCCGAACTCGCTGATCGGAGCCTTCGTCCTGATGGCGGCGGCAGGGTTTTCGGTGAACGTCATGACGCTTCTTGCCCTTTCGCTGACCGTCGGACTTCTCATCGACGATGCGATCGTGGTGCGAGAAAACATCTTCCGCCACCTCGAGATGGGACGCAGCCCGGTGCAGGCGGCCCTTGATGGAACCAAGGAGGTCAGCCTCGCCGTCATTGCAACGACCCTGACGGTCATTGCCGTTTTCGGACCGATCGCCTTCCTGAAGGGCGTCGTGGGGCAGTTCTTCAAGGAGTTCGGCCTCACCGTCTGCTTCGCGATGCTGATCAGCCTCTTTGACGCTTTGACGATCGCGCCCATGCTTTCGGCCTACCTCGCCAAGCGCGGCGAGAAATACGAGAACCACGGCGCCGGCAGCGCCAGGACGAAGAATCCGCTGCGCCGGGCAGTGCTCTCCTTCTCGAAATTCCAGGACTGGCTCGAGGAGGTCTACACGGACGTCATCCGCTGGACGCTCAAGCACCCGCTGAAGACGATCATTGCGTCGATCGCGATCTTCTTCGGCAGCATCGCCCTGATGGTTGCCGTGCCCAAGACCTTCCTTCCAGCCCAGGATTTCGGCGAATTCATGGTGGGCCTCGACCTTCCGCCTGGAACGCCCCTGAACAAGATGGCGGAAGTTTCCAAGCAGGTCGACGAGGTCATCCGCAAGAACCCCGAAGTCGCCATCTCCGTCCAGATCGTCGGAAGCCGCGAAGGCGAGTCGAACGTCGCCTCGTTCTACGTGGGAATGGTTCCGGCCTCGGAACGCAGGATCAACACTTCGGCACTGAAGGCACGACTCCGTGAACAGCTCAAGCCGTTCGTGTACGCGAACCCAACGGTCAAGGATGTCGACATGGTGGCGGCAGGGCAGCGTCCCTTCAACGTGAACATCGTCGGGGACGACCTGGCCCAGGTGGAGAAATACGCGAAGGCGCTTCATGAGCGCCTCAAGACCCACCCTGCCCTGCTCGATCCGGACATCAGCTATCGCCCTGGAAAGCCTGAATTCCAGGTCGTTCCGGACAAGACCCGGATGGAGCGTCTCGGCATCTCCACGACCGCGCTGGGCATGGAGCTCCGCACCCTGGTCGAAGGAACGACCCCTGCCGTCTTCCGCGAGGAAGGACGCGAATACGACATCCGCGTGCGACTGAAGGACGGCCAGCGGAACCTGCGCGAGGGTTTTGCGCAGACCTATGTTCCGAACGTCAACTTCTCGCTCGTGCGCCTCTCGGATGTCGCGAAGCCGATCGAGACGGTCGGGCCCGCCGACATCCGCCGCCAGGATCGTGCGCGCTACATCTCGATTTCAGCTGACCTGAAGCCGGGAGGCGCCGGCATGGGCGCGGCCATGACCGACATCACGACCCTGCTGACCACGGGCGACCTCAAGCTGCCCGAGGGAATGAAATTCGTGTTCGTCGGACAGGCCGAGAACTTCCAGGAGCTGACCTCCAGCATGGCGATGGCCGCCCTGCTGGGAATCGTGTTCATCTACTTCGTGCTGGCGTCGCTGTACGAGTCGCCGATCACGCCGTTCACGATCATGCTCGTGCTTCCACTGGCTGCCAGCGGAGCGTTCATCGCACTGTTCATCACCCGGTCTTCGTTTGATCTGTTCTCGATGATCGGAGCGATCATGCTCCTGGGAATCGCCACCAAGAACTCGATCCTGCTGGTGGACCGGGCGGTGCAGCTGGTCCAGGAAGGACCACCCTGGCACTCATCGCCGGAATGCTCCCGATTGCCATCGGGCTGAATGAGGCATCCAAACAGCGCACGAGCATGGGTATATCGATCATCGGCGGACTGATCACCTCGACCCTGCTCAGCCTGGTCGTGGTTCCAGCGGCGTTTTCGTACATCGAGCGGTTCCGAAGCTGGAGCCGCGACCGCGTGACGAAGGCATTCCACGGAAAGGCCTAGGATTTCAGGCGTAAAAAGGCCGTAAATTTAGAAAAGAGGAAATTCCATCCGCTGTCACGAACGACACAGTTTCTTCATCGACAGTCTCTGGGTAGTCTTGTCGATAGGGGATTCTCGCTGATGATTTGGCCTCCACGTGTTCATGCTCATCACTCCGCTCGAGATCGACGGGCCCTGCCGCTCCTTGCCTTCTTGATGGCAGTGCTCCTCCCTCTATTTCCTTCGAATGAAGCGTTCGCCTCCGCAGGCTCCGCCCCCTTTGCCATTCGCCATGGAAGCGGGCGCCTGCTTTTGCCCACGCACTCTCCGATGGCATCGGGAGCCCGCACGATCGAGTGGAAAAATGGCTGTGGTTACGGCGATCGCATCTGTGGCCAGGCTACAATCAATGGACAGCTGCTCTACCTGATGGGCGGAACCGTCTCACCGGAGGAGGGAAAGCGTCCTCACCAGTGCGAATCGGGCGCCAAACGCGATCCCGAGACGGCAGCATGCATCTACGCAAAAGACGGAGTCTTCACGTGGACCAAACGATTCGGCCGAGTCATCGTCGCGGTGAGTAGCGGCACTGACAGGCTTGACGCGGAGAAGCTTGCACGCTGGCTCGGCGAAACACGGTGGGAGGAATCGAAATGAGCCTTCCTGCCCCCCTCCATCCGAATCACTCGAGGCGGTCCTGCCTGCTGATCGCTCTACTCTGCATGGCCTTGGTGCTCCGTCCGGAGCTTTCGTCGGCCATGGGCCGGAAGAATC
>JBIIXZ010000047.1:0-14297 GCA_044347055.1 Bdellovibrionia bacterium | reverse complement strand
CGGAGGAACGAGTAGTGCGTTCGGCAGGTCAGCTCGGCGTAGCGAGGTGCTGGGCTTCGGAATCGCGCGCTCAATCGAAGTACCCCTGAAGATGAAAGCGCTGCGGTCCGGAGGACTGGTTCGCCGTGGCGTCGCCTCCGGAACGATCGGCGCCAGTTTCGTCGGCGCGAGTTGCTTCAAAGTATCCCCAGAGCTGGATTCCTCCCTGGCAGACGGCGCGAAAGTAATCGCGCTGCACTTCCTGTTCGGGAGTTTCGGATTCCCACCAGCCTTCGCAGATGCGCTCGGGGCCGAACCATTTCAGCACGCGCTTGCGTCGTCCCGGAACATCGTCCGTTTCGGGCCAGCGCAGCCATCCGTCCTGGTGTTCGAGCGTGATCGGTTCGCGAAGAAGCCTCGTGGGCCGAGTGGCGAAAAAATCGAGCTGGGGTTCGGGAGTCACTCCTTCCGGGAGCGTGGCGCTGGCGTTGTCCTTCGGCATGAACTTCGGTTCGCAGGGCGCCCAGGATTTCTCCGGCAGATGGCGCTCCACGGGCTGAACTTGAAAGCGCGCCTCACGCCCGATCTTTTCGCTGAGGCGCGAGAGGAGCGAGTCCCAGCTTTCGGCCTGGTCTTCATGGCTATGAAAGAAATCGCGCTGTGACCTGTGGCCTGGAGCGGTTTCGATAACCTCGAGCGTGACGTTCAGGATCTCGCGCCCGTAGAGGGGCGAGTCTTCGTTTTCGGTCTGCTGCAGCCAGTGCGCGAGACGCTCGCGGAAGGAGGTCAGCATTCCCGAGGCTGTGCCTTGGGGCGTGCAGAAGCGGATGACCAGCGGATCGCGGTCGTTTCGGCCTTCATGATGAAGTTCCATCCGAATGGCCGTCGCACGAAGCATGCGGGCACGAAGGCGGGCCGAGAGGCGATCGAGAAGCTCCTTCGAGGTGAAGAGGATCGGATCGAGAAGCGGGGGAAGGGGCCGATCTGGATCGAAGTCCTTCGCTTCGATCAGCTTTTCGGCTGGAACGAAAACGGGCCACGCCTCGAGGTCGGCCGAGCTCGTGAGATCGCGAATGCGCCTGGAAAACTCGAGTCCGTTCTTTCCGAAGCGTGAGGCGAGCGCACTCGGTGGCAGGAGCGAGAAGTCTCGAAGCGTGTGGATGCCGAGCTGGGTGAGGAGCTTCATCCAGCTCGTGATTTGTCCCGGAGATTGCTTTTGCGAGGCGCGCACGACTCCGAACGGATCGAGCAGGTGATCGAGCACCTGCGCCGAGAGGCGTGTCTCGAGTCCTTCGGGGTGCTGTGCGTGCAGGAAGGCGAAGCCGGCGTTCTCGGCCATGCCGAGGCGGAACCGGGGCGGGGCGGATTCGCCACTCCAGCGGCGCACGAGTGCCTTTACTTTCAAATTCAGGAGTTTCTCAAATTCCGGCGCCTCGGTATCGATGCCGCGAAAATCGAGGAAGATCGCGCGAGGCTCCTGCTGGCGAGAAGCAACGACCGGTGTCAGTCGAAGAAAAAGCTCGCAGAGTTCGGCCGGCAGAGCGTCGCCAGAACGAGAACCCGTTTCATGGAAAAGGATGCAGGCGACGCGAGGCATAGGTCACCCGACATGCGACACCGCGCGGGAACCCAGTACTGCGCGGGTCGTTCCGTGTTTCAAAACATCCAGTCTTCGAGTATTCGCGTTGGCCTGAAGCTGCAGCGCCAGCGGCCAGCTCGCTCCCTGCGGACGTGGTTGATGCGTCAGCAGAAAAACGCAGGCATTCGACTGCTCGGCACTGAGCTGAAGTCGCCGCAGCTCCACCCGCGGTTCGCTGGCACTCAGCGTCGACTCGCGCACGAACAGGATCACGGAACCAAAGACCTGGCTTCGCAGCACCTGGTGCGCAGCCCAGATCGATTCCGCTCCGCCTTCGATGAAGAGCATCCGCGAGAGGTCGACTCCGTGCTGGAGAAATCCGGTGGGATAGGCCGTGAAGCGATCCTCGATCCAGGCCACGCGTCCGAGAGTTCCCTGGTGCTTCGCGATGAACTTCACGACGGCCTCCGTCTTGCCGCTGCCGAACGGGCCGCTCACTTCCGTGAGCGCTCCCCGGGGAACCGACACATCGGCCTGTTCCCAGGAGAGCGCCTCACGGGACGGAGGAGGACAGGGGAGTACGCCCGAAATCGAGCGCAATTTTTCGAGCTTCGCCGACAGAGCTGCGGGTCCGTCCGCAGCCAGGCCTGTCGGCGAGATGCCTGTGGCCTGGGATGAAGCATCCAGTGACAGAATCGGAGCGACAGAAAACATCGAATCCTCCTCTTAAGAATCGTGACGTCCGACCCTGGACGCACTTGCCCCTGCGCAGCCACGAGACGCAATTCCGCCTTCGCGTGACCACGCGTTCAAAAAACGATTCAACTTTTTACGAATGCACTTCGACTAAAACTTCCGAAACAGCGCGACCAGTACTCCCGCAATCCGAAATCCTTCGGCCCGATCACTCGACGGATCCACGACAATGGGCTTGTACTTGGAGTTGGCCGAGTGAAGTTCGATGCGTCCGGACTTTCGGTAATACTTTTTAATCGTGGCGTCGGTGCCGCCGAGCAGTGCGACGACCGTCTGGCCATTCTCGGCATGGTCCTGGCGACGGATGATGACGAAATCATCCTCGACGATGCCATCATCGATCATCGAATCGCCGACGACCTGGAGGGCCGTGACTTGATTCTGAAAGCGTGCGGGAATCAGCGTGGCCGGCACGTCGATCGACTTCTGCTGCGAGATGGCTTCGATCGGGCGGCCGGCGGCCACCTTTCCTTCGATCGGAAGCGTGAAGGAGAAAGGGAGTGGGGACGTGCCGGATCCTGCTGCCGCTGAACTGGAGAGTGTGGTGGTGGAGGCCAGTTTGGCGGTGGCTTTCGCCGTCACCGAAGTGCTGCGACGGGCGTTCCAGGTCTTCTGGAGGGCGCCCTGTTCTTCGAGACGGGTCAGGTAATCCTGCACGGTCCCCAATGATTTAAAACCAAAGTGCTTCGCGATTTCCTGCTGCGAAGGCGCATAGCCGTGCTGGGTCTCGAACTGGGTCAAAAACTCGAGAAACAGCTTCTGCTTGGGGGTGAGCTTGAGCACGGTCATACTCAGAATATGGCCGTAGGTTCACCGTAAGTCAATACGGTATCCGTGTGGATCAGCGCGTCAATCCATGACGCAGATCTGAACCAAAAGGTGGGCCCGACTATTTGAAGTAAACCAGCTTCAGCTCGTCGAAGTGCTTCTCCTGGAGCTTGCCGCGGCGGCTGCACATCAGGTTGGTGATGTCGAGCTGGTACGAGACGATGGCCTGCAGGTCGGCGTCCCAGAACTCGTGGTAGCAGTACGGAAAGCCGAGCACGTGGCCGTACTCATGCCGGATCGTCCACTGGACGTTGTACTCCGTCAGCGGAGTGTTGGCGTCCATGGTGATCGTGTTTCCGGCAAGGCCATCGACATGCGGCGTGGCTCCCGGCTCGAACACGATTCGAGACAGACCCCAGGACCAGTTTGGTTGGAACTCGAGCACCAGCTTCCAGCCGTTCCACTTCCACTCGTCCTCGATGTGGTCGCGAAGGAAAGCGAGGACGGTCGGGTCCTTTGGATCCAGGAACGGAACACGCATCGTGAGCGGGTCGGTACTCGTCCAGCGGACATCGGAGCGCGAGCTCGTGATCGTGAAAAAGTTCGAATAGACCTTTTGCGAGCCGGCGAGATGCCGAGCGTAGAATGCCGACAATTCACCCCGCGACTGCGCTCGCGAGAGGTCGCTTCGGCAGGCGGACTCGCTCCGCGAATTGAAGCAGAGTTCGAAGAGGTGCTTGAGCAGCAGCTGCTTTTCAGTATCCGGAAGCGAGGCAAAGCCGTCGAGCCGGCCCTGGAGGTTCGGATCGGTGGTCAGTGCCACATAGGCGCGGACATCGTTCTTCCGGCGTGCCTCAAGCTGCGGACGCCAGGGGGCGAGCAGAAGCCAGCGCGCGGCCAGCTGGTAGATTCGATCGATTTTGAGCGCGGCAGCGATGTACTCCGAGTCGCTCATTCCGGCATCCGGAGTGAACGGAGCACCATCGAGGACGATGGCCGCGATCGAGGCCGGAATTTCGCTCCGGAGTTGGGCAAACCAGTCGAGCACCAATGTTTCATTGAAGATGCGCGGCGATTCGATCGGATAGCCAATCTGGGTTTCGGGGCTCGACAGCGACAGGGGCGACGAGCCGGGACGGCGCGAATTGAGGTGCGCGAGCCACTCGAGATTGCGCTTGCCCGCATCGAGCACCGATTGAAGTCGACGCGAAGACATCGACGGGGTCTGCTCCTCTTCCAGCAGTCGTGGATCCTCGCGAAGCAGGGTCTGGTATTCGGCTCCGGACAGCTCCAGGTCGAGGTGGGGCAGTCGGGCATCCGCAGAGGCAGACGAAGTTCCGAGGGTGCAGAGAACAAGTGCTGAAATGAGGTGGCGTGAGCTCATGCCGGCAAGCTCGCCCGTGGATGGTGAACAGTCAAGAGACCAGCTCCTGACCACAGAACCTTGCACCGATCTTTTGTCTCGAAACGGTTCAGGTTGATCCGCAGGCCGCAGTCCTTTAACTCCATGAGATGCGTCAAAATCGATCCCTGGTTCTTGCGGTTACCCTCGTCCTCTCGCTGCTTGCAGCTCCCGGAGAGGCCCGGGCCGTTGACTTCTCTTCAGAAAAGCTGATTTCGAGCACGAAAGTCGAGCCGGAAGCCCAGGCGTGGATGCCGAAGGGCTACCGCTTTTCGGTAGGGTACGAAGCGGCAGCAGCCCTTCCCGGGGCAGCGTTTTCGGTCGGGAAGTGGAACGGAAACTTTGGAGTCGAAATCCTGGGCGCCTATGGACGATCCACGGACAGCTCGCAGGAGTCCACGGTCGAGAGCGTCAGCAACGAGCTCGTCGCCACCTCGTCGAAGACCGTGACGACGACTTATTCCGGAACCAGCAACCCCATGCAGGTCATGGCAGCGGCCAAGGCCAAGTACCGCGTGCTCCAGAACAACTGGGCCCAAGTATACTTTGGTGCGCTGGGTGGAACGCTTTGGACAAGCTCGGCCAGTTACCAGACGGGCACCCGGGTCGCGACTTATGCGGATCGTTCCGTTGCGGGCAATTATTCGGTCAGTGAGTCGGGGATCGGAAACATCGAGCGTTCCACTAGTCTTCAGATTTTCGTCGGCCCGCTCCTGGGAAGTGAATTCTATTTGAAATGGATTCCGCATCTGGCCCTGGGGTTTTCGACGGGCTTTTCTCTCAATGTGGGCGGCGGATCGACCACGACCACTGCGATCGCGAACAAGAGCTACACGGTCACGGGCGGCGTCGCTGGAACTCCCGCCAGTCATACCTCGAGTCGAACCACGGTGGAGACCTCGCCGGGCACCCTCCGCGGAACGACCTTCGGACTGGGTGGAGCCACCTTCGCGCTCTTCACCACGGCGTTCACCGTGCGGTACGTCTGGTGATCTCGGAATGCTTCCCTGCAGAAGGGTCAAACTGACCCCGCTCCAGAGCCATCCCGGTAAGAGTTTCCGGTTCGAAAATTGACGGATAAAACCGCTTTTTCCGGCCATTTCCTGTCGTCTCGCGCACTTGCGCGTGCCCCGATCCGGAGTTTCGGCTGGCAGCGTCCTTGCTTTTACTCTCCTCAAGAGCGCGCGCCACACGGATCGTGGCCGCGAAACAGGGAGAAGGCTCATGTTGGAACGCCACGGAAGGCTGTCCTTCGTTCTTATCGCAACGGCAACCATCGGCGCCGGTTCGATTTCAGGCTGCGCGCCCGGAGGGGGTGATCCGGAGTCGCGAGGAACCCTTGCGATCGTCTCCGGCAAGATCCAGCAGATTGACGAAACGGAAAAGGCGACGATCTGCGCGGACACTTTCTGCGAACCCAATTACGTGTACACGGCAAACTTCGGTCGGACGCGTCCTGAGCCGCCGGCGCAGCAGCCGACGCCGACTCCGACGCGCACGCCGGGACAAACTCCCGCCCAGCCTTACGAGCAGCTCGACTACTCGCGCGAGATCCTGCGAGTGCCCGACGCCTGGAACCTGAGCGTGGGTGGGGATGACATCGTCGTGGCCGTGGTCGATACCGGCGTCGATTATACGCATCCCGACCTGCGAAATAACATGTGGAAGAACCAGCGGGAGGCTAGCGGAAGGCCCGGCGTGGACGATGACGGCAATGGTTACGTCGATGACGTCTTCGGTTACGACTTCGTTCGAAATCGCGCCAATGGAGACGACGACAACAAGCATGGCACGCACTGCGCCGGCGTGATCGGCGCGGAACGGAACGGCATCGGCGTGGTGGGAATCAATCACAAGGTCAGGATCATGCCGCTGAAGTTTCTCGACGCCAACGGCAGCGGCGACACGATGGCCGCGATCAAGGCCATCGACTACGCGGTGGCCAACGGAGCACGGGTGATCTCGAATTCCTGGGGCGGTGGCGGCTACTCGAGCCTGCTGAACGATGCCATTCAGCGCGCGATCGCCAAGGGCGTCTACGTCGTCGCGGCTGCCGGAAATGAGTCGAATGACAATGACGCTCGGCCTACTTATCCCGCGAATTACGCGGGCGTGATTTCGGTGGCATCGAGTGACCAGGCCGACAGTCTGAGCTTCTTTTCGAACTTCGGTGCCAGGAGCGTGTTCATCGCAGCACCCGGAAGCAGCATCACCAGCACGGTTCCTGGCGGATATTACGAGAAGTTGTCCGGGACATCGATGGCCGCACCTCAGGTGTCGGGTGCGATTGCCCTCGCACTCAGTGTGAACCGGAATGTGTCGCGGACGCAGATGATGGACTCGCTGTGCGGGAGCGCACGGAAGATCCTGACCGCCAAGGCGGGCTGCGGTCGAATGGATGTGGCTGAGCTGGTGAGACGAGTGTCGCAGATCTGAAGGCCAGGGGAGCGCGCCGGAGATTCTCGGGCCTGAGCCACCCGAGTGTCACGCCTGGCTGCGCGAGGAGGGGAGGGCGCCCGAAAGGGCCCCCTCCCTTTTTTCTGCAGGCTTGCGGGAAGTCGCCGGCTCGGAGATGACCAGAGCATGAGACTTGTCACGATGACCCTCCTTGTCCTCTCAGGATTCCTGCTCTCGCATCCTGCCCACGCCGAGGACGCCGCCATTCGAAATTCTCCGCTGTGGAAGAAGTTTCGCTGCGAAAAAATGACGGGAGCCCAGACTCTGGCAGACCTGAAGGAGAAGCTGGTCGGCAACTGTGACCTCATGAAGCCGTTTTCCATCAGCCAGGGGGATCCGTTGAACCCAGCGATGATCTACTGCTGCCACCTGAAGGGCGAGTAACTTGGAAACACTTCTGAGCTCCTTTGCCCTCGTGGCGGCCAGCGAAATGGGCGACAAGACCCAGCTTCTGGCTTTTTCTTTGGCTGCTCGGTTCAAGCGTCCCACCCCGATTCTGGCCGGAATCCTCGTCGCGACACTTCTGAACCACGGTCTGGCGGCTGCTCTCGGTAGTTACGTCGCCGGGCTCGTTTCTGCAGAGACTCTCCGCATGGTCCTCGCGCTCACATTTTTTGCGTTCGCGCTCTGGACGCTCAAACCCGACAAGCATGACGACAAGCCCGGTGATCCGCGCTGGGGGGCGTTCGTCACCACCACGGTGCTCTTTTTCTTCGCAGAGATGGGAGACAAGACCCAGCTGGCCACGGTTGCCCTGGGGGCAAGGTTTGCAGACGCCTTGTTCGTGACGGTCGGCACGACCCTCGGAATGATGGCGGCCGACGGGCTTGCTGTCTTCGTGGGACATCGACTGGCCCATCGCCTGCCGATGCAATGGATTCGACGAGCAGCTGCGCTGCTGTTTTTTATTTTTGGAGTGCTGATTCTGGCTAGCGATTCCTCAAGCCTGATGAAGACAGGAGACGCTTCGCGCCGTTCGGAGCGCGTCCTTTCGGGGGCGATTGCTCCGGACGAGCGGAGTCCGGAAGGATTCTGGATCGGGGAGCGCGAGAAACCCAAGGCCCTCGTCCTGGTGGCCCATGGTCTCAACCTCAAGCCGTCGCGGATGCGTGCCCTGGCGGAGCTCGTCTGCAATGCCGAGAGTCAGTATTCATGCCGGGTGCTCTCGCTTCCGGGACACGAAGAGCTCGGTGAGTCACGGATGCGTCGGGTGAGTGCGGATTCGTGGAAGCAACGGATCCTGGAGGAGGTGCAGCAGATCGAGCGGCTGTCGCTGGAGCACCAGGTTCCCGCCTATTTCATGGGCTACTCGCTGGGCGGGCTGTTGGGTGAGTGGGCGATCAGCCAGCAGTCCAATCGGGTTTTCGAGAAAGTGGTCCTGATTGCGCCTTCGATCGCCACACACTCCTATACGAAGGTGGTGTCGTACCTTCCGATGACCGGAAAAATGATGCTGCCGAGCAAGAACCATCCCGAGTATCGAGCCAACAAGGGAACCTCGATCTCCGCGTATCGGGCCATGTTCAGAATCATGAAGGAGTTGCGCGAGTCCGCGCTTCGGGGAGTGGATCTTCCCACTTTGGTTTTTCTGAATCCCGAGGACGAGCTCGTGAATCACCGCCGTCTGATTCAATGGATCGATGAATCCCGGCTATCGCGCTGGCGTGTGGCTTTTGTTCGCGATCTCCGCCCCTCGATCAGTCCCAGTTACCACCACCTGATGATTGACCAGGCCAGCATGGGCGCGGAGGCGTGGACAGAGCTGGCCACCGGCATCCGCGATTTTCTTCGCTGACCCAGCTCAGGTCTTCGGCTCGTCCGGATCAGTGCCCGCTTCCTTCAGCTCCTCGACGATGCCCTTCGATCTGGAAAGCAGCTTCGGAGCGTGCGAGGCAATCCAGCAGAGGGCGACGAAGCGCACGAGTCGGCCGATCAGCAGGGCGAGGAAAAGCTCCGCTGCCGGCATCCGTGCCAGCGCAGGCACGATCACCCAGAATTGCAGGGGTATCGGCGATAGTGCGCCCAGTGCAATCGACCAGCTTCCGTTGGATTGAATGAAGTTTTCGACCGTGCTCCACCAGCTGGATTCCATCCAGGGACCGAGGCGTTCGTGGAGCCAGTCGGAGTTCCGGTAAATTCCTTCAGCGAGAATTCCGCATCCGAGCAGGTTTCCGGTGGTCGCTGCAATCGCGTACTGCATCCAGCGGCGAGGGGTTGCCAAAATCGCGGCCACGGTCAGCCCATCGGTGGGAATCACCACGAGGATCTGGTCCGCGGCTGCGAGGGCGCCGAGGAGCAGGGGGTACCACGGCCGATCGAGGTACCGCTGGACTCTGGCGAAGTGGGTGGAAAGGGCGCTCATTCTCTCGAATCTTCTTCGATTTTCCGTGTGCTGGATAGGTTTTCTGACATCTGCAGGGCGTCACTCTTGACTGTTGATAAGTGAATATATAAGCAACCGTTTATATATGCAGGACCTCAGCCGAACCTCGTCGTCTTCAGGAAAGAGCCTTTCTGCGATTGCCGCCGCCTCGCGCAAGGAGCTCGTTTCCGGGCTTCGGAACAAGCAGCTCTTCACGCTTCTCGCCTCGACCTTTCAGGCTCTGGGCGACACGAGTCGCGTGCAGATCGTCTGGGCGCTCTCCAAGGGCGAGCACTCCGTGGGCGACATCGCCGAGCTTCTCGAAATGAGCCAGCCTGCAGTCAGCCATCACCTGCGCATGCTGCGCAACCTGCGGCTCGTGAAGGTGCGTCGCGACGGACGGACTTCTTTTTACTCGCTGGATGATGACCACATCACGCGTCTCCTCCATGAAGGCATCGAGCACGTGGAGGACCTGCTGTGAAGAAAACGCTGAAGCTCGGTGAATTGGAGAAGGGCGTTCGTGCCCGCATCACGGCAGTGAATGCCCCGACGGACGAGATGATCCGAAGCTTTCTGGAGATCGGCATCCTGGAAGGAAGTCCCATCCGTGTCGTCCATCAGGCGCCGCTCGGCGGTGATCCGATTGCCGTCGAAGTTCGCGGTGCCCTGATCGCACTGCGTCGGCAGGAGGCCGCCGGAATCGACGTGGAAATCGAAGGACCGGGTGTATGAGCATCAGTGACGCTCCACAGATGATCGCCCTGGCGGGTCTTCCGAACTGCGGCAAGACCTCGCTCTTCAATGCGCTGACCGGATCGCGCCAAAAGGTGGCGAATTATCCGGGCGTGACCGTGGAGAAAAAGGAAGGATCCATTCAGCTTTCTGATGGTCGCTCTCTCCGGGTGCTCGATCTGCCTGGAACCTACAGCCTGGACGCCCGCACGCCCGATGAGGCGATCACGCGCGACGTGCTGCTTGGAAGAGTGCAGGGCGAGGCGCCGCCGGTTGCGCTGGTGGCCGTGGTGGATGCCACGAATCTCGAGCGAAACCTGGGACTGGTACTCGAGCTTCGCGAGCTTCAGGTGCCGCTCGTGCTTGCGCTGAACATGATGGATCTCGCGCGCAAGCGTGGCCTCGAGCTGGATCTTGACAGGCTCTCGGCCGAACTGCGCGTTCCGGTCGTTCCGACGATTGCCGTGAAGAATGCCGGCCTGGGCGAGCTGCTCTCGGCAGTGAATCAAGCGCTTGCCGGCCAGGCAAGCTCGGCGCCTCGGCAGGAATGGACGAGGCCGGACTCGGCTTCCGTGCGCGCGCGATTTGCCGAAGTCGATCGCATCCTCCGAGCCTGCACCCGACGATCGGGTGCGCCCGCCTACTGGACCGAGAGGCTGGACCGAGTTTTCCTGCACCCGGTTCTGGGCTTCGTCGTCCTGGGTATTGTCCTCGCATTCATGTTCCAGGCGATCTTTTCGTGGGCCTCTGTTCCGCAGGACTGGATCGAGCAGGGTGTTGGCGCGTTCGGTGCCTGGGTGGGATCGCTCCTCGCCGATGGACCGCTCAAGAGCCTGCTCGTCGACGGCGCCATTGCCGGCGTCGGATCGGTTCTCGTGTTTCTTCCCCAGATTCTGATTCTGTTTTCGTTCATCCTCGTGCTGGAGGATTCAGGTTACCTCGCCCGTGCGGCCTTCATCATGGACCGGGTGATGGGAGGCGTCGGACTCCATGGACGCGCGTTCATTCCGCTCCTCTCGTCGTTTGCCTGCGCGATTCCGGGAATCCTGTCCACGCGCACGATCGCCAATCCTCGCGATCGCCTCGCGACGATCCTCGTAGCGCCTCTCACGACATGTTCAGCCCGGCTTCCGGTGTACACGCTCCTGGTCGGGGCATTCATTCCGGATCAGCCGTTTTTTGGTCCGTTCCGAATGCAGGGCGCGGTGCTCCTCGGGCTTTATCTCGCGGGAACGATCGCGCCGCTCACGATGGCCTGGCTGTTTCGGCGCACGATTCTTCGCGGACCGAAGCCGCCACTGCTGATGGAGCTTCCGACTTACAAGCTGCCGAGCCTCAAGGGCGTGCTGTTCGGACTGATCGAGCGCGCGAAAATCTTCCTGCGTCGCGCGGGCACGGTCATTCTCTCGCTTTCCGTGCTCGTGTGGTTCCTGTCCTCGTATCCGGCTCCTCCGGCAACGGCTCCGAGCCCGGCGGAGGGCGGCGTGCCAGCCATCCATTACAGCTATGCCGGAAGGATCGGACACGCCGTCGAACCGCTGCTGAAGCCTCTGGGCTTTGACTGGCGCGTGGGCATCGCGCTGATTCCCGGATTTGCCGCGCGCGAGGTGATGGTGAGTGCGCTCGGTACCGTGTACGCCCTCGAGGGTGACGAGGCGCAGGTCGAGAAGGCGCTCGGAGAACGGCTCGCCGTCAGCTGGTCGCTTGCCACCGCGCTCAGCCTCATCGTCTGGTACATCTTCGCTCCGCAATGCCTGTCGACCCTCGCCGTCGTGCGGCGTGAGACCAATTCCTGGAGATGGCCCCTGTTCATGCTCGGATACATGACCGCTCTGGCGTACCTCGCTTCTCTGGCCACCTTTCATCTCGTGGGCTGGATCGGGGGGGCGTGATGGAAACGACGAGCCAGGAGTTCGTGGTTTTCGCGCTGGTGGCCGCCATCCTCGGCGGGTGGACCGTGAAGCTCACGCGTCCGCTCTGGCTCCCGTCGGTCACTCGATGGCTGCTTCGCCACGGTCGCGTCAAATGGGCCATGCGTCTCCGTTTTGGAAAACGCTGCCACTGAAGTAGATTGCGGGCATGCTCCATTCGCCTCCCCAAGCGGTCTATCTTGCCATCGGCACGGAACTGACCAGCGGACAGATCACCAATCGCAACGCAGCCTGGATCTCGAAACAGCTCGAAGCTCGCGGCATTCCGGTTTCGTGGCATCTTGCCGTTCCGGATGATCGGAAGCTCATGCTCGAAGCCATGAAGCTCGCCCAAAAGCAGGGTTCTCTGGTGTTCATCACGGGCGGGCTGGGGCCGACGACGGATGACTTCACGCGAGAGGTCGTCGCCGAATGGTGGGGCAGTGCACTCGAATGGCACCAGCCTTCCTGGGAACGCATCGTCGAACGATTGAAGCGCCGCGGACTGAGCGCGCCCGAGTCGAACAAGCAGCAGGCTTTTTTTCCTGTGGGCGCTCGGGTGCTCCAGAATCGCGAAGGCACTGCGGACGGATTCCTGCTCGAACGTCCCGAGCTGTCGGTGGTCGTCCTTCCCGGACCGCCACGCGAAATCGATGCCGTCTGGCAGGACCACGTGTCTGGCTGGTTGAATGAAAAGTACGGCCAATTCACTCCGATTCAACCGCTCAAGTGGCAGGTGCTCGGAAGGAGTGAGTCCGAGCTCGGTGAATGGGTGGAGGAAATCGTCAAGGACACGGGGCTCATCACCGGATATCGAGCGACGCCTCCTTACGTTGAAGTGAAGATCTGGATTCCCCGAGGCCGTGCGATGGAGGATCCGGTGATCTCTCGAGCCCTCGATGCACTCGATCGCAAGCTCGAGCCCTGGACGATCACGCGCAATGAGGAGGATCTCCTCGATCAGTTCTTTGCAGCCCATGATGGGCCACTGACCTTCGTGGATGGCGCCACGCGCGGCTGGCTTTCGGATCGCCTGTGGACCTGGGCGCGGAGCAGCGAACTCCGGATGAAAATTTTTGAATCCCGCAAGGTGGAGATCCGACAGCAGCCTCCGGTTCCTGCTGCGGCTGCCGTGGGCTTCGTGCAGGGAGAGCTCAACTCTGCTTCGGACAGCCGAACGACCTTTGTCCTGGGGGCGATCGATCCGTACCAGGAGTTTCCGTGGGGAATCCGCAAGCCTGTGCCGGGTGGAAGCCGAATCGAGATTCGTGGCCAGCGCTGCCCCTATCAGTCTTTTCTTCGCGAGCGGCAGGAGAAGTACCAGGTCGAGTGGCTCTTCCATTCGGCGCTTCGGGTCTGAAGCCGCTCAAAGCGAAATCTGCCTCAAGCCTTCGGCGCAGTGAAACGTCAGTTGCCTGCTTCCAGGGTTCAAAGCCCTGCATCCCGATGGAATGTCGAGGCTCCAGCGCAGCGGAGCTCGCCACTCTCCAGAGAGGTACTGGATCAGCAGCGTGACGTGGTCTCCGAGAATCGCCGATGAGTCCACATAGAATGCAGCGGTGTTGCGCCCCTCGATGGAGACGGTCATGGGGTGGTAGACGTCGCTCATCAGCTGCCCCGGCAAGAAGCTGAAGCGCGAGATTCCGCGTGAGAAAATTCTTTCGCGACCATCCTTGCCTCGGAAGCTGGACAGGAGTTGGGTTTTCGTCTGGTAGACGACAGTCGATCCAGCCGAGGTTTCGAACGAGGCCATGACTCCGAGGAGCGAATCTCTTGCAGCCTGGCCCGAATCCGCGGAATCGACTCGCGTCGAGGTGCCGAGATCCGGAGCGCTGACCGAGCCGAGGCGCCAGTGTTGAGCGACTCGACCCGAGTGGATCGCGGCTGCGACCAGCGAGTCGGGTGAGTCTCCCCAGGGACGCAGGAGTGACCAGCCGCGCAGGTTCGGTACTTCGATGGAAAGCGGCATCCAGGTCCACTGTCCTGCCGGATCAGCGGAACTCCAGGTGGCGATTCCTTGTGTTTCGCTGCCCACGCGTCCGATCGAGACCAGCAACCGGATTCTGCCGGACTGAAGGTCGGATGGTCCCTGCGGAATCATTGCCACCGGACGGATCGAGTCACGAAAGGGCAGGCGCTGACGTTCACGGAAGGATTTTTCGAACTCCGGAGAATCAAAGGTTCGCAGGGAAGGTTTCGGAAACTGCAGGACGTAGGTTCGGCGGCGGGTCGTCTCATCTCGCGGATCGAAGCGGTTTTTGGGTTGTTCGGATTCCGGGAGCTTTCCTTCGGATTCGAATACAGGAGTGCGGATCCGCCCTGAACGCGAGGCCGAATGGGGAATCCAGG
>JBIIXZ010000046.1:0-14306 GCA_044347055.1 Bdellovibrionia bacterium | reverse complement strand
CATGGTATTTACGCCCGGCACTCCGCTGCCCGAGGTGGTAGACTACATTAGGAAAAACGCACCGAACCGAACCTGAGGGCTTTCGCCCTCTGACTCTTTCTGAGGGCCGTCTCATGGTGAAGCTTCGTCGGAGTTCTCGAACTCCGAAGCAGTCTCGCATTCAGGAGAATGATTGGACCGACTCCGCCCTGATCGTCCTGCGGGAGCGGTACCTTCGCAGGGACATGCACGGATCGGCGGTGGAGACGCCTCGCCAGCTTTTTGAGCGGGTAGCGTCGGCGGTTGCCTTGGTCGAGAAACCACGAGTCCGGGAGCAGTTTCGAGATCGTTTTTTCGAGAGCATGTTCACGGGGTCTTTTCTTCCGAACAGCCCCACTCTGATGAATGCAGGCAAACCGGAAGGCCAGCTCTCTGCGTGCTTCGTCCTGCCGATCTCTGATTCCCTGGAATCGATTTTTGAAACTCTCAAGCAATCGGCGATCATTCACCAGTCGGGTGGTGGGACTGGCTTTTCGTTTTCAAAGGTCAGGCCCAAAGGAAGCCTGGTCAGATCGACTCATGGCATCGCGAGCGGGCCCGTGTCTTTCATTCGGATCTTCGACACGGCCACCGAGACAGTGAAGCAGGGTGGGGTGCGTCGGGGCGCCAACATGGCGGTGCTTCGGGTAGACCACCCCGATGTGTTTGAGTTCGTGGACAGCAAGCGCGATCTTCGCTCCATCGGAAATTTCAATATCTCGATCGGTATTACGGAAGCATTCATGGAGGCCGTGCGGACAAGGAGTTCCTTCAATCTGAGGAGTCCTCAGGACGGCCGAATCGTACGTGAAGTGGATGCGTCAGAACTGATGGAGAGAATTGTGTCTTCCGCCTGGAGCTGCGGCGATCCCGGCCTGCTGTTTCTAGATCGCATCAATCTGTTCAATCCGACTCCAGTCCATGGTCCCATGGAGGCCACCAACCCGTGCGGAGAGCAGCCACTGCTCGCCTACGAGTCCTGTAATTTGGGTTCCATCAATCTGTCGAAATTCCAATTGGGCTCAACGGTCGACTGGGATGCATTAGGGTGCATGGTCGACACCGCCGTGCGTTTCCTCGACAACGTGGTTGACGCCAATCACTACCCGGTGGAGGCCTGTCGGCGGCTGACTCACTCCAATCGCAAGATTGGTTTAGGAGTGATGGGGTTTGCCGATCTGCTTTTAGGGCTCGGGATTTCATATGATTCGGATCAGGCGCGCTCGCTGGGCGAGACCGTCATGTCGTTTATCGATCGGCGAGGCAAGTCGGCTTCAATGGCATTAGCGAAGCAACGGGGTCCGTTCGCGAGATTTTCCTCGAGCATGTGGGCACGTCTTGGTTTTCCGGAGATGAGGAATGCAACGGTCAGTACGGTTGCACCCACCGGAACGATCAGCATGATTGCGGGCTGCTCCAGTGGAATTGAGCCGATCTTCGCCGCCTCGTTCGAGAGGCATGTTCTGGATGGCAAGGTATTGAATGAGGTTCACCCTTCGGTGGAACGCGCCTTCCGTGCTGCAGGCGGTTCTGGGACATTGACAGGGGCGCGCCTTCGTTCGGTGCTCGGAGACGCATGGAGAACTGCGCGCGATCTGAGTGTGGACGCGCACATCCGAATGCAGGCCGTTTTTCAGAGGCACTGTGACAGTGCTGTTTCCAAAACGATCAACCTGCCCGAGTCCGCCACTCACGAGGATGTAAGACGAGCGTATCTGCAGGCCTACGCACTTGGGTGCAAGGGAATAACAGTATATAGGGATCAGAGTCGTCCAGCGCAGGTCCTCCAGGCCGTCCGTGATGAAAGCTGTGAAGTCTGCGCAGATTGAACGTTTTTGGTGCGGGTGTAGCTCAGTTGGCTAGAGCGCGAGCTTCCCAAGCTTGAGGTCGAGGGTTCGAGCCCCTTCACCCGCTCCATTTTCCCTAAAAATTTCCATGCCTTGATATTCGAGTTCGGACCGTGGTAATGCTGCGCCGTTTCATTTTGGGCGAGGCGATGGGCTTACCGAATTTCTGGGACGTAATTGTGGTCGGAGGGGGGCATGCGGGCTGTGAGGCTGCGCATGCGGCGGCTCGTCTTGGATGCTCCACGCTCATGCTGACCATGAAGCCAGAGCGGATTGGTTTCATGTCGTGCAACCCTGCCATGGGCGGGCTTGCCAAGGGGCAATTAATTAAAGAAATTGATGCGTTAGGCGGACTGATGGGGCGCCAGACCGATCTGGCGGGCATCCAGTATCGCCGTCTCAATGAGAGCAAGGGGCCCGCTGTGCGTTCGTCGCGCGCCCAGTGCGATAAGAACGTCTATGCCCTCGAAATGCAGAAGACCATTCGGGCAACATCGAACCTGGTGATCGTTCAGGGCGAGGCTGCAGAGATTCTGCTGGAATCAGGTCGGGTTTCTGGAGTGCGTCTCGGTTCGGGTGAGGAGCTTCGGTGTCGGGCGGTGGTCGTCACTTCTGGGACTTTTCTTGGTGCTGTCATGCACACGGGTGAGCACCAGGAGTTGGGCGGCCGGGCAGGTGATTCCGCTTCCGTAGGTCTGAGCCGGTGGTTGCGCGAAACAGGTTTTCGCATGCGGCGCCTGAAAACAGGGACCCCGCCCCGACTTCATCGGGACAGCATCGATTTCTCGAAGACCGAGCCCCAGGCTGGCGACGCCAACCCTCAACCGTTTTCGTTTTACGGAGAGCGGGACAGCTTTCCCAGCCTGCCTCAAGTGAATTGCTTTATTGTCTATACTAACCCTCAAGCCCACGGAATTATTGCGGAAAATTTTCACCGCTCGCCGATGTATACCGGGGCCATTCAGGGTTTGGGTCCGAGGTACTGCCCGTCAATAGAGGACAAGATCAAACGTTTCAGCGACAAGGACCGGCACCAGCTTTTTCTCGAGCCTGAGGGTCTGAATGTCCCTGAAATTTATGTGAACGGGATATCGACGAGCCTTCCCGAGGACGTTCAGGAGCGCTTTGTTCACAGCATCCCTGGACTCGAAAAGGCAGAGTTCATCCGGTTCGGATACGCCGTGGAGTACGACGCGATCGATGCTCGTGAGCTTCGGGCCACGCTCGAGACCAAGTCCATTTCGGGTCTTTTCCTCGCCGGTCAGGTGAATGGCACCTCCGGCTATGAGGAGGCGGGTGCTCAGGGATTGATGGCGGGGCTGAATGCGGCGCTTGCTATTCAGGGTCGGCCAAACTTCGTGCTCGGTCGAGATGAGGCTTATATCGGGGTCATGATCGACGATCTGATCCTTCGCGGATCTGACGAACCTTACCGGATGTTTACCTCTCGGGCCGAGTACAGGCTGCTCCTTCGTGAGGACAATGCCGACCTTCGGTTGAGCCCTCGTGGCCATGAGTTGGGGCTGCTGTCCTCCGCGAGTTTTGCTCGGTTCGAGAAAAAGCAGGCAGCTATTCGTGAAGGCCAGTTTCGATTGGCCGCCTTTTCTGTGAATCCGAAGGCTGAGGTTCAGGCGTGGTTTGAGGGCAAGGGGTGGAACAAGCCTTTGGACCGGTTGACCGGTGAGCAACTCCTTCGTCGACCGGAGTTCGGCTGGTCCGAGCTTGCCGAATTGGGGCTTTCCACGGAAGGGTTGTCTCCGGAGTCGTTGGAGCAGGTCGAAATTCAGGTCAAATATGCGGGCTATATTCGAAGAGACCAGGATTTGGTCGATTCGATGAAGAAAAACGAGGGGCGCAGGATTCCTGAGGCCCTGGACTATGGAGCCGTCCCCGGACTTTCGACGGAGATCCGGCTCCGGCTTCAAGAGGTGCGACCGGAGACTTTGGGCCAGGCGAGCCGGATTTTTGGAGTGACTCCCGCGGCAGTGGCTAATTTGTTGATCTATCTATCCATGGAGGCTCGGCGTGGCGGAGTTTAAGGATCTTCTCCGGGGTGCCGGTCTCGATGAGGGACAGATCGAGGCTGCCTCCCGGTTTCGTGATGCTGTCGTTGAGGAGAATGAGCGGCAGAACCTGACTCGACTTCTGAGTCCGGAGGATTTCTTTCGTGGACACGTGCTGGATGTTCTCGAGCTGAGGCGATTTCGCTCCGAGATTGGAGATTTGGGCAATACGGGTCTCGATTTGGGGACTGGTGCTGGAGTCCCTGGACTGCTTTCTGCTGCCATTTATTCTGATGAACAATGGGTACTCGTGGATTCTGAGACTCGGAAGGCTGAATATCTGGCGAGAACAGTGGACCAGCTTGGGCTATCCGGCCGGGTCCGGGTGATCCACGGGAGAATCGAGCAGGTGAGCGCTCAAATACCCCGGGTTACCATTGTCTCACGGGCGGTGGGCACAGTGGAAAAGCTCATGGCCTGGACGGAGATGTGTTCCACGTGGAACACGATGATTCTCTTAAAGGGCCCCAAGTGGAACACGGAGTGGGCGGAGTTCCAGCAGAGCCGCTGGAGAAAGCAGCTCCAAATAGGGCAGCGGCACGAATACTCCGTGGGAGACGCGATTACCCGCGTGGTTATTCAGCTGACGCGTGTTCCACGTGGAACATCCAAAAACTAAAGTCATTGCAAAAAGTTCTTGAACCGCTGCGGTGTGCTGGCTACTCTTCAGGGCAGGAGTGATTAGTCCTCCGCAAGTTAGCTCGTGTCCACCACAACCACACGGCTCTCGGGGGTGAATTGCAGTTTCACCCCCGAGAAAAAATCTTCAGGACCTATGGGAAAAATCATCGCTCTCGCAAATCAGAAGGGTGGAGTCGGCAAGACAACCACTACGGTGAATCTAGCGGCATCCCTAGCGCTGGGGGAACGCAAGACCCTAGTGATCGACTTCGATCCCCAAGGCAACGCTTCCTCCGCACTGGGCGTCGACCGGACGCAATTGGGCGATAAGACGGTGTATCAGGCCCTGATCGGTGAAGTGGAAATCGCCAGCATTGTTCAGCCGACCGAGATGGAGTGCCTGTTCGTTGCTCCCGCCACCGGTGACCTTGCAGGTGCGGAGATCGAGCTCGTCAGCGCATTTGCCCGCGAGAACAAGCTCAAAGCAGCCCTAGCCCCGCTTCGCAGCCAGTACGATTACATCCTGATTGATTGTCCGCCGTCCCTTGGATTGCTGACAATTAATGCCCTGACAGCTGCGGACAGCTTTATTGTCCCTCTCCAGTGCGAGTACTTTGCCCTCGAAGGCCTCACGCAACTGCTGCACACCGTGTCATTGATTCGGCAAAGCACCAATCCGTCGCTGGAGCATGAAGGAATCATTCTGACCATGTTTGATGGTCGCAACAATTTGGCCAATGAGGTGGTCAAGGAGGTTCGTACGCATTTCGGCCCGTTGGTATTTGAGGCCGTGGTGCCACGAAACGTTCGTTTGAGCGAATGCTCCAGCTTCGGCAAGCCGGTCGTGCTCTACGACATCGACTCCAAGGGATGCCTGGCGTATTTGAATCTCGCTAAAGAGCTGATTGCGAAGTCTCAGCCGAAGCAGGTTCAGGCATCTCAGCCAGCTCAGAGCGCGCAGATCGCAGCGCCCATCCAGCCGCCACCATTCGCCGATATCCACCAACCATCGACGGTTTAAAAATTGAGAGCAGAGGGGGAAGTTGTGGCTCAGAAACCCGTACTTGGAAAAGGTCTGGCATCCTTGCTGCCCGGAGCAGCTCCGGCGGCCTCTAGTCTGACGTCCTCCGTGATGGGCGCGCCATCAGCTGCTTCTCCGACCATCGGCCAGGCATCCTCCATGATGGCGGCGGGAGCGACAGTGGCCGGCGCAGTCAGCCACACCGAGCGGCTCGCTGGAATCACGATGCTGTCGATCGAGGAGCTAGAAGCCAACGAGTATCAACCCCGCCGTAGTTTTGACGATGCGACCCTTGCTGAACTCGCCCAGTCGATCAAAGCCAATGGAGTGATTCAGCCCCTCGTCGTTCGCCGCACTTCCGACGGTTATCAGCTCATCGCTGGTGAGCGTCGCCTTCGGGCCTCGAAACTCGCGGGACTCAAACAGGTTCCGGTGGTGGTTCGCCGCTCCACAGACAAAGAAGCCTTGGAAATGGCGTTGGTGGAAAACATCCAGCGCGAAAACCTGAACTGCATCGATGAGGCGCTGGCTTACCAGCAGCTCATGGATGAGTTCCAACTTACCCAAGAAGAAGCCGCCGCACGCGTCGGCAAGGAGCGCGCTTCGGTTGCCAACTACCTTCGACTCCTGCGACTTCCAGAGGCCATCATCGATGACCTCAAGAAGGGCGCTCTCAGCTTTGGCCACGGCAAAGCGCTATTGATGCTCGAGGATCAGGACAGCCGACTGGAGCTGCGCAAACGGATCATCGAAACGAAGCTGAGTGTCCGCCAGGCCGAAGCCGAAGCTCACGCAATCAAGCAGAAGGTCGCCGGTGGGCAAACTGGACCACTCGCCGCCACACCGGTCGCTCCTCAGGATCCAGTGCAGCAGCGTCTGGCTCAACTTTCTCAGGAGCTCACCCGTCGTTGGAGCGCCAAGGTCGAGCTCAAGGGATCTCGAAAAAAGGGCAAAATCCTCATCCACTACGACAATGCGGAACAGCTTGAGAGAATTCTCGCAGGGATGCAGAATTCATCTGTATGGGAAAATCCTCGAACCTAAGTCCTGGGGTCGTTCATTCGGCAATCACCGGCATCATCGAACCGGGATGTGAGTTCGAAGGAAAGCTCAGCTTCCTCGGGGCAGTCCGCATCAGCGGGGTCTTTCGCGGAGAGATCTATACCCCGGACACCCTGATCATCGGTGAAGGCGCTCGAGTTCAAGGAAAGATTCAGGCCGGAACTGTGATTATTAGTGGCGAGGTCAGCGGTGAGATCCGGGCGAGATACCGGGTCGAGATTCAGAAGCCGGCCATCTTTCGGGGTGACATTCACACACCCAGCCTTCGGGTCGAAGACGGCGTCATTTTCGAAGGCAGCAGCAAGATGGTGCGCGGGGCGACCCTGCCGAACTCGGTCCCTGTCGCCAAGACCTAGATTCGACCGCCTCAGGAAAATTTAGCAAGATCGCGGACCTTCATCCTTGACCGGTCGCTCAGACGCGTGTTAGCTCGCCCGGAAATCACTACTCACGGGAGCCTGATGTGACCGCGATCCTGCAGCAACTCGGTCTCGATTCGACCTTCTACACCCAATTGATGGTGTTCTTTGTCCTTTTCATTTTTCTGGGCCAATTCTTCTTCAAGCCCTTTCTGAGGCTGATTGAAGAGCGCCATCGTCGCACGGTGCAAGATCGTGAGGCTGCTGAGTCCATGATGGCCAGTGCCGCCGCAAAGATGGAGGAGTACCAGGCCAAGCTTCACGCCGCACGCGTCGAGGCGCGAGGAGAGCTAGAGTCAGTGATTGCCTCGGCGAAGGCCGAAGAGGCCAAGGTTCTTACTGCTGCCCGCGATGAGGCCAAGAAAATCACCCAGCAGGTCTCTTCCGAAATTGACGTTGAACGCGCCAGAGTGCGTGCACAGCTCGAAATGGATGCCGAGGCCTTGGCCACGGCGATCTCGGACAAACTCCTGGTCAGGAAGGGATGATTGACCCATGGAAACACTGATTTTTCCGTTCATCAATCTGACTACGTTGCTGGTTCTGCTGGCAGTGGTACTGCGTAAACCCCTCGCAGACTACGTCGTGACCCGGCATCAGACCGTGAGTCAGGAGCTGGCTGCGGCGCGTGAAGCGCTTTTGTCCGCCAGAAAGCAAGTCGAGGACTTCAACTCGCGATTGAAGGGAATGGATGCCGAGCTCAGCTCGCTTCGCGTGCAGGCCCGTGAAGATGGTGAAAAATCTAAGGCGACGATCTTGGCATCGGCGACCAAGCTGTCCTCCATGATTCTATCGGATGCCCGGGTTTCCGCCAGCTCGCTCCAGTCGGAATTTCGAACCTCGCTTCGCCGTGAGCTTGCCCATCTCGCACTCCAGCGCGCAGAAGTTCGCCTCCGGGATCGCCTGACCGGCGAAGATCATGCCCGCATTCGTCAGGAATTTTCTACTTTGGTGGAGAAGAAACAATGAGTGTTTCCAAGAGCTACGCGAGCGCGCTCTTTGCTGCCGTCCAGTCTGAACGACTGGATGCGGCTGCGCTCGACAAGATTGAGTCCGACCTGAAGGGCTTCGCAGCCGAACTGGGCTCTCACGCGCAGCTTCGCGCAGCACTTTGTGGGCCGGCCACCACGACCGCCGAAAAGTCAGCGGTCATGAACCAGCTTGCCTCGAGGCTTCAGTGGCACCCCATGGTGCTGAAGTTCCTCGAGCTCGTCAGCCGCAAGGGCCGAATGGACCTGGCTTCTGAGCTGGCAACGGGCTTCGCCAAGGTCCGCATCGAAGCTGCGGGCGGGATGCTGGGCGTGCTCGAATCCTCTGACCCCCTTTCCGACGCAGACGTGAAGCAGCTTGCTGCTGCGTTTTCGCAGAAGCTTGGCAAGCAGGTCACCTTTGAAAAGAAGACGCGTCCGGAGCTCCTTGCGGGCGTCAAGGTTACCGTCGGCGGGACCACGTACGATGGCACGCTCAAGGCGCAGCTCAATCGTCTCCGCGACAAATTTTTCGAAACTTCATCTTCAACCCACTAAGGAATGTCTATGCAGATTCGTCCTGAAGAAATCACTCAGATCCTCAAAACTCAGCTCGCCGACTTCGATAAGAAGCTCGACGTTTCCGAAACTGGCTCGGTTGTCGCTGTGGGCGACGGCGTTGCCAAGATCTACGGACTCGAGAAGGCCATGGCCGGCGAGCTCGTCGACTTTGGAAGCGTTCAGGGCATGGTTCTGAACCTCGAAGAAGAGAGCGTCGGCGCCGTCATTCTCGGAGACCCGCTTTCGGTGCGCGAAGGCAGCAACGTCAAGCGCACGGGCAAGATCGTCCAGGTTCCGGTCGGCGAAGCTCTTCTTGGCCGCGTCGTCAATGCCCTTGGCGTAGCAATTGACGGCAAAGGCGATATCAAGAGCGAGCACTCCCGCCGCGTTGAAATCAAGGCCCCGGGCATCGTGGATCGCCAGTCGGTCAAGGAACCCCTCCAGACCGGAATCAAGGCCATTGACTCGATGATTCCGATCGGTCGCGGACAGCGCGAGCTGATCATCGGCGACCGCCAGACGGGCAAGACCGCCGTCGCGATCGACACGATCATCAATCAAAAGGGAAAAGGCGTTTACTGCATCTACGTCGCCATCGGCCAGAAGCAGTCCACCGTCGCTCAGGTTGTCGATAAGCTCCGCCAGCATGGCGCGCTTGAGCACACCATCATCGTCACGGCCAACGCTTCGGAGTCCGCTCCGCTGCAGTTCCTGGCTCCGTACACCGGCGTCACGATGGGTGAGTGGTTCCGCGACAACGGCAAGCACGCCCTGATCGTGTACGATGACCTCACGAAGCAGGCCCAGGCGTATCGCCAGCTCTCGCTGCTGCTCCGCCGTCCTCCGGGCCGCGAAGCGTATCCTGGTGACGTATTCTACCTGCATTCGCGCCTTCTGGAGCGCGCAGCGAAGCTCTCCGACAAGCTCGGCGCAGGTTCGCTCACGGCGCTTCCGATCATTGAAACGCAGGCTGGTGACGTTTCGGCCTACATTCCGACCAACGTGATTTCGATCACCGACGGCCAGATCTTCCTGGAAACCGATCTGTTCTACTCCGGCGTCCGCCCGGCCGTGAACGTCGGTATCTCGGTGTCGCGCGTCGGTGGCTCGGCCCAGATCAAGGCCATGCGGCAGGTTGCAGGAACGCTCCGTCTGGAGCTCGCTCAGTACCGCGAAAAGGCGGCATTCGCCCAGTTCGGATCGGACCTCGATCCAGCCACGCAGAAGCAGCTGGCTCGCGGTCAGCGCCTCGTCGAGATCCTGAAGCAGGGTCAATACATCCCGATGCCGGTCGAAAAACAGATCGTCATCATTTTCGCCGGCACGCACGGATATCTGGACACCATTCCGGCTGACAAGCTGCGCACGTATGAAGAGCAGCTCTTCTCCTTCCTGGAGAAAAAGTACCCGGAAATCACCAAGACGATCGTTTCTTCTGGGAAGATCGACGATGCGCTCCGCGCGCAGCTCGAGTCGGCCCTGAAGGAGTTCGCTTCGGTGTTCACCGCTTGATTCGAGGACTTCCATGCCGAGCATCAAGGACCTAAAAAAACGAATCGGGACTGTGAAGAACACGCAGCAGACCACACGCGCCATGAAGATGGTGTCGGCGGCCAAGCTTCGTCGTGCACAGGACGCGATTCTCGCGAACCGGCCGTATGCGAAGCAGCTCCGGCACTTGCTCAAGCTGGTGTCGACGCAGCCGAACATTGTTGCCCAGGGTAAGCTGATTCAGACCGAGGGCGCTGAGATTGAGAGTCGGAAGATTCTCCTCGTCGTCGTCACCTCAGATCGTGGATTGTGCGGCGGCTTCAACAGCAACGTGATCCGAGGCGCGCAGCGCTGGGTGAAGAAGCACCGCGAACGCGGAGAAGTGCACCTCGCGTTCGTCGGTCGCAAGGGATACGAGTTCTTCCGCGGCCGCAAGGACTTCGCGATGGACCAGTACTTTCCGGAAGCTGGCGGCAAGGTCACCTTTGCCAAGGCGAGAAAGCTTGCGGACGTGCTCATTGGCAAGTTCCTGGAAGGCCAGTTCCACGAAGTTCACGTGATCTACAACGAGTTCAAGAACGCCGTATCGCAGTTCGTTCGCACGGAGCAGTTTTTGCCGCTTGCGCTCGATGCTGCTTCGGAAGAGGCGAACTCGGTGGCTCCGATGCTGATCGTGAAGCCCGCCACGCAGGCCATCTTTGATGCGCTCGTGGACAAGTCCTTCGCGACGCAGCTGTTCCGTATGATGCTGGACTCCCAGGCCAGCGAACACGGCGCACGCATGTCGGCCATGGAAAACGCCACGAAGAATGCTGGCGGCATGATCAAGAAGCTGACGCTGCAGTACAACAAGCAGCGCCAGGCCGGGATCACCAAGGAACTGTTGGAAATCATCGCCGGAAGCGAATCGCAGAAGGCTTCGTAAGAAAGTTTTGAATTAAGGAGAAATGCAAATGTCTGCATCATCGAAGCAGGAAAACATGGGTCGGATCAAGCAGGTCATCGGTCCGGTCATTGACGTCGAGTTCGAAGGCGGCAAGCTGCCGGCAATTTACCAGGCCCTCAAGGTGACGAACCCGGCCATCAATGACCAGCAGTGGAACCTCGTTCTCGAGGTTGCTCAGCACCTCGGTGAAAGCACCGTTCGCTGCATCGGCATGGACAGTACCGACGGCCTCGTGCGCGGACAGCCGGTCTTCGACACGGGCGCACAGATCTCGGTTCCGGTCGGACGTGAAACTCTCGGCCGAATTCTGAACGTCGTTGGCGAGCCGGTGGACGAAGCCGGCCCTGTCGGAGCCAAGAAGACCTACCAGATTCACCGCCACGCTCCGGCTTTCAAAGAACAGTCCACGACCGTTCAGCCGTTCTTTACTGGCATCAAGGTCGTCGACCTTCTCGCTCCGTACGCTCGCGGCGGCAAGATCGGTCTGTTCGGTGGCGCCGGCGTCGGCAAGACCGTTCTGATCATGGAGCTCATCAACAACATTGCCACCCAGCATGGTGGCTTCTCGGTGTTCGCTGGTGTCGGTGAGCGTACCCGCGAAGGCAATGACCTCTGGATGGAAATGAAGGAATCGGGCGTTCTTTCCAAGACCGCCCTGGTCTACGGCCAGATGAACGAGCCGCCAGGCGCCCGTGCCCGCGTCGCTCTCTCTGCGCTGACGGTTGCCGAGTACTTCCGCGACGAAGAGAACCAGGACGTGCTTCTGTTCGTCGACAACATCTTCCGCTTTACTCAGGCGGGTTCCGAAGTTTCGGCTCTTCTGGGCCGTATTCCTTCCGCCGTGGGTTACCAGCCGACGCTGGCTACGGAAATGGGTGAGCTTCAGGAGCGCATTACCTCGACGAGCAAGGGATCGATTACTTCGATTCAGGCGATTTACGTTCCGGCCGACGACTATACCGACCCGGCTCCGGCAACGACCTTCGCCCACCTCGACGCAACGACCAACCTGTCTCGTCAGATTGCCGAGCTTGGCATCTATCCCGCTGTGGATCCGCTGGCTTCCACTTCGCGCGTTCTCGATCCGCAGATCGTCGGCGAGGAGCACTACCGCGTCGCCCGTATGGTCCAGTCGGTACTGCAGCGTTACAAAGACCTTCAGGACATTATCGCGATCCTGGGCATGGACGAGCTGTCGGAAGACGACAAGCTCCTCGTGGCGCGCGCTCGTAAGATCCAGCGCTTCCTCTCGCAGCCGTTCTTCGTCGCCGAGCAGTTCACCGGCCTGAAGGGCAAGTTCGTGAAGATCGAAGACACGATCCGCGCGTTCCGCGAGATCTGCGAAGGCAAGCACGACGACATTCCTGAGCAGGCTTTCTACCTTGTCGGAACGCTCGATGACGTCATGGAGAAGGCCAAGAGCCTGGCATAATCATGCTGACACTCAATATCTTCAGTCCTGAAAAGAAGGTGATCGAGGGACGTCGCGTCTCTGAAGTCACGCTTCCGGGCACCGAAGGTCAGATCCAGATTCTTCCGGGGCACGCCGCCATGGTGGGTGCCTTGGAGACTGGAATTCTGTCCTACCGTCTCGAAGGCGATGCCTTTGCTCGTGGTGCAATCTCCACGGGCTTCTTCGAAGTTGCCGAAGACCAGGTCACGCTGACCGTCGAAACCATCGAAATGAGTGGAGAGGTAGACGTCGAGCGTGCCCGCCGTGCCCAGGCAACGGCCGAGAAGATGCTTCAGGATGCGAGCCTCGATGAGGGCCAGTTCAAAAAGTACGAACTGAAGCTCCAGCGGGCACTCATCCGTCAGCAGACTGTCGCCACCAAGCTGGACTAAACGCGCGAGCAGGGGCAAAAATCGCCCATTGAAAGCTGTTGCCCTGACCCGATACGCTTTGAAGAGAGAAATCTCATTGAAGCGATGGGCTCAGCACTGTTTGGCTTGAATCACGCAGTTTCGCCAGTATCAGACGGGAGTGGCCGCTCTCCGTCTGGACGTGTGCGTGTTGTCGCTCAGGCGGCTCTCGCTGCCGTTGCATTCTCGTTTGTCAGTTCCGCCCTTCTTCAAGGCCTTGCCACTTGGCGAGCGTGGGAATCAGCAGCGCCCGTGCGAGTGTCCGTCGCCGCCCTCCAGGCGCTGACGCAAACGCGATGGTCTGTCGAACCATCTGCCGCGGGGGTTGACACCACTGGCAAGCTCGCCAACGCAGATGCAGTCGATCCGGTCGTCCGCGCGAAGACCGTCCGTCGGACGGCCCCGTCCTCAGAGAGAGGGCGCGAGATCTTCAGCAAGTCGCGCACTGCTGCAAATGTCCCGCTTTCTCCAGAGAGGCTCCTGCTTCAGCTGGCGCTCCAGAACAGTGATCGAGTGCTGCGCCTGTGGACCTCTGATCCGATCTCACTGCCTGCACGTGTACCGGTGAAGGCCCGAGTGGATGTGGCAGCTCGCCCGAAGGCATCTAGTCCTGCTGAGATCATTACGGATAGATTGAGTATTCAATCAGCGAAGGTGATGAGTAGTCATCATCTGGCCAGCGAAAGCTCCACCAGCACATCGGAGTCTCTCAAGTCGGCCCCAGTGGCGGATCAGCGTTCTTCGGTGCCAGCCGTCCTTTCCCGCGCCAGTGAGCAGGCCCTAGTTGGAGCGCCAACACCGGTCAAGCCGCAGGCGCCGATAAGCGCCGTCTCCTCCGCTTCTGAGAATAGTCGAATTCCGCAGGCCTCCATCAAGCGGCTCACGAAGAGCTCTTCGGGTAATGCCTGGATCGTGCTTGAACCCGAGGGTCAGCCAGCGATTGTGTTTGCCCAGGCCAACGCCGTTGCTGTGAGAGAGTTTCCAGCCACTGTGTTGGATAACCAGTCAGAAAAGAGTACCCAGAGCAAGTCAGCCGGAGTGAGTATCCAATCTTCGGCTGGGATGGTGTCGGGTTGGATTCCAGCTGGAACCGAGGTCAAGGTTCGCGGCGCAGCCCGAGTGGACTACTATTCTGATGACGGCCGCATGTCGGCGACCGACAGCCATGGCGAGCGATACTTTGTTGCCCGAAACGTGGGTGCTGGAGCCGCCGTGGTGCAGATGACCCAGGAACAAGATGGAGAAGTCCTCACGGCTGCAGGGGTTCCTGTCCTTCCATCCTCAGCGACGCAGATCGATCTCAGACAGGTAGCTCGTGCGCGCGTTCGCGGACATCTTTGGAGCTCCGAGTCCTCTGCGCCAACGGGTGTAGCGCATGCCGAGATCCGTGTGGTCGGGTTTCCGCACCTTTTGGCCATCACCAACA
>JBIIXZ010000223.1:0-4311 GCA_044347055.1 Bdellovibrionia bacterium | reverse complement strand
GAGGAATACGAAAAGGAGATGTCCAAGATCACCGGAGTTCCGCGTTCCAAGCTCCGTGACCAGATGTACGTGTCCGGGCGCTATTTTTCGAAGAACTACTCCGTGAACCATCCGGAGTGGAGGAAGTACCTGGGCCTGCCGGATGTTGCGGCCGTGGACCAGAAGGTGGCCGCGCAGATGGCGGCACGGGGTGCAGGCCGCGCCCAGGCGAAGGCCAGCAGCCCGCTGGCCGACGATCTGTTGAAGCTCATCGCGAGCGGCGACCGCGATGCAGCGGCCCAGCTCCTCACCAAGTGCATGCAGCAGTTCAAGAACATGCAGGTGCCGGATCCCGGAAATCCCCGCTAACCAGAAAGCGGCACGCCTTGTCACTTTCTTGACGTGTTTTCGGTGGGGCCCCGAGCCCCTTCGTGTTGCTCCCGACCTCCGGAAAGCGCACAATAAACGCTCATGGAGCAACGGATGATCGCACACAAGGCACGGTCTCAGAAGCAGTCGAAGAAATGGGTGGCAAGTGGAGTGCTCGCGGTGTCGCTGGCGATCGGAGCTGCGATTCCGACGCAGTCGCAGGGAGCATTCGCGAGCCCGGGCATGCAGTGCGTGCTCCTTCCGCAGCTTTTTGATGCGTACATGAAGGGTCATTACCTCCACAAGACCATGACCGACCAGATCCGCTCGAACGCCATCGAGCAGCTGATCAAGAACATGGACCCGTCGAAGACGCTTCTTCTGGAGAGCGATGTCGTCCAGCTTCGCTCGCAGACGCAGCAGATCTTCTCCGCCATACAGAAGGGCGACTGCACGCTGCTGGAGAAGGCCTATGTCCGGCTTGCCGAGCGAGCGAAGGAGAACGAGGACTTCGTTCGAAGCTTCCTCAACAAGTCGTATGCGCTCGATGACAACGCTGAAATCCGGCTTGATCCGGA
Source organism: Bdellovibrionia bacterium (assembly GCA_044347055.1). Taxonomy (GTDB): domain Bacteria; phylum Bdellovibrionota; class UBA1018; order UBA1018; family UBA1018; genus CAIOHW01. Next base: position 3,385 of record JBIIXZ010000223.1, on the reverse strand, counting down.
CAAGCGGAAGTTTCCGGCTACAGTGACGGAAAAGCAGGACATCCTGAAGGGCCTGATCCACTTCCAGATCAGCAACTACCTGCTGACCAAGATGAAGCTCGAGGAGGCGAAGAATCAGCTCGTCCATCGCTACGAGCTCATCACCAAGCGCATCAAGGAGCGGCAGGGCGAGAACCCGGTCAATGGTTTTGCCGAAGCGTTTGCCTCGGCCCTCGATCCGCATTCCAGCTATCTCTCGCCGGACAATCTCGAAGATTTCCAGATCGGCATGCAGCTGTCGCTCGAGGGCATCGGCGCGCAGCTGTCGTCCGAGGACGGATTTACCGTGATCGAGGACACGATTCCGGGCGGCGGTGCCGAGAAGACCGGCATGCTGAAGCCCAAGGACAAGATCATTGCCGTCGCGCAGGAAGGCCAGAAGCCCGTTCCGGTGATCGACATGGATCTTCGTGACGTCGTGAAGCTCATTCGCGGCAAGAAGGGCACGAAAGTCACCCTGACGATCCTGCGCCAGGGCGAGAAGACCGAAACCTTCGACCTGGCCATCGTCCGTGACAAGATCGACATGAAGGATTCCGCGGCCAAGATCACCTATGAGACCCGGACCATCGGTGCTCGCAAGGTGAAGCTGGGCGTGATCGACCTGCCCTCGTTTTACGGCGGCGGCGGCAAGGGCGGTCGCTCCTGCTCGGCCGACGTGAAGGCCCTTCTGGAAGAAGCCAAGCGCGAAAAGGCGGAAGGCATCGTCCTGAACCTCGCTCGAAATGGCGGCGGACTTCTGGATGAAGCGGTGAAGATTTCCGGATTGTTCATCCATCGCGGCGGCGTGGTCGCCACGAAGGATTCGGCCAAGAACAAGCAGGTGCTCGAGGACCAGGATGATTCGGTGGTCTGGAAGGGCCCCCTCGTCGTGCTGATCTCGCGATTCAGCGCCTCGGCTTCCGAGATTCTCGCCGGAGCACTGCAGGACTATCGTCGGGCGCTGATCGTCGGATCAGATCACACTTTCGGCAAAGGCTCGGTGCAGGCGGTCGTGAACCTGCCGCCCGGCCTGGGTGCGATGAAGGTGACCACCGGAATGTTCTTCGTTCCGGGCGGCAAGTCGACCCAGCACTCCGGAGTCACCTCCGATATCGTGCTTCCGCCGGTCTATGCCATCGAGGACGTCGGCGAGAAGACTCTCGATTACTCGCTTCCTGCCCAGAGCATGGAGCCGTTTATCTCTGCTGAGTCCAATTCCACAAAATCGGAGCTGCGCTGGGATCCGATCGACTCCAGGCTCGTGCCCGTCCTGACCTCGCGCTCGCGCGAGCGCGTGGCCAAGAATCCGAAGTTCGCGGAGATCAAACGCGAAATCGAGGAGGCTGCCAAGAACAAGGGAGTCGTGAAGCTGGCGGAGCTCCGAAAGAAGTCGGCCCGCGAGAAGGAAAAGGAAAAGAAGGAGCAGGCCAAGCTCTCGGCTCGCAAGGAGCGCGACCAGAAGGTCAAGGAAACCGAAGCGCCCCTGATCGAGGAGTCGATGAGCATCCTCGTGGACTGGATGGAGCTCCAGCCTGCGCGCCCGGATGGACAGGCCATCCAGGCAGCACAGAATCGCTGACCCCCATCAGTTCGTGGGCGTGCTGGGATCTGCAGGGACGGCGATCGGGCTGCCCTGCGTGGACTCGGTGCGCGTGGACTTGCCGGACTGAATCACCTTGTCCGTGATCGAGCCGATGAGCGCGATGACGGTGAGTCCGAGCGCCACCCAGAAGACCATTTTCAGGATGTGAAATTGCTGCTGGTTCATTTCCGGCTTCCTTTCTGGTTTCCGTTGCGGGCGGCGATCGAGAGCGCCTCGGTCACAAACTGACGAGTCCAGAATACGCCGAACCCGGTCGTATCCGTGCTGGCAAGTCCGAGGCCGCCCTTGTTTTCAGCCGGCACCAGGTCGACGTGCACCCATGGGGTCTCGTCGCCGATGAAGTGCGACAGGAAGGTGGCGGCGTAAATGTGGTCTGCATTGTTCACCGAAGCGCACTGCTGCAGGTCGGCGATCTTCGACTTGAGCATGTCGCGGTAGTCTTCTCCGATCGGAAAGCTCCAGGTGCGTTCGCCCGACTTGCGCCCTGCCGAAACCGCCAGCTCGGCGAGCTCTTCACGGTTCGAGAACACAGCGGCGCGGCGCGTGTCCAGCGAACGGATTGCGGCACCGGTCAGCGTGGCGTAATCGATGCAGAGCGTGGGCTTCGTGCGCCGGACAAGAGCCAGCGTGTCGGACAGCACCATGCGGCCTTCGGCATCCGTATCGACGACTTCGATCGACGTGCCGTCACAGGCGGTCACCACTTCATTGGGCTTGTACGCCGTCGGAGAGATCAGGTTTTCTGCAATCGCCAGGTAGGCATGGACCTCGAACGGCGCCTGGGTCTGAGCAAAGTAGCCGCAAAGCGCGATTGCCAGCGCCGAACCGGTCATGTCTCCGTGCATGCCGAACATGTAGCTTCCGGTCTTGATGTTGTACCCGCCGGTGTCGAAGCAGAGGCCCTTGCCGACGAGCGCCAGCACGGGCGTGTTCCTTGAGGCCTTTTTCGGGCGGTACTTGAGAATGACGATTCCGGCTTTGCTGTCCGGGTCGGCACGATTGACGGCGAGGAACGCGCCGGCCTTCTTTTTCTTCAGATCGGCGATATTCCAAAACTCGTAAGTCAGTCCGTGTGTCTTCGCGAAGTCTCGCGCATGGGCCTCGTAGGTGGCCGGGTTCAGCTCATTGGCCGGCATGTCGGCCAGGGTGCGAACCGAGTTGTTGGCATCTCCGAGGGCCTGGCCCTGATGAATACAGTTGCGGAGCGCGACTGGAGAAAGCGTGGACGAAAGCTCGACGGATCTCGGAGCAGCGTGCTTCTTGCGCTCCGAAGCCTGCTTTTCGCCGGCCTTTCCGTATTTTGCGGGTTCCCAGCAGGACATCTCGGCGAGGGCGGTCATCGCCACCACCACGGATTCCTGCGCGCGCGAGCCGAGGTGCTGGACCGAAACCAGCGGAGCGGCTTCGGAATCGGCCTTCGAGTACGAACAGAAGATCGACTCAAACTGCTTTCGAAGCTCGGTGTGGAGTTCGAAGGGCGCGACCGAGTCGCCGATGAAAAGGAGCGTGATCGTGCTGCCATCCGGCAGCAGGACTTGGGACGAGGACATCGACTTGCCGGATTTTTCTGCGTCCTGCGAGGAGAGAAGCTTTTTCTGCTTTTTCTGCCATTGCGCCTCGACTTCAGGGCTCAGCGCGGTTCCGCGCGAGCTGAGAGTAGAGAGTGGCTTTTTCAGCGAAGCGAGGGGGGCGATGATGGCTTCATTGCCAACGATGGAGGCGCTCTTGGGCTTGCGGACGACGAATTCGAATCTCATGCTC
>JBIIXZ010000222.1:0-4350 GCA_044347055.1 Bdellovibrionia bacterium | reverse complement strand
ACGAGGCCATGTATCGCTCCAAAAGACGGGCAGGACCCGGTTTTCCAGTGCCGAAAAAATCAGTCTCGAAGCACCCGAAAGACGCTGAAATCCTCGGAAATCTCGGCTTCCGACGCAGGCGCGCGAGAGAGCGTTTCCACCCGAACCGGATAGCTCAGAGATCCTGAAAGAAGGCCTTCGATTCGATCCACCACAGCGGGCGCAGCCCTGACGAGGACCTCCACTGCCCCTTCCGGAAGGTTCCGGACCCAGCCTGCAACCGGCTCTCCGAGCTCATGACCCAGGGCATTCAAGCGCCTTTCCACCTGGGCCCTGCACCCCACCCCCTGCACCCTGCCCCGAAGCTCAAACCGAACCGTAATTAACTCAGGATTTTTCACAGCTTGATTCTTGACAGGCCTATGCCGTTCGGGCAAGTTGCAACGCCTATGTACGCAGTCATTGAAACCGGTGGAAAACAGTATCGTGTCGCGCCCGGAGACCTGATTCAGGTCGAAAAGCTGGAAGGCGACAAGGGCTCCAAGATCAAGTTCGATAAGATTCTTTTCGCGAGCAAGGGCGCCGCTGACAGCGCGCAAATCTGGCTCGGCAAGCCTTACCTGAACGGTGCAACGGTGGAAGCCGAAGTGCTCGCGCAGGGACGTGGTGAAAAGGTCCTCATCGTCAAGATGAAGCGCCGCAAGCAGTATCGTCGCACCCAGGGTCATCGCCAGGAGCTCACGCAGCTTCTGATCACCCAGGTGTCGAACGGTGCTGGCGAAGCCGCAACCTTGTCTGATGCAGACAAGTCTGCCAAGCTGGCAAAGTTCGTCAACCCGCTCAAGGCGAAGGGCCTGGCCCACACGCCGAAGACGGTCGGTTCGCGCAAGCGTCTGTCCGCAGCGGTGAAGGCCAAGGCTGCAGCTCCTAAGGCTGCCGCCAAGACCAAGAAGTCCAAGTAATTTTTGACCTCGCGTTCCCGCCCAGCAATGGGGTCCTGTGGAAGCGAGTTGAGGTAAAGAGTCATGGCACACAAAAAAGCAGGCGGTAGTTCAAAGAACGGTCGCGATTCCAACCCGAAGATGCGCGGCGTGAAGCGCTACGGCGGCCAGGTCGTCCGTACGGGCGAAATCCTCTGCCGTCAGGTCGGAACCCAGTTCCACCCTGGCCGCAACGTCGGCCTCGGCCGCGATTTCACCATTTATTCGCTGATCGATGGCGTCGTGAAGTTTGAGCGCCACGACAAGACCCGCAAGAAGATCTCCGTTTATCCGGCTGCTTGATGCAGCGGGTGCCCGTGGGGCAAACGGATTCAACTGACCGCGGTTGAGTCAGCGTACATTTCTCGAGAGCCGGCCTGATCCATGGGCCGGCTCTCTTGTTTTTTGGGCTCTGGTCAGCCCTCTCGCAGCACGCACCCGAGTTTTGCCGCCCCGCAAAAGAACCGTGCTTCGCTGCGTCAAGCATGCTAAATCAGGCTCCAAATCATGCGTTTTATCGACGAAGCCAAAATCAAGATTTCTGCCGGTCGCGGCGGCCCCGGATGCGTCAGCTTCCGTCGTGAGACCTTTGCCCCGCGCGGAGGACCGGACGGCGGCGAGGGCGGCAACGGCGGTGACCTCATTCTGGTGGCATCCACCAACCTGACCACGCTCCAGGACTTCCGCTTCAGGCGCGAGTACCGTGCCGGCAACGGCGAACACGGTAGCAGCACCAACAAGTCGGGACGCGCGGGTGAAGATATTGAGCTCAAGGTTCCGGTCGGCACGATCGTTCGCGATGCGGAATCCGGCGAGGTGCTTTTTGAGTTCATGGAAAATGCCCAGAGCTGGGTTGCCTGCAAAGGCGGTCGAGGCGGAAAAGGAAACGCCCATTTCGTGACCTCGACGTTCCAGGCGCCGCGCTTTGCGCAGCCGGGCGAAGAAGGCGAATTCCGAGAAATCACGCTCGAGCTCAAGCTGCTGGCCGACGCAGCCATCATCGGCTTTCCGAACGCCGGTAAATCCACGCTGATTTCGCGCATCAGCGCAGCCCGCCCCAAGATTGCCGATTACGCCTTCACCACGCTCACTCCGAACCTCGGAGTCGTTTCGATGCCGAATTTCCAGAGCTTCGTCGTGGCCGACATTCCGGGCCTGATCGAAGGTGCCCACCGCGGGATGGGCCTCGGCCATCGCTTCCTGAAGCACATTGAGCGCACCCGCGTGTTCATCCACCTCATGGACGGCACGAAGCTGCTCGAGGATGTCACCAAGCCCGGCGATCTTCAGACCAATATCGACAAAGCGGTCGAGCAGGTCGTCGAGCGCTACAAGACGATCCGCAACGAGCTGGGTCTTTTCAACGAAGCCCTGCTCCACAAGCCCGAGATCGTGGCACTGAACAAGGTCGACCTTTTTGAGAGCGATCCGGAGATCGTCGAGCGCGCCCGCCTGACGCTTCGTCGCAAGCTCGCCTCGCTTCGCGGCACGCATCCGATCGGTGAGGAGCCGTACATCCTGTCGGGAGTCTCCGGCCGCGGCATCCCCGAACTGCTGCAGGCTGTTTTCGGCCAGATCCAAGAGGGCTGGGAGGCCGACGAACGTTCGCGCAAGGGCTCGCATGTCGAGATCAAGATGCCGGACGACGAAGGACTGTACTGAACGTGTTTTCGTGGAACCGCGTGATCGGAATTTTCGGTGGAAGCTTTGATCCGCCTCACGCAGGACACCGCGCCGCTGTAGCAGGGTTATTCGAGCTACCGGGGCTTAAGGGCGTCTGGGTGATGCCTTCCGGAAATCCGCCGTGGAAGGCGGCCTCGACCCCGGCGCAGAGCCGACTGGAAATGGCCGAGCTGGCGTTTGCTGGAATGAGCGACGTGCAGGTGCTGCCGTGGGAAATCGAGCTGGCCGGGCGTGTTTCGGGCGAAGCGACGACGACTTGGAAGCTCCTCGACTTCATCCAGCCGCGGCTCCAGGGGGCAGAGATCGCATGGGTCATTGGAGCAGACCAGCTGCTCGGGCTCGATCGCTGGAATCGCTTTCCAGCGGTGCTGGGGCGCTGTCATTGGGTCGTGCTGCTCCGCAAAGGAGCCGAGCATACCGAAGAGGCGGTCCATCGCAAGATGGCTGATTTTGAAGCTGCGGGGCATGTGCGCCGCGACATCCGATCGGAGAATGCCTGGACCGTGTCCGAGGCGCTCACCGGCGGCAAACTGGTTCGAGTGGAACTCGTGGCCACGGAGGCCCCCGAAGTTTCATCCACCCGGATCCGCGAAGAAGCGGGCCGGACGGGAGACGTGAAGGACGCAGCCGCAAAGGGCTGGCTCAGTCCCGCAGTCGCCCACTATTTGAAGGAGAAAAAGCTGTATGGTACCCGAAATCATGACCTCTGAAACGAAGACCTCGGCCCGCACCCGCACTGACTCCGCATCGCGTGAGCGCGCATTGGAGTGCGCCCGTGCCGCCCTCGACAAAAAGGCCGAAAATGTCCGCATCCTCGATCTGACCAAGCTGTCAGGCTTCACGGATTACTTCGTGATTGCGAGCGGAATGTCCGACCGCCAGGTCCAGGCCATCGCAAGCTCCGTCGAACAGCACCTCGAATCTCAGGATGCCGAGCTGGTGAATTTCGAAGGTTTCTCGGACGGTCGCTGGGTCCTCATGGACTTCGGTGATGTCGTCGTCCACATTTTCCAGGACGCGCTTCGCGACTACTACGACCTCGAGAACCTCTGGGCGGATGCTCCGCGCGTTTCGATACCTGCTGAGTTTTACGGCGCCGGCGCCAGCACCCTGAACTGATTCGGGCGGCCCGTTCGTGCGTCTGGAAGTCGCTGCCTTTGGAAAGCTCCGTGGCCCCGGCCTTCGGGAAGCCGCCGATCATTACCTCAAGCTTGCCTCGAAGTTCGTCGACGTGCAGGAGCGCGAGCTCAAGCCCCTGCCTGTTTCTGATAAGAGCGCTGCGACGCGTGCGCTGGTTCAGGAGAAGGAAGCCGCGCTCCTTCTGTCCACGCAAAAACCCGGTGAACGCTCCGCAATGTACCTGCTCGATGAGGGTGGAAAAACGCTTCGCACCGAGCAATGGGCGCAGCTTCTGGATTCCTGGCGCAAGGACGGGCTGACGCAGGTGACCCTGGCACTGGGTAGCTCGCTGGGATTTTCTCCGGCCCTCAAAAAGCAGGTGCGCGGCGTGCTGTCGCTGGGGCCGCAAACCTTGCCGCACGAGCTCGCGCGCGTGGTGCTCTACGAGCAGCTATTCCGCTGCTCGAGCCTGCTTGCCGGACACCCGTATCACGTCGAGGGGTAAGTGCCTGCGGAAGCGTCAGCCGCCGCCGACGCCGAAGTCATTTTTGCCTCAGAGCCCCACATCACCGCCCCCTTGAAGTGCGTT
>JBIIXZ010000221.1:0-4422 GCA_044347055.1 Bdellovibrionia bacterium | reverse complement strand
CCTGAGCGCCACCTCCACGAATGCCGCCGGATTTTCTGCGGGCAGCCTGCCTTCAGGCCTGAGTCTGAATTCATCAACCGGAGCCATCTCGGGGGCCCCAAGCGCGATCTCGGTGGCAACGCCCTACACGGTGACTGTCACGGGAACTTCGGGCCAGTCTGCAACAGCGACCATCACCCTGACGGTGAATGACATTCCTCCCTCGGCCCTGGCGTACTCGAGTGCGAGCGCCACTTATACCGTGAGTTCCGCCATCACGAACAACTCGCCCACCTCGAGCGGCGGTCCGGTGGTCAGCTATTCGATCACTCCGAATTTGAACTCACAAACGGGCTTGAGCTTCAGCACGTCGACCGGCGTGATCAGTGGAACTCCGACCACCACGAAGAATCCTGCCGGCGTGTACACGGTGACCGCCACGAACACGGGTGGCAGCACGACCGGCACGGTGACCATCACCGTGAACGCACCGGCGCCGACCATTTCGTATGCAGGAAGTCCGTATCAGGCGATTCAAAACTCGGCCTACACGATCACTCCGACTACCGCGAACGTGTCGTCGGTGAGCATCACCCGCTCGCTGCCGACTGGTCTTGCCCTGAATACGACATCGGGCGTGATCAGCGGAACTCCGAGCGTGACGTCGAGTGCGTCGAGCTACACGGTCGTGGCTCGAAATACGACAGGACAGACGGCCAGCGTGACCTTGTCGCTGGCGGTGGTGATTCCTGCTCCGAGCAACCTGGTGTACTCGGTGCCGAACGCCACCTATACGATGGGCCAGGCGATTTCCTCGAATACGGTTTCGAGCGTGAATGGCACGGTGACCTCGTATTCCGCCTCGTTGCCACCAGGGCTTTCCATTCATCCGACGACCGGGGCGATTTCAGGAACTCCGAGCGCTGTGGGCAGCGGAAATTACACGGTCCAGGCCAGCAACTCGACCGGTTCGACTTCTGCCACGATTTCCATTGCGGTCCTCAAGCCCGGCTGCACGGACTCGAGCGCGATGAACTATGACCAGTCGGCAGGCGTCAGCGACGGAAGCTGCATCTACGGAGTGGGCAAGCTGCCGATGGTTTCCGTGGGCCCGAACAACACGTGCGTGATTTCGAAGCAGGGTGTCCTCTCATGTTTTGGTAACCTTGCCAGCCTCTTTGGAAGTGGCCCCGGATACAAGCAGGTTTCCGTCGGTGATCATCACGCCTGCGCGATCACGGTGGCGGGTGCTCTCGAATGTTGGGGATCCAACATCTACGGCGAGGTTTTCAGCGACTCGTCGCAGGAGTACGCCGTCGTCTCGACTTCCAACTATGGAACCTGCACCGTCACGGTAGCCGGTGAAATGAGCTGCTCAGGGCAGAACGCCTACGGCGAAGGGGTGAGTGGAAGCGGATATTCCACCGTCTCGAGGGGCCCGTTCAATACCTGCGCCATCGATCCATCGGGCAATGTGGCGTGCTGGGGACACAGCGGCTACAGCCAGAATATGACGGGCTCGGGATATGCGAGTGTTTCAGCCGGGCTTTACCATACCTGCGGCATCACTCAGGGCGGATACCTGACCTGTCAGGGAAATTCCTCCTATGGTGAGACAACGCTGACTGGTGGATTCGGATATGCCCAGGTTTCCGCGGGCGAGTACATTACCTGTGCGATCGATACCTCCGGAAATCTGAACTGCGTCGGAATTAACGACCATTATCAACGTGCTTCCGGTTCGGGGTACCGTCAGGTGTCGACGTACTCGAGTCACACTTGTGCGGTCCGCACCGACGACACGATTGACTGCTGGGGTGCCTATGCCGAAGGCCAGCTGGGCTCCTACGATCGAAACAGGTATGGCTGCACCAACTCGAATGCGCCGAATTACGATTGGAATGCCCAGATTGACGATGGCAGCTGCGTCGGCTGGTGCGGCGACGGTTCGTGTAGTGAAGGCGAGGATTGCTCGAGCTGCTCCTCGGATTGCGGCAGCTGTCCATACTGTGGCGATAGCTCGTGCAACGGCGATGAGACGTACGAGACGTGCTCGATGGACTGCCAGATCATTCCGACGGAGGCAACCTCGCTCAGCTGGGTGGAAGGCTCCGAGACCGCGAGCACCGGTTTCGTGACTCTCAATGCCCAGTGGACGCCGGGAACGGCGCTCAGCCAGACGATCGAGTTCTTCAATGATTCAGGCTGCTCGAGCTGGCCGATTTCCAGTGTACCTCTGGGTGCAAGCGATTCGAGCTACTCCGGGTTCGGACAGAATCCGGCCAATTACTCCTCGTTCAGGATTGTTTCGACCGGCTCGTCCGGCAGCACCACCTCGAGTTGCTCGCCTGCCCATTTCCTCCGCTATCCGAGCTGCGGAGATGGATACTGTTCGTCCGGGTTCGAGGATTGTAGCTCCTGCTCGACCGACTGTGGCTCGTGCGGTGGCGGTTATTGCGGAGACTGGTCGTGCAATAACGGCGAAGACTGCTCGAGCTGCCCCAACGACTGCGGCTCGTGCTCCACTGGATACTGCGGAGACTGGTCGTGCAACAACGGCGAGGACTGCTCGACGTGCTCGAATGACTGCGGCTCGTGCACTCCTAGCGATTGCGGAGATGCCGACGACAGCGGATACGACGACTGTTCTGGAAATTACGTTTGCACCGGCTACGACAACACCGGCGACGGCTGCGACTGCTATGGCAACTGCAGTTCCAACTAGGGGCTGGAGACGTTTTTAGAGAATCGGTATCCTTTTGGCAGCTCGGCACGTTATCGCCGCCGGTTTCTTTTTGCGCGCGCCTGAGCTCTCGGACTAGAATCCGAGGCAGATGCCGCAGTTTTCCAAACACCCCGATCAACGACGGATGCCTGCCCTGCTCAGGCGTGCAGATGCTCTTGCGCCGCTCGGTGCCGCTGTGCTGTCGCTCTTTCCGGTCATGGTCATGGTCACGATCCAGCTGGCGGCTCCTCCGGCTCACGCCGAAGACTGGCGAGACAAGCTCAAGCAGCAGCAGGAGGAAAAGGAACAGTGGGACGGGCAGGTTGGCCGAGAACAAGGCGCGGAAAAAAATATGGAGCTCGAACCGGGGGGCTCGAAGCCGGCCGCCGACATTCCGGGTGCCTCGCTCGCACCTGCAACCGGCGCCGGCAGCGTTCTGAACTCACCTCCGACTGCGACGGAGGAAGCGGATCCCACCGAACCCTACAAAAACTCCGTCCAGATCTCTCTTGGCGCCTACCTGCCGTGGATGAACCGTTTCACGCGCACGACCACGGGCGAGGCTTCACCGACCGGCCAGATCCTTCCGACTCTGGGCGGGGCGTACCGGTTTCACTGGGAGCGCTTTCCGGGCCTCAGCTTTTCAACCCAGGGCTGGTTCACTCCGATGGGTGCTGCGATTGCGGATGGCGGCGGCTCGACTCGCTGGCTTTCGGGCGCGCTCATCGCAGGCTTGCAGGAAAAACAGGCCGAGTTTCGCCTGGGCACCGGATTTCTGATGGAACTTATTCGGGGCGCCGGAGGGACGATCGAGCTGGGCAACGCCGGCGGCACCGCCACCTTTTATCAGCCCGGTCGCTCGGTGGTCGGAAGAGTGCTGACTCTGAATCTGGGCTTTTCCTATCAACGCGGTCGCTGGCGCTATGAGGCGGACGGGATGATCGTGGGCGCGCTGTCTTCGCGCCGAGGCGTGGGCCTCATCCTCCAGGCCGGATACGGGTTGTTCTGATTCACTTCATGCGCATGAAGTGCGCACTCGAAGCACGACGAAATCGAGCGGGACACGCGGCGGCGCGCCGAGACGTTAATTCTTCTTCGCGGCGTCAGTGGCGGGGGCTTTTGCTTCTGCGGGGGCCTTTTCAGCCGGAACTGCAGGAGCCTTTTCAGCTGAAGCGCCTGCTGCTGCTGCCGCCGGAGCGCCTGAGGCGGCCGGGGCAGGAACCGTGTCGCCGATCGGAGCTGAATCCTGCGTCGACGGAACGGCACCTTCGAAGACGGACTTTTTGTTCTGATTCGTGAGCGTCGTGAGCCCCAGCGACGTCAGCATGAAGATCACTGCCAGGGTCGTCGTCAGGCGCGTGAAGAAGTTCGCGCCGCCCGAGCTTCCGAAAACCGTCTGGCTCGAGCCGCCAAAGCTCGCGCTGATGTCAGCTCCCTTTCCGGACTGGATCAGGATCACAGGAATCAGCAGGAGGCAGGCGATGACATGAATGACGGTCAGGACGGTCTGCATAGGTCTCGATTAGATAGCTTGGGCACCTGTTTCGATCAACTTCAAAAAGCTCTCGGGCTTGAGGCTCGCTCCGCCCACGAGACCGCCGTCGACGTCGGGACAACCTAAAAGTCCCGCAAAATTCTCCGGAGTCACGCTGCCGCCGTAGAGAATCGCCGTGGTTTCAGCCGGGGGAACGGCGATCGGGAAAGCGGCTGCGCCTGAG
>JBIIXZ010000220.1:0-4436 GCA_044347055.1 Bdellovibrionia bacterium | reverse complement strand
GGAGAAGAGTCGAAGTCGATTCCCGTGGAAGTGGCGATCGACCTGCTCGCCGTGCCTGAGCAGAAGGCCCAGAGATAGGCTCCTCGATCGGTCGGTAGCGGCTGGTGATTTGCAGATCTGGAGGGAGATGGGCATTCCATCTCCCTCTTTTTTTATTCTTTTTGACGCACTGCTGGCTCAGGCAACCAACCCAGCCCGCTTTCCGCGGAGCTTCGGAGCGATGCTGGTGATGATCAGCATTGATATGTTCCTGGTCTCCGTGCTGCTTGCCGGTGCTTTTCTCATCCTGAACCTCGGACTGCTCTACCGTCGCAAATCAGACCACGTCGGAAAAAGCGCACCGAGCGAGTTGATCACGCTCAAGCCGACGCTTTATCCGGAGGAGCCCGAGCCGGAGCCCGAGCGCTCGATCGAGCAGATGGAGCGTCATTCCGCCGAAGGAACCGTCCAGCAGCTGATCGGCAGAGTCGGATCGAGGCTTCACGAGGCCGTCGAATCCATCAAGCAGGTCGAGGGCGGAACTACGGGGACCGAGGCTCACCTGGGAGGAGGGACGGAGCCACCGCAAGAGCCAGAGTCGACGCGAGAAGAAGAAACGCCGCTCCCATCCAAAAAGGTGAGCTGATGCCGATCCGATCGTAGAGAAGTCCGGCAGACGGGGGGCCGATCACCCGTGCCAGGCTTCCCGCCGAATGAAAGATTCCCATGGTCGCTCCTCGCTGTTCATCCGGGGCACCCCGGGATGCCAGTGACGAGAGCGAGGGTTGCACGAAGCCGTGCGAGAGCGCCATCAAGGTCAGTGCGGCGACCACGCCCAGAGGTGTTCCTGCCACGGCAAAGAGACTGAGCGCCACTGCGGACAGGAACGTGCCTCCGGCGATGAGCCTGATCTCGGGCACCAGCTTCGAAGCGCGTCCGATCAGGCCTCCTTGGACGAAGGCCATCACGAGCCCCATGATGGCCAGGAGCACGCCCGCCTTTTCGGCGCCAAAGCCGTACTTGTCGAACATGAAGATGGCAAAGATCGCTTCCATCTGCGTGATTGCCAAGGTGACGAGGAAGAAGAGCAGGATGGGCCTCGCTATGGTCGAGCGGGCCAAGAGGTTGCGAGCCTCGGAGAGCCCCCATCGACGCTGGAGCCTTGATCGCGTTCGCAGCTCGCCCGATGTGATGGGCTCTCGGAGCTTGAACCAGGCCACCGCCAGATTCGCGAAAGTCAGGCCCGCTGCCGCGAACATCGGAGCGTCATAACCGTAGCGCGACAGGATGCCTCCCACGGCCGGTCCCACGATGAAGCCCAGGCCGAATCCTGCACCGATCAGTCCCATTCCACGAGCGCGATTTTCAGGCGTGGTGACGTCCGTGACGTAGGCGTAGGCGACGGAGATGTTCGCGGCGCAGATGCCGGCGAAGATCCTGCCGAAAAAGAGCCAGAAAAGAGGGTTCTCGAGCTGTGATGCCATCCCGAGCAGGATTTGCGCGATTGCGGTTCCGAAAAGGCTCAGCAGCAGAACCGGTCGACGCCCGATCCGATCCGATAGTCTTCCCCAGAGGGGGGCGACCAGGAACTGCATGAGCGAGTACACGGCCATGAGCCATCCCAGAGTTGCGGCATTTGCGCCGAATTCACGGCCATAATAGGGAAGGATCGGAATGACGATTCCGAAGCCGATGAGGTCGATGAAGACGACCATGAAAATGGACAGGAGCATGGGCAGTTCATAGCATATCAGGCCGCCCTGCGGGTGGCCCGGGCGCGAGCCGCTGCACGGGCGACCTTGCGATAGGTCGTCAGGGCCACGCCATGTACCCGTGCGCTGGGGAAGTTGCCGGACGGTTTTCCACTCGAAACATCGATTCCCTCGCCGAGCAGGCCAAGGGGGTCCGCCATCGAAGTGAGCTCGTCGAGAATCTCCGTTGCCTCCTCGACTCTTCCAGCCTCGACGAGCGAGCTGCACCACCAGAAAGAGGAGAGCAGATGGGCCCCTTCGAAATCGGGCGAAGCGTGCGAACTCCTGTTTCGACGAAGCAAGGGGCCCTCGCGGAGCTCTCCAGCGAGAAGAATCAGCGTCGACAACATGTCGGGATCGGACCAGTCCCGGAGTCCGGCCAGCCCCACGAGCAGGGCAGAGCTGTCCAGCTCGTCCTCGCCGAAGGCCTGCGTGTAGACTTGGCGATCGTGGTGGAAGCCTTCTCTGCGGATCGTATCGCGGAGCTTGCGTGATTCCTCCTCCCAGCGAGCGGGAGGCACCCGACCGGCCTGGTCGAAAAGCTGGATTGCTGATCGGATTCCCTTCCAGCACGAGACCTTGGAGGCGAGATAATGCTCGGGGCGGAAGCGGAGGTCCCACACTCCATGATCGGGGCGTCTCCACAGCTGGGTCATGAGCTGGGTGGTCTCCTCGACTCGCCTCCATAACGGACTCTCCGGCGGGAGTGGAGCGACAGGAAGGGCCGCCTCCAGGCTCAGGATCACCGAGGCAAGCGAGTCGAGCTGGAACTGGCGGGCGGAGAAGTTTCCGATGCGGACGGGACGAGCGCCCTCGTGCCCGCGAAGGGCATGAAGCTCGTGTTCGTCAGGAACGAGCGAGCCGTCGAGCGAGTAGGCGGGAAGGAGCTCCTGAGGTGGCGTGGATAGGACGAGGTCGGCAACCCAGTCCCGCAGTCGTCGTGCTTCTGGATCATGTCCGAGCTCGACCCAGGCCCTCAGCGTATCCGGGATGTGCCGGAGCCAGCAGTAGCGGTGATCCCAGTTTCGAGTTCCGTGTTCGACGCAAGGCAGCGAGGTCGTCGGTGATTCAATGACTGCTCCCGTTCCGGAATGCGTGAGGAGTCGCAGGATGACTTCGCTTCGGAGGGTCATTGCCCTCCAGGTCCGATCGGAAGGACAGCAGTCCGTTGACTGCGAGCAGCGATGGAGCCAGTTGTCCCATTCCTCAAGGCATGCCGAAAAGTCGTGCTCGAGCAATTCGTCGCTTCTCATTCCATTTCGACCGAACGACCATGAAAATCGTCGCAACTGTCCTGCGCCGAGCACGAAGCGCGACACTCCGGCCCCGAGCATCGAATCGAGGCGGATCTCCTGGGTGCCGCTGAGTCGACCATGCTCCGACAGCCCGGGAGGGCGAAAGCAGATGCCGCGAGAGCTGCGCTCCGGATTTGCTGAGATCTGTCCGTACTGAAAACGCGGAAGGCAGAAGAGTTCCCAAGGAATCGTTCCTTCGAGCGTTTCGACCTGGCGCAGGATCACGGGAGTGGATTGCCAAGGCATCCAGTCCACCAGTCGTCCGGTTCCCGCTGGGGTGGAAAAGCGTGTTTCAAGGACGGCGCTCCGGCCGTCATGACCAAGATAGGACTGACTGGATTCGAAAGGCCCTGCCGGCCTGATCGAAAATCTTCCTCCGGACCGTTCGTCGAGCAACGTCGAAAAGTGGCTTGGAAAATCAAAGTCCGGGGCGCAGAGCCAGTCCAGCGACCCTCGCCGGCTGATGAGCCCGACGGTGGTGCCATTTCCGATCAGGCCGTAAGGTCCTGGCACGGTGATCAGGCAGCCTGGTCAGGTCGCTTCACGCGCGAGGTTTCTCCCGGAGGGATCTCGCCGGCCGTCTGTCCCACACGAAAGAGAAAGACGAGCCGATGCCCGAGCACGGATGAACGGAGCAGGACTCCGAAGCCGATTGCCGCCATGAGAAAGTCCACGCCGCTCATCTGGCCGAAGGTGGGCTGCCCGAAGCTCCGCAACGATGCGAGGATCGCGTACCAGAAGACGAGAAAAACGTTCAGCGACAGGTGCGTTCGGGCGACTCGAAGCGCCTCGGGATGTTCCACGCGAACCCGAGTGTTGTAATCGCGCCATCCGAATATCGCGGCGAGGACGGCGGAAAAAATTCCCGTCCACATCATGATGGTCGAGGCCTGGGCAAGCAGCAGTTGATCGGGTTGGGCAAGGACGATCGCATCCAGCACGAAGCTCGCCGCCCAGAGGCCGACGGGAAAATGCACCAGGAAGGAGTGGATTGGAAATTGGGTCTTCGACTCAACGGGGCGATGCATGGAAGGTTGCATGGTCCTTACCCCGATGCAAACTGTTGACCGCAACCGCGATGACGACCCCGATCAGTGCTCCAAACCCAACGTCCGAGATGAAATGCCTGCTGCCCGTTACCCGGAGCAGGCCGGTGGCCGCCGTGAGGAGCACCGCAGAAACCAGGACGAGCCGTCGAGCACCTTCACGAGCATTCAATGAAGCAAGCACTGCCAGGGTGCAGGCCAGCGCCGCAAAGCTGGTGTGGCCGGAGTAGAACGAGGTGTAGTGGGCGGGAGAGTCGCCGTGCTTCACTGGATCGAGATAGACGAAAGGACGTGGCCTTTGCACCACGAGCCTCACTGCCTCGATCACCACTCCATTGATGAAGGTGGCCTGGAGAAGAAGGGCG
>JBIIXZ010000219.1:0-4438 GCA_044347055.1 Bdellovibrionia bacterium | reverse complement strand
CTGCCGACTACAGCCAGATCGAGCTTCGACTTCTGGCCCATATGAGCGGCGACGAAGAGCTCGTGCGCTCGTTCCGCGCGGATGAAGACGTGCACCGCCGCACGGCGAGCGAAATGTTCGGCATCTCGCCCGAGCAGGTCGATGACCGCCAGCGCGGCATCGCCAAGGCCATCAACTTCGGGCTCATGTACGGCAAGACACCCTTCGGGCTCGCGCAGGAGCTTCACATCTCGCGCAAGGAAGCTGCTGAGATGATCGAGCGCTACTTCACGCGCTATCATGGCGTGAAGCGCTTTCTCGATGGCCAGATCCTCTCGGCCAAAGAGAAGGGCTACGTCACGACGCTCCTTGGTCGCAAGCGTGTGCTCGCCGACATTCATGCCAAGAATCCCGCGCTTCGTGCCAACGCCGAGCGCATGGCCATGAACACGCCCATCCAGGGCACGGCTGCCGACCTGATGAAGCTCGCCATGATCGAGCTCGACGAGGCGCTCAAAAAGGGCGCTTACCTCTCGAAGCTCATCATTCAGGTGCACGACGAAGTGGTGCTGGAATGCCCCGAGGATGAAGCCGCGCGTGTCGAGAACCTGGTCGTGAAAACGATGGAAGGCGCGCTCGAGCTCTCGGTTCCGCTCAAGGTCAATTCCGCCCACGGCAAGAGCTGGATGGAGCTGTAGAAGAGTTCCTAAGATTCTTGCAGACTTCGCTTCAGCTCTGCCAGCCGGGCCGCTCGATCGGAGGTGGGGCGTTCGCGAAGGGCGTGATCGATCATATCGCCTAGAGCCTCGCGATCCACGGCCTCGCCGCGATCCTTGCTGAACTTCAAATAGCCCAGGCAGTCGCCAAGGTCTGATTCGGAGAGACGGCCGATCTTCAGCTTCCAGAACAGAGTGAGTGTCGGCCGATAGATCGTCGCGCGGGCTCCCTTTTTCAGGACGATGAGATCGCTTCGCTCGTAGCCCGTCTTCTGAAGAAAATAGGACGCGGCCTGGTTGATGGTTTCCACCGGAAGCTGCAACGACTCGGCAAGCTCCATCAGCTTGAAGCTCTGTTCGTTCGAGTTCTTCTCGAGGCTGACAAGATCCACATCGATCGTGGCACGCGAGTCGATTCCGAGTGCCGGAAGGAGGGTGCCGCCCAGCAGCACCCAGTCGCCGTCGAGTTTTTCGGCGGCGGATGTGAGGAGCTTCTTGAGGAGCTTCGAATCGAGAGTGATCATAGGTACCCTGCCAGGTTGGAGAGCGCGATCCTGCGGAGTTTGATCTCGGGGCCGGAGAGTCGTTGCTTTTTCAGCCACGACGACAGGTGAGGGGCGTACCGGGCCCAAACCTGCGGATAATGATCGTGCAGTGCCCGGAGCCAGGACCTCAGCGCGCTCGCTTCTCGCGGGTCGGTTAGCGAGTGGAGAGTGTCCACGGAGAGATTCAGAAGCTCTTGCTTTAGCAGCTCCTTGTCGGGACGAACCGAGAACTCGCCGGACATCAACAAGGGCACGCCCACGCTCGCGAGACGAGTCCAGTCGGGGGGCGTGTTCTTGAGTTCGAGCCGAAGTCCCAGCACGTGGATAACTCGCTCCAGAGTGGTCAATGACGGGTTCGCTCGGCCGGCCTCGATGCTCTGAATCGTGGCCAGGCTGGTGTGAGCACGATGGGCGAGCTCGCCTTGGCTCATCCCTCGCGCCTGACGGACTCGGGCAAGCTGCCTCAAATTCATACCTATTATAATAGGCTTATTTCGATAGGGCGTCCAGAGGGCAAGGAGATCTGAGACGCCAGAACCTTGCCCGCAAAGAGCCTTAGTATTGTAAATTCAATACTTTACGTTCTCGATCAGCAAAATCACCAACGAAAGCGCGCAGATCACCAGCTGCATGCGCGTGATTTCCGAACGCCGTCCGGCCAGCCAGTAAAAAGCCACATGCGATAGAAAGCCCCAGACCAGTCCTTGCGTGATCGAGAAGGTCAGCGGCACGAGGATGATGGCCAGAAACGCGGGCACCAGATCCTCGATCGCATCGGTCTTGAGCGACGACACGCTCCGGAACATGAGCACTCCCACCCACACGAGCACCGGTGCAGTGGCATAGGCAGGAACCATTCCCGCGAGCGGGGCGATGAACAGGCAGGGAATAAAACACAGTGCCGCAAAAACCGCGGTCATTCCGGTGCGTCCACCGACTTCGACTCCGGCCATGCTCTCGACAAAAACCGTCCCGGAGCTCGTTCCAAAGACGCCCGCCAGAAGCGTGGCCCACGAGTCCACGACCAGTCCTTCCTTGAGCTGCCGGGGAGCGCCTGTCGAATCCACCATTCCCGAGCCGTGCGCCATTCCGACGAACGACGTAATCGAATCAAAGAGATCGGTGAACAGGATGGCCAGGATCGACGGAATCATCGCGAGCTTCAGCGCGCCCCAGAGATCCATCTTCAAAAACGCAGACGAAAAGTCCGGCATCGAAAGAAAACTTTCGGGCGCCTGGATCAGGCCCATCATCCACGCCGCTCCCGTGACGGAGAAGATTCCTGCCAGGAATGCGAACGGATTTTTTCGCCGAAGAAGCGCGCCCATGATGACGAAGCCCGCAAGCGAGAGCAGCACGGGCGTGGTGATGTGCCCGGTCCTGACCGAAGTCACCGGATCGGAAACGACGAAGCCGGAATTCTTGAGCCCGATGAAGGTCAGAAACACGCCGATGCCTGCAGCCGAACCGATGCGCAGTCCATGGGGCACGGCCCGGGCAATCGACTCACGAATCGGAGTCAGCGAGACGAGGAGAAAAAGCACTCCCGCCCAGAACGTGATGCCCAGTGCTGTCTGCCAGGGAATGCCTTTGCCGAGAATCATCGTGTACGTAAAAAACGCGTTGAGCCCCATTCCTGAGGCCACCGCGTACGGAAGTTTTGCGTAAACGCCCATCAGGAGAGTGCTCACGATCGAGAGCAGCACGGTGGCCGTCAGCACTCCAGAAAAAGGCATTCCTGTGCCCTCGGTGGTCAGAACCGAAGGATTGACCACGACGATGTAGGCCATGGTGAAGAAGGTCGTGGCGCCTGCAATGGCCTCGGTCCTGAGGCCTGAATGAAGTTTTTTGAAGGGCATGTCCAAAAAGCTAACACGAAATGGGCAGAATGCGGGACTTCGCTGACGTGTCCTGGTGCTCCTGTATTGACGAATTGCCCGGAAAGCCTGATCGTGGGCTAAACGATTTTCAGAGGAGCCCACGATGAAATTTGCAGTCGTTCCGACATTTGTCCTCACCTGGGCAGCCCTCGGCCTCGCGCCTTCTGCTCTCGCTTCCACTCCCGCAAAACCCAAGGCGGGAATGTGGGAGACCGAAGTGCAGCACCCGATGATGGGCAAGCAGAAGCACAGCTATTGTGTCGACGGCAGCTTTGACTGGAGCAGGACGGTTCCGCAGCAGACCGAGCAGAAATGCGCGATGAAGAACCTGAAGCAGGGTGCCAGCGAGGTGAGGTTCGACGTCGATTGCCAGATGGGCGAAGAGGCCGGCGGCATGACCATGACGAGCAGCATGGTCATTACGGGCAAGCTCGACACAAGCTACTCGTTCTCGATGACCACCGCGATGAAAATTCCAGGAATGCCTGGCGGAGGCGCGCAGAAGTTCTCCATGAAGGGAACCTCCAAGTGGGTGGGGCCTTGCGCGAAAAAGTAAGCTTCGCCGAGCGGACAACCCGGCCTTGGGTTGTCTGGTCAAGGATGAGGATCCGCCCCAGGCTCGTGGATCAAATCTCCGAGGCTTCCAAAATGGTTTGCCCGGCAGTCTTGTTGACGGACTCCTGAATGAGTCGTGAAATCAGCTGAGGAACGTCCGTTCCGAGTCGACTGCGAATGGGCTGGGGGAGCAGGGGAGAGATCGCGCGGTAGAAAAGGATTCCAGCTCGCTCGGCCGAACGATGCTCCGAGCGGTCTCCGATCAGCAGCGAAGGGCGGGCGATGACGATTCTCGGAATGGAGAATGATAGGACTTCTTTTTCCGCATCTCCCTTTACGCGCGAATAAAAGATCTTCGATTGGGGGTTCGCTCCCGTGGCCGAGACCAGGGCAAAGGCCCTGCCCTGCCTTGTGGAGCAAAGCCGTGCGAACGATACGACGGCATCATGATCAACCTTTCGAAAAGCATCCTGTGAACCAGCCTTCTTGATTGTGGTACCGAGGGCGCAAAAGTACAGGTCGCCAGAGAGAGCCGGATCGGTGCTGTTTTCCATCCCATCAAACCCGGATTGCGGGAGGAGAATTTCCTGCAATTTGGGCGACGGAGCCAACCGTCCCGAGGAGCGGACGAGAGCGCGGATCGCGGTGATTCTTGAATCGTGTTCGAGCTGACGGATCAGCTCCTGTCCGGTGAGGCCGGTGGCCCCAGCTACGATGGCGATCATGACTCCATCACCTTACTTCAGGAGCGGTTTTCTGAGAA
>JBIIXZ010000218.1:0-4453 GCA_044347055.1 Bdellovibrionia bacterium | reverse complement strand
TCCGCTGCAGCTGGTGTCGCGATTGCAAAGCTGAGGGCTTCAACAACCCAGGAGGTTTTGCATGAAACTCAAGATCGGAGCAGCAGCTCCGTTGGCAGTCATTACCGTCGCGCTTCTCGGCATTTCGAATTTTGCTCGAGCCGAAGGAAGCGGGATGAGCGGGAGCTCCGGCGAGCAGTCGGGCAGCGGCGATACGACCACCAGCACCGGCAGCAACGGTACCAACAATGGCCCGAGCTCGGAGCAGGCGGGAACCGCGGGGCAGGATTCGGCCACGACGGGAAGCATGGGACAGGATACGACCACCACTGGCCGCACGCAGGGTGGAATGGGCGAGCGCGAGATGAAGGGCGACGCCGCCAAGATGTCGCTCGCTCCGCATGCCATTGCCGTCGAGACCTCGCTGATGAGCGCGCTCGACCAGGTCAAGGGACTCCGGGCGCAGGTAAAGACCGCCCAGAACCAGCCGAATTCTGAATTCATGTCGCAGTACAAGATGCATTCGCGCGAGATCAAGGATGCGCTCAGCCAGGCTCGCAAGCATGAGAGCGAGCTCAAGAGCCGCGCGAACAAGTTCCCGAATGTCACCCAGAGCGACGAATATCGCCAGCTGTCGCCGGCCATCAATGATGCCGAGCGCCTGAGCCAGCAGTGGGAGAAGCAGTCGCAGAGCAGCAGCTACTGGCGCGACAACAACAAGGTCACCCAGGACCTCGACCAGCTCGAGAAGCGCCTCAACAATGCGCTCGACAAGTCCAAGAGCTTCAGCTCGCGCATCGACGTGGCATCAGTCGGCTGATCCGACCTGATACGCTGAAATGAAAAAAGGGCGCTGCGATGAATCGCAGCGCCCTTTGGCGTTTTCTCCGGAAGTCGTCGCTCAGTTCGGAGCGCCGCCGTGGATCAGCACCTTGATGTCGGTGCGGAAAATCACTTCCAGCTTGTTCGGATAAATCAGTTTTCCGACGATTCCTTCGCCGAAGTTCGGGTGCTTGATTTTGTCACCCAGGGCAAACTTGGACTTCAGCCCGTACGGCTTGAAGGGAGCGTCCTTGTGGGCGTTCATCAGCTTTTCCCATTCCGCTTCGATCGTGCTTGCCGACTGGGCCTCGTCCGCTGCCTTTTTCGAGGCGCGCTTCTTCTTCGGGGCCACTTCAGTCACGCCCTTGGGGGCCTTGTAGGCGTGGATCTTCTTGCAGGTCTTGCATTCGACCTTGGCAATCTGGTCGCCCTTCATCGCCACGATCAGGTGGGCGAGGTCGATCTTGCAGCTCGTGCAGTAGGACAGCGTTTCTTGGGCTACGGCGGCTTTTGCCATGGTTTCCTCTCAGATTGAGTAAATGGTTGAAATTACTTATAGATGAGCGGAGTGGAAAAGCAAGCCCGAAACCCCGAGTCTCGGCGTGCCGAACTATTGAAAAAGGCGCGTGAGATCAGCACTTTGCCTGGTGTCTACCTCATGAAAGACGAGGGCGGCACCATTCTGTACGTCGGAAAGGCGAAAAATCTTCGGAACCGGGTTTCGAGCTACTTCCAGGCGGCACGGCATGAGCGGCTTCGGACGGAACTCCTCGTGGCGGTCATCCACACCTTCGACCTGATCCTGACGGAGACGGAAAACGAAGCGTTGATTCTCGAGTGCACACTGATCAAGAAGCACAAACCGCGCTTCAACGTCCGGCTCAAGGACGACAAGGGGTATCCGTACCTGAAGATCGACGTCGCGCAGGCTTTTCCGCGGATCGAGTGGACCCGGCGGGTCAGGCGCGACGGCGCCCGGTACTTTGGGCCGTTTCCTTCCGCCTGGTCGGCGCGTCAGACGCTTCAGCTCCTGAACCACACCTTCCAGCTGCGCGACTGCTCCGACAACACGTTTCGGCACCGCAGCCGGCCGTGCATTCTGTTCCAGATCGGCCAGTGTTCGGGCTCGTGCGTTCGCAAGATCGACGAGGCGGGATACCGCGAGACGATCGGGCAGGCGATGTCGATTCTCGAAGGCAGGGCCGAGGAGCTCCTTGGAAGCCTGCGCCGGCAGATGGGCGAGGCCGCCGAGGCCGAGGATTACGAACGTGCTGCGCACTTCCGCGACCAGGTCCAGGCGCTCGAAGGAATCACGGCTGTCCAGGGGGTCGTCGAAGCCGGCTCGGATCGCGACCGTGACGTCGTCGGAATCGCTCGCAACGAAATCATCTTCCATGCAGTGATCCTGCAGATCCGCGGCGGCAAGATGCTTTCCGTTCGTCACTTCGACGTGCAGAACTCGGATCCGACCCAGTCCGACGCCGAGATCCTCGGCGAGGTGCTCTCGCAGTATTATGTCGCCCTCGAGGAGCGCCCGGATGAAACGCAGGCCGGGGGCTCGGGGCTGTCGCGTCCGTCGGACGTGCTGCTTCCGGTGGCGCCCGAGTCGGCCGAGCTGGAGATGCTGGAGTCGAGCCTCGGGCTCAAGCTCCGGACGGCGGAGACGCCCCAGGACGAGCAGATCCTCGGAGTGGCCCGCCAAAATGCCAAGTACTCGGTCGAGCAGAATGCCAAGCATGGCGGTGGACACGGCATTGCCGCGCTCGAGGAGGTCCAGGAGAAGCTCGGACTGGCAAGACTCCCTCACCGCATCGAGTGCTTCGACAACTCGAACATCCATGGCGAGGACGCGGTTGCTTCTCGTGTCGTCTTCATTGACGGCGCTCCGGACAAGAACCTGTATCGCCGCTACAAGATCAAGACCGTCGAAGGGTCGAATGACTTCGCGACGATGAAGGAAGTTCTTGGCCGGCGCTTTGCCGCGCTCGGTAGAGAAGGCGACGAGCTTCCGGATCTGGTGGTGGTCGACGGCGGCAAGGGCCAGCTCTCTCAGGCCGTTGCCATCCTGGAGGAGCTCCAGGTGCAGGGAGTGGCGGTCGTGGGTCTCGCGAAGGCGCGCACTGAAAGCGATTTTCGCGCAACGGATGTCAAATCGTCGCTGGAGCGCATCTTCATTCCCGGCCGAAAGAATCCGGTCAACCTGCTGCCGCACATGCCGGCCTACAAGCTGCTGACCCACGTGCGCGACGAGGCACACCGGTTTGCGATCACGTACCACCGGAACGTTCGCGACAAGCGGATCATGGGTGGAAAGGGGCGGGGCCGAGCGAAATAGGGCCGGGGATAAATGAGCGAAAAGGGAAGCTTTGCTACTCTCATTTGGAAAAACAGCGAGGTGCCCTGAACTGAGAGAGAAGCTAGTGCTAAACAAGCGCCTGAATAAGCTTCCCTCGCCCATGCGATGATTCAATCTGAGCCATCGATCCGTTGAAGATCATCAACTGCGGCGGACGATGTCCAATATCTGCGTCTAGGATAATTGGAAGATCTGTTCGTGCCAGCGCATCTTCAATGGCATCTTCATATGAAAGCTCTTCTGGTGTTGTAGCATCCGGTGCGGCAGAGCGTCCAAAGACGATGCCGCTGACGACTTCAAACCAGCCTGCAAATCGCATGTTCCAAAGCGTACGGCAAACCTCCGCCGGAGTAGTGCCTGCGTTTTCCAGATAGAGAATCAAGCCGCAGTCCTTGAATCTTGAAGCGAATCGAGGGATGTCCCCGTAAGGAGTTCCCACTAGGTTTCGCAGAGTATCCAGGCATCCGCCGATGATTCTTCCCTCGAGCGTAATTCGTTCTTCGCCCTTAAAATTTTTCCAAGTAGTTTTGTGCTCCAATTTGAATTTGGCATGCACGTCCTTGGAGTAATCCTCGAACTCAGTTTGAAAGTAAGGAGAAGAAGCTTGTTCGAATTTTGCGCCGGCAGAAAGAGCGAGCCAGTCGAAGGATTTACTCGTCAAGGAATCATCATTTTCGAGGATCGAGTCCATGAGGTTCAAGCCATGGACGGTCGAAATGCCTGTGATCGTAGTAAGCGCGAACAGGAGTGTCGAAGTATCGGAATACCCTTGGACCCATTTCGCCCTGGTTCCTGCCAACTGTTCGAAATCCAGTTTGTCTAAGAGATTGATCAAAAACTCGCCGCCCCAAGGCGGAAAGATCATGTCGGTTGAAGGGTCTAACCAAAGCGACACGAAGTCCCTAGCACGCTCTTGAGCGCCGGCACTGACCGACTTTTTGTCGCCCCGCAGGCACTTTCCTTCGCGGTAGCGAAATCCCCTTTGCTCCAGGTGATTGAGTGCGAGGTTTAAGCGGGCTTCGTCCTCGGGTTTAACTCCGCTCGAAGGCGCGGTAACGCCAATGCATGAGCCCTTCTGGATTGGCTTGGGATAGGTGATCCGATTCCAATTCATCGTTCGAAAGTGCCTCACATCGAATCGGGTGTCCATCAGGCAAATGATTTTGAGCCACCTCGTGGCCACGAATTCTCAGCTAGGGTGATCATCAGTGTTTCAGGCTCCGGCTAGTCATCACGATTAAAAGCGAAGGCGGAGGAGGGTTGCACGACGAATTCGCGACTGATGTGCCAAATAGG
>JBIIXZ010000217.1:0-4522 GCA_044347055.1 Bdellovibrionia bacterium | reverse complement strand
CATTTTGTCGCGATGGTCGAGGTAACCCGGATCCTCATTCAGTGTTCCGTCTCGATCCAAAAAGACAGCCTTCTTCGGCTGGGCAAGTTTCTGTTGCCATGCCCAGGCGCTGCCGACGATGGATTCCAGCGAATGCTCCGGCTCGAATCCCAGCTCTCGACGAGCCAGCGAGTTGTCGGCCACCAGTTTGGGAGGGTCTCCCGGCCGACGAGGCTTTTCAGTCACACGTGCGCGAATTCCGGTGACTCGCTCACACGCCATGATCACTTCGCGCACGCTGTATCCGGTGCCTGATCCGAGATTGAATGCCTCTTTCGATGCAGGTTGACCGGAGACCTTTCGGGCGTGGGCGCGCAGCATCGCTGACTCGTGGGCACGAGCCAGGTCGGTGACATGAATGTAGTCGCGAATGCAGGTTCCATCCGAAGTCGGGTAGTCCGTTCCGAAGATCGAGACGGAAGACCCTTCCCGAATCGCGCGAAGCACGTTGGGAATCAGGTGGGTCTCGGGTTCATGGATTTCTCCGCAGCACAGGCTCGAGTCGGTTCCCGCGGCATTGAAGTATCGAAGGCACACGGAATGGATCGCCGCACCTTTTTCCGCTGCCATGTCCTCAAGCAGTCGCTCCACCTCCAGCTTGGTCTGGCCATAGGGGTTGATCGGGCGGCAGGGCAGGTTTTCCGAAATCGTCGGGGTTCCCGGATCGCCGAAGATCGCGCAGGTCGAGGAGAACACGAAGACCGGGCGACGATCGCTCGGAAGCTCCTGAATGCACTCCAGAAGCCTTCGGGTCTGGTGGACGTTGTTCTCCAGGTAGAGTTCCGGATGGGCGACGCTTTCAGCCACGAGAGACTTGGCGGCAAAATGCATCACGCAATCAAACCGCTGCTCACGGAGCAGGCCTCGGACGACTTCCTGGTCGCCGATGCTGCAGACCGTGAGTCCCTCGCCTTGAACATGCTCGAGGTGGCCCGTTGAGAAGTTATCGAGGATCCAGACTCGGTGCCCTCTATCCAGAAGCCACCGGGCGGTGGAGCTGCCGATATACCCGGCTCCTCCCGTGACTAGAACCCGCAGTTTTGTGCTAGGAGTGGAAGCCATGAGTCGCCAGTTTAGCATCAAAAGGTATCTTTTTCCCTACCGGTTCTGGATTCTTTCCAGTGCCTTGCTGGCCATTCCCTTGGCGGCGCTTCGGGCGTCCCCGGTTCCGCTCATCAAATACCTGGTCGATGACCTGCTCGTGAACCGCGACCAGACCAAGCTGCTGCTGTTTCCGCTCCTGTTCCTGGCCCTTTATCTCGTCAACTTCGTGGTCCGATTTCTCCACTACTATCTGCTCCGCAAGGTCATCGCCCGCGTGAACCAACGGGTGAAGGACGAGCTATTTGATCATCTGATGGGACTGTCGGCGGACTATTACACGGCCCAGAGCTCAGGTGCGCTGGTCTCGCGTGCCGGACAGGACCCGAACCTGATCGACCAGGGGCTCGCAACAATCAACATTGTCGTCCGCGAGCCCCTGACTTTCTTGGCGCTGTTCGGATACTCGCTGTACCTGAACTGGAAGCTGACTTTGCTCACTTTCCTGATCTTCCCTCCGCTCGTCGTGATCTTCATGGCGACTTCCAGAAACCTCAAACGATACATCGCTTCGATGCAGGAGCAGAATGCGCGGCTTTTTTCGATCCTGCAGGAAAGCTTCAGCGGATTCAGGGTCATCAAGCTCTTCGGGCTGGAGCAGTATTCGCGGAAAAAGTTTTTCGAGCAGTCGGAGCGATACACGAACTTCCATCTCAAGATGGCCAAGATCGAGGAGCTCTCGCATCCTGCCGTCGAGCTGGTGACATCCTTCGCCATCGCACTGGTCATCTATTATGGCGGCAGCCAGGTCATCGCGGGCACGATGAGCTCGGGAGATCTTCTCGCATTCTTTGCCGCTTTCGCGATGATGATGAATCCGCTTCGCACGCTCAATGACGTCAATCTTCGCCTGAGCCAGCTTCGGACCGCGGGGGCGAGGATTGGAGAGATCTTTTCCTGGACGAGTCGAATCGTGGAAAAGCCCGGTGCGGTGGCGATCTCTCGTTTCGAGCGCGAGCTTCGACTCGAGGACGTGCGGTTCAGTTATCCGGACGCTCCCGAACGCGAGATCCTCAAGGGCATCAACTTCAGCTTGAAGCCCGGCAGTCGCGTGGCGATCGTGGGAGAAAGCGGTGCTGGAAAGAGCTCGCTGATCCAGCTACTTCCTCGCATCTTTGACGTCACGGGGGGCAGGATCATCCTCGATGGCCGCGATATACGGGATCTTGAGCCGCATTCGCTCCGTGCGCTTTTCGCCGTGGTCAGCCAGGACATCTTTCTCTTCAATGATACCGTTCTCGAAAATATTCGTTGCGGCCGCCACGACTCTTCTCCCGACCAGGTGATCGAAGCGGCACGTCGGGCGCACGCCCTGGACTTCATTGAGCGCCTTCCACAGAAATGGGAAACACTGATCGGCGAGCGCGGCCAGAAGCTGTCGGGAGGAGAGCGACAGAGGTTGTCGATTGCGCGCGCCTTCCTGCGCGAGTCTCCGATCCTCATCCTGGACGAGGCCACCTCGAACCTCGATACCGGCTCCGAGCGGGCTGTCCAGGAGGTACTCGATTCTCTGATGGTGAATCGCACGACTCTGGTCATTGCCCATCGTCTCTCGACGATTCGCAACGCAGACCTCATCCTGGTTCTGAAGCAGGGTGTGATTGTCGAGGCGGGAACTCACGATGAGCTGATGGCCTCGAAGACCTCCGGCGAGTACATCCGGTTCCACCAGATGGCCGAATCCTCCGGGAGAGCGTGATTTTGGCCGGCAAGGGTGGAAAAGCTCCTGGCAAGCGCAGTCGCGGAGAGGCGGCCTCCGATGCATGGATGGATGACCAGGAATCCGCCCGGTTCCACGCCCGTTCGCACCACCGAAAGACGGCGGCTTCGACTTCGCGATCGAAAGGCGCGACCCCTCTGGCACCGGAGGATGCAAATGCCACGGTCATCGAGGTATTTCCTCAGCTCTGCCGCGTGAGGCTCGACGAGGACGGAACCGAGAGGCTCTGCAGCTATCGTCGTGCGCAGGTCTACGAACATGGACTCGGTGGAGAGGGCACGCGCGAGCGTTCACCCGTTGCCGTGGGTGATCGCGTGAAGGCGTCTGCATCCAATCCGCAGTCCGGCGTCGTCGAGGGCGTCGCACTTCGGCAGAACCAGCTGGTTCGCCCTGCGCCGGGTCGCGAGCGCTCTGAGAACTCGGGCGTGCAACCCGTGCACGTGGTTGCCGCCAATATCGATGATCTCGTGATCGTTGCGTCGACCCTGAATCCTGATTTTTCCCCGGGCCTGATCGATCGCTTCCTGGTGGCGGCGCAGATGGGTGGCATTCGTCCCGTTCTCTGCGTTTCCAAGATCGACCTGTTGCCGGATGCCACGACAAAGCCATGGGAGATCTATCGCAGCCTGGGAATTCCCATTTTCGAAATCTCCTCGAAATCCGGAACCGGCGTCGGGGTGCTGCGCACTGCGCTGACCGGTCGAAAGGTGGTCTTCTGCGGGCATTCGGGCGTCGGAAAGACGAGCCTCCTGCGTCAGCTCACCGAAAGCGAGATTGGTCGCGTGGGCGAGGTCAGCGAGGTTACTGGAAAAGGGCGGCACACCACCACTTCGGCTGTGCTGCTTCATGGTCCCGGAAATTCATTATGGATCGATACTCCCGGAATGCGGGCCTTCGGCCTGCTCGGAGTAAAGCCCGAAACCCTGCAGCAATACTTTCCTGAGCTTGAGGCGGCTCCGTGCGCGGAGAAGCCCTGTTCGCATGGTCCAGAAACAGAAAGCCCCGGGTGTGCTGCCCGGGGCCTTCCGCGTTACGAGTCTTTCAGCAGGATTCGACAATCGCTGCTCGACGGCGAGGGTTAACCGCGCTCGAAGATCTCCTTCGCAATGATCAGGCGCTGGATCTGGCTCGTGCCTTCGTAGATCTGGTAGATCTTGGCATCGCGCATGAGCTTTTCGACCGGGTACTCCGAGGAATAGCCGTAGCCGCCGAATACCTGCACGGCATCGGTGGTCACGCGCATCGCCATGTCGGCACAGAACGCCTTGGCGATGGCAGCCCACTTGGTGTTGCGGTGGCCGTTGTCCTTGAGCCACGCTGACTTGTGAACCAGAAGGCGTCCTGCCTCGATGTCCTTCGCCATGTCGGCAATCATGAACGAGACCGCCTGGTAGTTTGCAATCGGCTGTCCGAAGGTCTTGCGGGTCTGGGCGTACTGGATGGCTTCATCCATGGCACGACGAGAGAGGCCGACGGCTCCCGCGGCAACCGGAGGACGGGTGTAGTCGAACGCAGTCATGGCGATCTTGAAGCCATCCCCTTCGTTGCCAAGCCGGTAGCGAGCCGGAATGCGCACGTTCTCAAAGGTGATGCCACGGGTATCGCTCGCGCGCTGGCCCATGTTCCACTCTTTCTTGCCGACGATGATTCCTGGCGTATTGG
>JBIIXZ010000227.1:0-4179 GCA_044347055.1 Bdellovibrionia bacterium | reverse complement strand
GCTGGATCACGTTCCTGTTCCAACCGTTGGCAGGAGTCCTGGTCTCGGATGAGTACTCTCCCGAGGAATCGTTCGCGAAGATCAGTCCCATTCCACTGCTGGTCATCCATGGCGAGAAGGATCCTGCGATTCCGGCTTCGTTCGGCAGGCGAATCCACTCACTGGCGGAAGAACCCAAGACCCTGTGGATCATTCCACGCGGAAGACACATCGACTCGATGTCGCGAGAATCCGGAAGGTACCGTGCTGATCTGATCGGCTGGTTGGAAGAGAACCGGCTCCGCTGAGTTACCGCTTCTTCTTCGCTTCAGGCTGCAAACTCATGCCGTGCTGGAACCGATTGGTCGGCAGCTGCCACTCGAGCCGCTCGAGGCGATCGGTCGTGCGCCCGAGTCGGCCAGAGACAATTTGGAAGATCGTCCCTGGATACCCTGCGTGAAACTCATCGTTCGGGTTGCCGATCACCCTCGCGCTTCCCGGCTGCGAAGCGCCGGTGGCTGGACCCGGAGCGTCCGTGCCCCAGTTCAAGAGCGGATTGCCGGGGCTTCCAACCGCGGTGCCGCCCCCCGCGGCGTGGATCGCTGCGGAAGTGGTGGAATTCATCAAGCCCGAGCCCACGGGAGAGCTCACGGCCAGCTGTGATTCCATGCCTCCAATCCGCGAATCCAGTGCAGCCAGAAGTCCCGAAACTTCACCGACGCTTTCAGGAAGAGGACCGGAAATCATCGTGGCGAGCTTTTGATTGCCGAGCGTTCCGCCTCTGAAGAAATCCGCCGGAGAAACGTTGAAGACTGAAGCGGCCTGCTCGATGGCGTCTCGAATGGTTCCGGGGGCCCCGGCCTCCAGCCGAGCAATCGCAGGATCCACCTTCGATGCTCCCTGGATGAGGCTTGCAGAGTCAGCGCTCATCAGACCCGAAGACGCGCCCGTGGGACCCGCCACCTTCGCAGGGGCCACCAGTCCCAATGCATTCACGGGATTTCTGCGAGACATCGCCGGATCCAGTACTGGAGCACCGTTCGCCAGATCTCCCGCCTTGCGCTCGTTCTCGTCCTTGCAGTTTGCGCTCTTATTGGCCTGCATGGCCTTTACCCCTGCCAGTACGAGGCTCAGGCCCGCCGTCCAGCAGGAGCTTTTTCCCATTGCCGATGTCGTGGAGCTCAGTGTGTCGGTCTTGTCGAGGACCAGAAGGGTGATGAGCCCGGGCGCAGCTCCTGCAAGACCCATGAGCCCCTGGGTCACGTCCTTGCCGACGGTCGCTGCGAGGCCGATATCCGCTGCAGCCGAAGCGAAGGAACCGTACTGGCAGAATTTACCGGTGCTGATCACGGCATTCATGCGGGTGATCATGGGTGTCAGTGCCAAATTGAGTGCCGTCACGCTCTTGGTAAGATTCGCTATCGCTACTCCGCAGTTTGCGCACTGGCCGGCCGTATAGGGGTTGGAGCAGTACCCGGTTTGGGCCGCAGTGACCGCAGTGACATTGGCTCCCTGATTCGCCACAAGTGTGGTCGTCTCGGAGGCCATCGTTTCATGAGCGACTGCTGCAGATGATCCTGTGACCGCACTGCTGACCGGCGCTGCCGCGGCAACCTGGGCATTCGCGGTCTCCGCCTCTGCCTGGCCAAAGGCTGCTTTGATCGCGGCCACCAGGCCCGTCACTGTCGCGGACGTTCCCGGCACGCAGGTGTTGGCATGAGTCGCAGCCACCAAAGCGTCGCTTGCGGCGGCGAGGACTGCAGTGCGCTCGGCTCTGAGCGAAAAATAATTGAAGCAGTTGTATCCGCACAGCGCACCCATCACTCCCCAGATGGCGGCAGATGCCGTGCTGGCGTCCTTCGAGTTTCCGCAAGCCTTGGCGGCATCATTGTACTGCTGGCTCTGTCCGACGGTTTCATCGGATAAGGAGTTCTGCGGCAGCGCAAAAAGAAGCGCCACGAGAACGAGGAAGCTTTGTCGAAACACCGTGCGTGTCATCTCTTGATGAGTGTACCTGATTGCATCCATCCACTCGCCTCATATTCATCGAGCAGCAGTGATGTCGTCATATTCATGGCACTTGCCGTCGAATCGCCCACCAGAGCGGCGGATATTTGGCGGATTTTGCACTGAAAATCAGGGTCTTTACTCTCCGGATTCGCTCCCCGACAATAGGTGCATTACCAGTCGCATTTTATGAAGGAGCCTCACATGCGCTTGAATCTCTCGCTTGTCGCGTTATCGCTTGTCGTTTCGGCCTCCGTGTCCGGCTGTGCGCTCACGCGCACGATGGGCTGGAACCAGGAGAAGTCCGTCAACACCCTTTCCGAGGCCGAGCAGAAGGCGCTCATCGCCTCAGGAAAATCACACTGGGCAAAACGCCTGGATCGCGCCGAACTCGAACTTGCCCTCAAGGACTTCGAGAAGGTGGCGACTGCGAACCCGAACCACTACGAATCGCACGCCTATCTCGTGCGCGGCTACTACCTGCTCGCCGACGGACACCTTCCTGACTCCGAAATGAACGAAAAGAAGCGCCTTTGGGAAATCGGCACCTCCTGGGGAGAGCGAGCCCTCGCCACGAATGCCGCCTTCCGAGAGAAGGTCAAGGACGGCAAGGTCGTTCTCGAGGACGCGCTGGATCTTGTCACCAAGGAACAGGTCGATGCGGTGTATTGGACGGCCACCAACCTCGGAAAGTGGGCTCGCAACTCGAACATCACGACCGCCCTCAAGTACAAGACGCGCGTGAAGAAGATGATCGAGCGCGTTCAGGTACTCGACCCGACCTTCTTTCATGGAGCTCCGGACCGCTACTGGGGTGCCTACTATGCAACGCTTCCGGCACTCTTTGGCGGCAGCCTCGACAAGAGCAATGAGTACTTCCAGAAGAGCATGAAGGCCGCTCCGAATTATCTCGGCACGAAGGTGCTCTACGCCGACGCCCTCCTCCGCAAGCGGGGTGATCGTGCCGGTTTCCGCAAGACGCTCGAGCAGGTGCTCCAATCCAAGCCCGACGCCCTTGCAGATCTTGCAGCTGAAAACACGCTGGAACAGCGCAAGGCAAAGGACCTGCTCGCTCGCGAAGCTGAACTCTTCGACTGATCAGAACGACGATGAGGCTGAAAATGAAAATGAAATGGATTTCGCTGGTGATTTTTGGCGTGGTTGCCGTCACGGGTGAGGCTACCGCAAAAACGGTCCTGAAGTTCGGCACCGTCGCTCCGGACAACACTCCCTGGGCCGAAGAGCTCAAAGGAATTGAAAAGCGGGTATCCGCTGAAAGTGCCGGCGAGATCCAGATCAAGACCTATCTCGGCGGCCAGCTCGGCGGCGAGATTGAGATCCTCCAAGGCATCCGGCGGGGTCGAATCCAAGGCGGCGGCATCACCTCTGCCGCCCTGGCGAGCGCGGTTCCGGAAATGGACCTGCTCGAGATTCCGTTCATCTTCGAATCCAACGACGAAGCGGACTTCGTCCTGGATCAGTACCTTTTCGAGCCTTTTCGCAAGCTCTTCGAACAAAAGGGTTTGATCCTGGTGAGCTGGGCCGAGAACGGCTGGCGTGACATCGCCACGAAGGCTCGGCCCGTCAAAAGCCCCGCTGACCTGAAGGGCCTGAAGCTTCGCTCGCAGGAGAGCAAGACCCACCTGGCTTTCTGGAAAAGGGTGGGCGCGAACGCCGTGCCGATTGCGGTTCCGGAGATCCTGCCCTCGCTCCAGACTGGGCTGGTGGAAGGCTTCGACAACACGCCGCTCTTCACGCTGGCTGCCGAACTGCACACCGCAGTGAAGCACTACTCCGTCACTCGGCACATTTACCAGCCCGCAGCCATCGTCTTCAGCAAGATCACCTGGGACAAGCTCAGCGAAAAAGAACGCAAGATCCTGATCGGACCGGGAAATGCGCAGGCTGCGAACGCCCGAAAAGCGGTCCGCGCCCTTGGCCAGCAGCTCATCCAGGTGCTGAAGGACTCGGGAGTCCAAGTGCTCGAGCTCAGCGAAAAGGAGCGTGCGGCATTCCAGCAGACGGTCACCGGAATCGACAAGGAACTGGTTCCCCAGATCGGCGGCGAGGCCGCAAAGATCCATGCCCTGATCCTGGAAGGCAAGAAGGCGTTTGCCGCAAAGAAAAAGCCCTGAGGAGAATCCATGCAGAAGCTCCTGGCATCGGTTGAAAAGCTCGAGCGAGTCGTTGCAG
>JBIIXZ010000216.1:0-4553 GCA_044347055.1 Bdellovibrionia bacterium | reverse complement strand
CTTCATGCACCCGGTCGCTTGCGGAAATCGCTTTCAGGAAAAAGAGGTTCAGGATCGATCGCGACAGCTTGGTATTGATCTGGCCGGCTTGATGAGAAATGACGCTCGAGAGGGTCCGCACTCTGACGTTGAAAAAGTAGGCGGGCACTCCAACCATCGCGAGCCCCAGTGCGCCGATCAGCGCGGTCAGCGGACTCATGCTCAGGAGGATCGTCAACAGTCCCAGGATGTTCAGCGCATGGGGGAGGGCTGTTGCACCAACAGAGCAGAAGGCAATCGCGCGGGGAAAGATGGAGCCCAGCTTGAAGTGCGCCTCGGCCAGTGACAGTGGGCGGCTCGCCTTTCCGAGAGTTTCATGGAGCAGGAGGGACTTCAGGCGCAGTCCGATGATTTCCTGCGAGTGAGAGGCACTATAGCCGATGAGCGCAGTGACCGCTGATCGCAGAAGGCCTGTCACGAAGAAGAGGAGTGCGAGTGCAGCGACGCTGAGTTTTTCCAAGTTCGGGCCTGCATAGAGCAGTGACTGGGGGGAGCCCATTCCCAGCCTGCCGAGCAGCTCTTGAAGTAGGCCTGCCACTCCTAACTCGATCACCGAGAGAAAAAGTCCGCCCGCGGCGCCAGCCCCGAGCCAGAGTCCACCGGATATTCCGATGAACCTGCCTAGTTTCTTGAGTCGTTCTAGCGAGGGTTCAATCAACGAAGTCAAGTGAGTTTACCTGTAAAAACAAGATGATTGGTACTAGCGATGATTGCGTGCGTAGGCAAGTTCGGATTGTGCGCGTCGCAGGTGGTTTTTTTGTCTTGTCTGAATGCAGGTCTTGGGATTTTTTCTGTACCAGAGGCGTTCGTGTCGCGTGCGCTGCTAGTCCGCCATGTTCCTTGATACCCCATGCGTAACTTTCGCTCGGAAACCGAGTGGGTGGAGACCGTGAGTGCGGGTTGGAACCGCCTTTGTCCGGCCGAGTCCGTGGAGGAAATGGTTGCGGCATTTTGAATGGCGCTTGGCTCGCGGGGGAAGCGATGTGCAGCCATATGGGGCTGGTGAGGCTTCGGGAAGAATTGCCGTAGTGCCAGAAACGCCTGCAGAAATGCTTATCCTGTCGTAGCTGCAGAGTCGGGAGCCTGCGGCGAGCGCTTGCGCGAGTACCATGAAAGCCTGATCCAAAGCGGCGCACTGAAGCTCTGAAGAGTGCGATGCCTTTCTAACAGCTCTCGATGAAAGCCCTGATTCGTTGCGAAGCGAGGCCATCCCCGTAGGGGTTCTGGGCGCTCTGCATTTTTTGGTACTCGGCCGTCGAAGCCATCAGAAGCGAGGCTGCACTGACGATCGAGTCCTGCGAGCTTCCAACGATCCTGACCGTTCCGGCAGCAACCGCCTCCGGCCGCTCCGTTGCGGTCCTCATGAGCAGGACCGGCTTGCCGAGACTCGGGGCCTCCTCCTGAATTCCGCCGCTATCAGTCAGCACGAACCGGCAGTCCCTCATGAGCTGGAGGAAAGGGAGATAGTCGAGCGGCGGAAGCAGCCGGACATTCGGTACTCCCGAGAGAATGGCCCTGACCGGCTCCTGAACACTGGGGTTGAGGTGGACCGGGTAAACAAAGTCCCATCCCGGATACATCCCTGCCAAGTGCCGGATGGCACTGCAGATGCTTCGAAAGCTCGCTCCAAAATTCTCGCGTCGATGTCCTGTCACGAGCACGAATGGCCGATCTCCGGCGGAATGCCTCGTGGCCCCCTCGGGTAGGCCGCCTGCTTCAAGCAGCCTGATGCCGGCAAACAGCGCGTCGATCACTGTGTTTCCGGTCACCAGCGCATTGGATGGAGACACGCCTTCGCGTTCGAGGTTTCCGAGGCTCTGCTTGGTGGGGCAAAAGTGGTATTTTGAAACCTTGGAAATGACCTGCCGATTCAGCTCTTCCGGAAACGGTGCTGACATGTCATACGTCCGAAGTCCGGCCTCGACATGTCCTACCGGCACCTGCAGGTAAAACGCCGCGAGCGCTGCTGCCATCGAACTCGTCGTGTCACCGTGCACTAGGACTAGGTCTGGCCGCCAGCTGCACAAGACATCGCGCGAGCCTTGAAGCACCCGCGATGTCAGATCAGCAAGGTCCTGGCCTGGAGACATCACGTTCAGGTCGTAATCAGGCTTGATCGCGAAGAGCTCAAGAACCCCGTCGAGCATTTGGCGATGCTGGCCGGTTGCAAGCACCTTCTGCTCGATGCCCTCCGAGGTCGCGAGCTCCCGGATGACCGGAGCCATCTTGATGGCCTCCGGACGGGTGCCGACCACTACCAACACTTTTTTCATCGAAATTCCCCTCAATGTCTCGTCGATTCCTCCTGATAGACGAGCATCCCAGGGATGTCAGCATGTTTGTTCCGAACGATGACGGAGTTCCATTTTCTCCTTGCTTGGCTTATCCAGTACGGAATCGCTGTACGGAAGGATCCATTCGAATGGCTCAAAGCAGGCTGCTCGTGCTGGTGGAGGGTTACCCATCGAAACAGAACCCCTACTTGCTGGCTTTCGTGCACCCAAGGCTGATTGATTATGTGGGTGCGGGGCTCGACGTCACCGCCCTGTCCTTCCGGACCGACCACTCTTACCAGTACGACGGAATCAGTGTCGTCGCTCCTGACGACTTCGAGCGCAACGACACCGTTGCGAATTACGACGTGATCCTCAGCCATGCACCGAACCTTCGCAATCATCTGCGCTTCATCCTCGCCAATCGACATCGCATCAAGAAGCTGGTCTTGTTCATCCACGGTCACGAAGTGCTGATCAAGCGCAACTATTATCCAGCCCCGTACCCGCATGAGCGAACTCAGTGGCTTCGGCAAGCCTTCGACTCCTGGTACGACCTCGTCAAGGTGCGACTGCTCGGGTGGTTTCTTCGTCGGTGGCTTGCCGGTGGCCGAACCCATCTAGTGTTTGTCAGTGACTGGATGAAGGACCGAACCCTCGAAAATCTTTCCCTCGATCGTCGCCTCGTGGAAAATCACTCGACGGTCATCAATAACGGAGTGCATCCGATCTTCCTCGGGGGTGGCCATCGACCCTCGGGCCAACTTGCGGACTTTGTCACCATTCGACCGCTGGATGGTTCGAAATATGGAATTGATATCGTATGTGAAATCGCCCGGCGCAACCCGCGCAACACTTTCCACCTCTATGGCAGAGGCGGCTACTTCAATCACCACGCCATTCCGCCAAACCTGACCTGGTTCGACCGATTCATCCGTCAACGGGACATCCCGGGCATTCTGGATCGGTACGACTGCGCGCTGATGCCCACACGCCTCGACTCCCAGGGCGTATCAGCATGCGAGTTTGCATCCTATGGCATACCGATTTACGTCTCCGACCTCGAGGTTTGCAGGGAAATGCTCGCCGGCTTCGAGAATGTTCGGTTCTTCAGCAACGACCGGCCGGAGGAATTTTCACAAATTGTTCCTTTCCATGCCGCCCCTTCGAGTACTGCGAAGCTGAAGTTTTCTCCCGACAACACGACCTTGAGGGAGATCGAGCTCCTTCGGGGGCTAAGGCCGGGCCTACCGCCCCATGGAAACTAGGCAGGGCCATTCGCGGAAAGATTCCTGATCGCTTCGGACAGTCTTGAAATGAGCAGGCCGCGTTTGAACGCGGTCACTTTGGCCCAGTCCCTTCCGGGCAGGCGTCCCGCCTTCCAAGAATCGTAGGCCTCGGTCAGTGCGCGCTTTGAGTCCTCGACGCTGCTGGAGTCGCCGATGAAACCCGCATTGCAGCTCCTCACAAGACCAGCTGCAACATCGTCCGGATTGACGAGCGCGACAATCGGCCGGTTCACCGCCAAATAGTCGAAAATCTTGCCTGAATACACTCCCTGGCGTGAATGGTCGGTGAGGACGAGCAGCAGCGCGCTTGCGCCCTCCAGTGCCCTCGGCAATTCACGATAAGGTACTCGGTCGGTGATGTGGATCATGGGCCTGAGGGATTTCGGGATGGATATTCCCGCGTTGCCTCCGAGAATCGTCACCGCGATCTGGGACGGCGCGAGGCCCCTCTCGGCTATCAGTTCTTCCAAGGCTTTGAAAAAGACCTCGGGCCTGCTTTGGGAATGAAATGTGCCCGCGAAAAAAATTCGAAAACATCCGGATGGACGCTCGGGGTCTCTGATCTCCTCGAAGTCGTAGCCATTCATGACCTCAAGGATTCGAGCACCATTGCCCTCGAGGCATCCCAGCTGCTCACGCCGTGACTCCATGGCACGGACAATGGGGCTTGAAACGGTGCTTAAGAGCTCGGCAGCTCGTAATGCCTCATCGAGAAGCGACGGCTCGGCGTCCTCATCCCTGAAATCCGCGACCCAGAGAATTTCAGGGTGGAGCCGCTTCAACCCCAGCCCAACCTTGAGGACGGGAGTGGGTCCATACGAGGTGATCAGTGTTGAAAATCCATGATTGAGGACGAGCTTCCGCGCGGCGGCAAGGAATGCCCTCTCCATCGAGAAATCCGACTGTCCAAAGACCAGTCCTACCGCCCGATTCCAACCAGCCTTCAGCTTAT
>JBIIXZ010000215.1:0-4554 GCA_044347055.1 Bdellovibrionia bacterium | reverse complement strand
TCGCACCGCCGGTACTTTCGAAGCCAATCGCAGCTGCAGCGCCATGGCTCTGCACTGGCGCTGGCCCTCGCCACCAGCTTCAAGGTCTTTCCTGCCGTGCTGGGTGCGTACTGGTTCTGGCGCCGCGATTTCCGGCAGGTCCTTCGAATCGTGGCATGGACCTGCGCGCTCTACCTGATTCCGTATGCGATCTTCGCGATACTGAAGGGATCCCTCAGTCCTGCAGTCGATCTGTTCCTGAGTTGGGTCCGGGCTCTCCGCGATCCGTCCAATTTTGGATCCTACGAGATGATTCACTTCCAGAATCTCTCGGCCGCCTTTCATCGGGTTTCCTCGACTTTCGGATGGAGTCGCGGCTGGGTCACGAACGCCCTGGCACTGATCGCCTTTGCCCTCGCCGTCGTCCCCGCCCTGAAGCGGCACGCGCAGGACCCACAAAGCCTGGCTCGAGACTACGCCGTAATTCTGGCCTGGGTGCCCCTGCTCAGCCCAGTAACCTGGCATCACCTCGGGGTATTTTACCTGCCTCTCGTTTACGTGACGGCAAGGGATGCCAGGAACGAAGGACGACTCGCTCGCTCGATACCGCTTTGGGCATTTTTAATTCTCTACACGCTGACCGGAAAGAACGTGATCGGAACGCATCTTCACGCGTGGGTATCCGACCACAGCATTCCACTCCTCGGCATCCTTGCCCTCGTGCTGCCTGCTACGCGGAGAGTTTTTCGCTCAGCCACCTGAGGAGTCGAACCGGCGTCTCCACGTGAGGCATGTGGCCCACATCAGGCCAGAGCGTCAGTCGGGCGTGAGGCAGCACCTTGACCCACTGTTCACCAAATCGAGCGGGAACCACACGGTCCTGCTCGCCCCAGAGCAGCTCCACCTGGGTTGAGCCTAGGCGCGACAGCCGCTCCGGATTGCCTTCATCCAGGAAATGTCGCGGCTCGACCGACTGAAGAAACTCCTGGGTATCCTCACGGGTCAGGAACGGAACGAACAGGCTCCCCAGCTTCATCCACCCCGGTGGAACACGGGCAAAAAGTCGGCTGCCGTATTCCGCGGCATCACTGGCTGCAACGAACTCACGGAACTCCTGGTTCCAGCGCTCACGCTCGTCCATGCCTCCGCAGATTCCCGAGGGCGCCAGAAGCAGCAGCTTCTCGATCTCGAAATCCAGCTCGAGCACCGACCGCGACGCGAGCCACCCTCCGAGCGAATGCCCGACCAGAATCTCGGGCCGAAGCTCTCGGGCAAGATCCGCAGTGATTTCGAAAAATCGATCCATTCTCGTAATGCACCGAGAGTGGGCCAGAGATCCGTGAAAGCCGGGAAAATCGAGGATCACCAGCTCGTCGAAACCTTTTCGCGAAGCCGCAGCTGCAGCAATCGGAAGCCACGAGAGCGGCGTATCGCCCCAACCCGGAATCCAGAGCACCTTTCCTCGTCTTGCCACCTTGGCAGGACTCGGCACCGGAACTCTCCAGAGCGCCCAGCGCATCTCTCCGCGATGACGGAGCTCGCGCCTGACGTTGCCAAGGCGAAGCACCCTTCCCAGTCCGAGATGCATTCCACTGAGGACGCCTCGCATCGCCAGCTCATCCCAAGGACGAGTCGGATCCACTCCCCAATCCAGGCTCACTCGCTCCAGCACGCGCTGGAGCATTCGCTGGGTCATCACTGATAAATCGCTCGCCATGG
Organism: Bdellovibrionia bacterium; assembly: GCA_044347055.1. GTDB lineage: Bacteria > Bdellovibrionota > UBA1018 > UBA1018 > UBA1018 > CAIOHW01. The sequence goes on along the minus strand of JBIIXZ010000215.1, from coordinate 2,856 downwards.
AGCGGATTCTACTTCAGCGCGAAGGCGACTTCCACCGCAAGACTGAGTGTCTGCTGTCCGGCCTCGATCGAAGGCGGCGACGCGCCCGCGCCCGGCGCGGCATCCATCACCATCATGCGCTCGGGCGGCGACTGAAATCCGCCACTTTCCGTGACAAGAAGCGTTTCACCGACTCGGGCTCCCAGCGCTGCTGCAAGCTTCTCCGCCTTGCTGCGCGCGTTCTGAGCAGCATCCTGAAGGCAGGCCACCTGCTCCGCGAGCTGCTGCGCTTCAGACAGGAACGATTTCAGCCCCCCGACCTCCCTCAGGCCTTCACGCGTCGCGATGGCGATCACCTCCCCGAGCTTGTCCACCTGCGATGTGGCCACCCGAAGCCCCATCCTTGCCCGGTAGCCCTTGAACACCTGCCGATCCTTCTCCCACTCGCGAACCTCGCCCATGGAGTATTCGACTGTTCGAAGCTCGACATCCTTGAGGTTCAAGCGCTTCACGGCATCGCGTGCGCGCTCATAGGCTTCGGTTGCCCGTTTGGAGGCCCGCTGGAGATCGTCATCCCGGAAGTCCGCGGTCACCACGATGGCGCCGCGGTCGGGCGTGACCTGGCGCGTGCATTTGCCCGAAACGGTCACCCGGCGGGTTTCAGATTCGGCGTGCGCCGCACTAGAAACCAGGATCGCACCCAAGACTGCACTGAGGATCAGTTTCCGCATGTGATAGCTCCCTCGAATCGCTCGATCATCGCCCCGCCATCGCCAAAATCAAACCAAAAGGAATTTGCAATCCTGCCGCGCTGCCGGAAAGAATGGGCCATGCCCTTCTCCCAGGTTGCAGCTTCACCCGATTTCATCGAGATCCAACCCTCGGATGCGATCGCGATCGACCTCCGCTACGGTTCCACGAATAACTTTGTCGGTAGAAACCTGTATGGAGAGAGTCCTCGCGCCTATCTTCATCGACTGGCTGAAGCCAAGCTGCATCGCGCCGCAAATTCACTCCAGCTGGTTCGTCCGGGATGCAAGCTGCTGATTCTAGACGCCCTTCGTCCGAGGTCCGTTCAGTACATTCTCTGGGAGAAGCTTGAGGGCACGCCCGAGCAGCTCTACGTGGCTGATCCCCGCATCGGATCCATCCATAACTATGGATTCGCGGTGGATCTCACGATCGTGGACGACCAGGGTCGAGAGCTCGACATGGGCACGCCATTCGATGATTTCACGCCGCTGGCACAAGCGAAGCTCGAATCGCAATTCCTCGCTGAAGGTGCCCTCTCAGAGGCTCAGTGGAAGAATCGCCTGCTCCTGCGTGAAGTGATGGAGGATGCCGGATTCATCCAGCTTCCGATCGAGTGGTGGCATTACGATGCGCTGCCGAAATCCGAAGTCATCGGCAAACATCTGCTGATCGAGTAGCTCCTCAACACAGCCACGCCAGACGAACGGGGGTCTATCGAGCCAGGAACTCGAAGGTCCGCTTCCAGGCAAGATCGGCGGCCGCCGCATCATAAACTTCCGGCCGCTTTTCATTCGCGAAGGCGTGGGCCGCGTCATAACGATGAATCTCAGCCTGAACCTTGCCCCGAAAAAAATCTGCCCGGAGCTCATCCACGCTCGTCGGCGTGCACCAGTCGTCGCGGTTGGCGAAGTGCGCGAGCACGGGAATCCTGATCTTCGAGAGATCTCCCGCCGCCTTGGCCGGAATTCCATAGAAGCACACTGCCTTCGCAAACTCGGTCGCCTGAAGCGCCGTCAGAAGCGTGAGAGCGCCGCCCATGCAGAATCCAAGCACATGCACTTCAGTCGCGTTTTCCTCGTCTCGAAGAAACCGAGCCGCTGCCCGAACTTCCTCCACCGCGCGTGGAAAATCGAGCCTGCTCATCAGCTCATTGGCCTCCTCCGGGGTCCTGGCCGTGGTTCCATGGTAGAGATCCGGGGCGAGAGCCGTAAAACCCGCTTTCGAGATTCGATCACAGACTGCCTCGATATTGTTGTTGATGCCCCACCACTCATGGATCACGACGATGGCCTGGGTGCTGCCCGATGAACGTTTGAGGACTCCTGGAATAGTCTGCATGCGCGCGAGGCTAAACTCTGACCGATGGACATTCAAGCTCGGTCTGGTACGGTAGGAGCCGGTGCGCCGGGGTGGCGAAATTGGTAGACGCACAGGACTTAAAATCCTGGGATCCGCAAGGATCGTGCGGGTTCGATTCCCGCCCTCGGCACCATCCTCGTCAAGCGCCCGAGACGTGCGCCGCGCGAGAGTTCTCCTCCGCCAGCGCGGCGAGCCGATCCGTTTCGCCCACCAGCCATAGCGTGTCGCCTGGCATCACTCGAAGCGATGAGTCAGGATTCAAGATTCGATTCCCGTCACGTTCGACGCCCACCACCAGTGCGGAAAAGCGATCCCGGATCCCGCTCTCACGAAGCGTTTTCCCGCTGCACGGAGAACTCTCGCCCACTTCGATCGCCCGAAGCTGATAGCTGTCGATGGTCAACTCGCCCTCGGGCCGATCGCGACCATTCCCCCGTTCGACCACCCGTCGAGCGAGCTCGATCTGGTCCTCGCCCCCGAGTACCAAAATCTCATCCTTCGGAAAGAGCTGATATCGGGGCAGCGGAGCCACCATCAATCGCGAACCCCGCTGGATGGCGACGATATTCAAGCCAAAGCGGTTCCTCAGCGAGGCCTCTTCGATCGTCTTTCCGGAGATCTCCGAGTCGGGGTCGATCTTGAGCCGAACCAGCTGCCCCTCCCAAGGCGCAAACCTCCGGAGCACCGCTTTTGCTCGACCGGATTTCTCCCTTCCCGAATTCATCGTGGCGAGAAAGGAGTCCTCGAACCAGTGGAAGACCCTCC
>JBIIXZ010000214.1:0-4557 GCA_044347055.1 Bdellovibrionia bacterium | reverse complement strand
GCTCCAGGTCTTGAATGACCGCGTCGTTCATTAGAATTCTCTCCGAGCCAAAAGATCCGCCTCACCTCGTGGGGTCCAAACGAGCGGACCTCCCGAGCGAAGCTGCTCCCATTCCACGAGGCCATAGGCTGCGCCTCGGGGCGCATCTCTCAGGATCGACTTCAACCGCACCGCAAGAACGGCCGAGGTCGCCACATAAAGAACCAGAAAGGTATTCGTGCCTGTCCAGCGAGGCAGGATCTGCTGGTACCTGCGCTTCGACTTGATCGAGTTCTCGAGCTCGATGGCGATCTTCCGCCCACTCCGAAAGAGCATCAGCCCATCCGGAATCTGCTCGTACTCGCTCGCCCGAATCGCCCGCTCCGGAATCCAGAGGCCATCCCAGAAGTGACTGAGCCGCAGCCTCACGTCGGTGACCAGCAGATCATGCGGCATCGTCGCGATACTGAAGCGCCGGCGCTGAGGAACGTTATGGGGGACGAGCTCCTTGGCCACCTGAACCCCACGCCCGGTCAGATGGTAAAGCCTGCCCAGGACCCTCTCGGACTCGGGGATGTGCCGAACGAACCCGGCCTCGGTGAGCAGGATCATCCGGCGAGAAGCGTTGGGCTGAGAGCCGTCAAAGAAATGCGTCTGTACCTGCCTTGCGCTGAGAAACTGCTGTTCGTAGCAAAGCTTCAAGATCTGTTCGTCTCGAGACTGGAGCTTCACTGCTTGCCCCCGTCCATCCCCGACTCCGATCCTTCCAGAACCCCCACCGCCCCCACTGTCGCATTTTTGTGACTTCCGCCGCCTTCACCCTTTTCCTGCGAAATTGCTGACCCCGTCACCACACCACGTGGTGGGGGCGGGGTCAGCAATTTGCGTGAGCAAGCAGGAATGGAGAAGGCGGCGGAATCACGCGCGTTTCGAGCACTTCGCCTGACATGGCTGTTGATATGGAAAGATGTCGATCGGAATCTCAGTCGGTCTCTCATTGTCTGTTCCTCAAAACGAACTCATCAGGAGTTCGAATGAGGGGAAACAAAGGCAAGTCGGGTGCCACCGAGAATCGGACTCAAAGGACTGAAATCATGCGGATTCTAAAGTGACCATTGAGGGGTGTGCTGCAAATTTGCGAAAATGTCTCGCAGGGCTGCGACGATGGCGCGGTCGAAAGAGGAGTGTTGGGATAGTCGAAACTCTCTGGCAGAGCTGATCAACTTGCGACCGTTTCGAAGCCTTGATTGAAACCCACTACAGTCGCATCGCCGACTCTGTGCTCGGGTTCATTGAGCAGGCAATCCGAACCTTGTCCTCGGAGAGGATAGCCCCTCTCCTGGGTGCCGGCTGGGACCGGGACTGCTATCAGACGGAGGCTGGCAGGATCTGCAAACGTGATTATTTCCCGTATTCAGGCGCCGCTAGCGACGCGCGAGAATTCTGATCAAACTGGAATGCGTATAATTCCCTAGGTTGGGGCTAGCCGTGCCATCAAAAAAACGTCTCGAACTGCCGCTGGCAGTTACTCTGAAATCCCGGAGTGCGACGCATTTGGTCGGGCGCCGACGACGGCAGGCATCCCTGGCATTGCGGGTCGGAGCCGGGAGCCAATGAGTCGTTCAGCTGCTGAATCGAGGCAATGACAGCGGTGGCGGAGCTCGGTTCATCCGGGGCGATCATGAGTGATCTCGCCGTGGCGCGGACATTAGCATCAGGGTCCTGAAGCGCTTTTTCCTTGAGCCTCAGCGCCTCGGGGCCGAGCTGGTTGGAGAGCGATTCGGCTGCCGCCCGACGCACCAGGGCTTGCTGATGCTCAAGCGCCTTGGCCTTCACTTTAAGAGCCTCGGGGCCGGACTCGTTCTTGAGCGATTCGGCTGCAGCTACCCCCACGCTGGAGTCCTGATGCTCAAGCGCCTTGGCCTTCACTTTCAGCGCCTCGGGGCCAGACTCGTTCTTGAGCGATGACGCTGCCGCCCGATGCACCAGGGCTTGCTGATCCTCAAGCGCCTTGGCCTTCACTTTCAGCGCCTCGGGGCCGGACTGGTTGGAGAGCGATATGGCTGCATAGTACCGCACAAGAACTTCCTGATCCTTCAGCGCCTTCTCAATAACCTTCAGCGCCTCGGGGCCAGACTCGTTCGAGAGCGATTCGGCTGCCGCAAGACGCAGCGCAGGATCTTCCTGACTCAGGCCCCAGTCGAAGAGCCACCAGTAGGCTTCCGACTTTGCGAGTCTAGGATATTTTTTTTTCAAAGAGGCGAGACCCTGACTTTGAAGAAGCTGCGCCCGCACCTCAGGGCGTCCGCGCTCCAGAATGCTGAGGACCTGAGACTCACTCAGCGCCTCCAGTGAAGGTCGCAACTGTGTCAGTGCGCCGGCCCTCTGCACAGTCGTTTCGGTGATGAGATTGCCCCCGTAACCATATGCCGATTTTCCGACCGATTGCTGGAGTAGTACCTCACGCATGGGAGTATCCACTGCAGTGGCCTGATTTGTAGGCGCCAGTGGCCGTGACAGCAGGTAAGATTTGCTCGAAGTGACCGTCGGGCGATTTCCTCCGTTACTCATTGAATCGCTCGAACCGACGAGCATCCTACGGTACTGGGTCGGTAATTGTTTTTGCTGCTCCTTGAGCCAGAGCTGATATGCAACCACTTTCTCCATCGAGCTTCCCGCGCTCTTGAGTCCTGTCTTATTCAGAGCAGCAGCCTGGATGTCCATCGAAAGAAATGTTTCCTCACCGACCTTCACCGGCACTCCGTGCGTGAACCCCGGAGTGAGGCCTCCGTTTTCGACCACCAGATGTAGCTGACTATCCTGAAGTGCAATCGTGCCCCAGCGCTCCGGGGTCAGGTGCTCACACGACCCTCCGCCCACGCATTCCTGGATGGCGACGCCCTTGAAAAGACCGTGAATACGTCTCGGAATGGTCTGAAATTCGAGAGTGGTCTTCGCCACTCGGCCTTCCGGAATGAGCTTGCCGCGATTGGTTTTACGGGTTTTGACTTTGAAAAGGTCCGATTCCGAAGCCTTGCCCGAGGCATCGAGCTCAAGCTTGGGCAGCTCGAGTGCCGGGACGACACACTTCACCACGAGCGAGTGGAGCGATTCAGGAATGGGCAGCGTCCCCTTCTGTTGCACCTGCTTCATCCCGATCAGCACCTGATCGGCATCTCCGGAATTCAGGATGTCTCGAAGGGCTTCGCCTTCTTTACCGAACACCTTTTCGTGAACAGCAAAGGATGCCAGCTCCTGGGTTCGTGGGTCGTTGATCAGGCGCTTCTGAAGTTCGGCCTCGGCCTGGCCGCGTTCGAGCTTTGCCGACTTCGGCAGCGATTCGATCCTAGCGCGCTCTTGCCGGATTTCGGATTCGAGTGCATCGCTCAGTCGTTTGACTTCGCTTTCGCGGCTTTTTTCATCCAGTGCTCGAACGCGCTGTGAGCCACTTTCCAGCTTTGACTTCCAGTCCTGGTAAAATTTCTGCCATTCGGCCTGCTTGAGCTCAAGCCCCGAGCTTTCGGCGTCGAGCTGCACTTGAAAGGTCTTTCCGAGTCCGGTGGTTTCAAACAGGCGCGTGCCGAGCTCAGGATGCTCTTTCACAGCTTTCCTCGCTTGGACAATGATTGAATCAAAGTTCGGACGAGGAAACTGACTCTCGCCCTGCCGGTACATCGATACCCACTGCTGGTAGTAGCGATCGCGAAGCGCCTGTGCTTGCGGGCTCTCCGCAAGAAACGCCTCTGTTGTTCGTGCTTCGCGAACCATGGAGTCAAGCTGCTCGAGGCCGTCGCTCACTTCTGAGGCCTGAGCCCAGGGCACGAGTGCGCACGATGCTGCTGCAATTACGAACGCAGCAGCCATACGGCGTAGGCTTTGAATGCCCTTCAAGACGGACCCCATCCGACGTCCTATCGTCAGAATTCGGGCAAGTCTTGAGAACGGAGGCGTGTCTGAGTGGACACGAAACGACACAGTTTGTCTGCTGGATCGGTGTCTCGCGATATGTCGGAACTACTATCCAATAAAATCGTCTATTCAATTTTTAATGTATAGTTTATCCTATTGGCTAGATGCCCCGTTCGAAACTCCTGCCGTCCTCCTCCGACGCCCCACTGGCCGACCCCTTTACGAAAAAGGGCGCACTGACCCTGTTCTGGCTACTCGCTCGTCGAGCAAAGCCAAAGCCTGGAACCCATGACGAATTCTCGGTCAACCAGGTGGCCCGCGAGCTCGAGCTCCGGCCCCACACTGTTCACCGCGTGGTGCGCTCTCTGGAATACGATGGCATCATCCGATCCGTAGGCACAGGCACAAAGAAGCGATTTTATCTCGCAGACCCTCAGGCTTTGCTGATTCGCTGGCTCAAGAACTACCAGATTCAGCGGAAGTGCAGGCTCCGTCGTTACGCCATCTCTGATCCGAAGGCCTTCCAAGCCCAGCGAGATCACTTTCTAGACGCTGTCGGCGCGCCGGCACTTCACACGGCCGCCCGCCTGACTTTTCAGGTAGGGGTCACAAACCTATCCACCACCGAAGCGTATTTATTGGATCCTACCCGGGCCGAATCTCTCGGCA
>JBIIXZ010000213.1:0-4569 GCA_044347055.1 Bdellovibrionia bacterium | reverse complement strand
AGCAGGAGCCACGGCTTCGCGAGCGCATGGACGCCGACCCCAGGACCGCCAAGGTCATGGAGTACGCGCTCAAGCTCGAAGGCCTGTATCGCAACACCGGCATTCACGCCGCTGGCGTCATCATCACCGAAGAGCCGGTCGTGAATTACAGTCCGCTACTCGTCACGAAGGACGGCGACGTCGTCACCCAGTTCGACAAGGACAAGGCCGAGGAAGTGGGCCTGGTGAAATTCGATTTTCTGGGCCTCAAGACCCTCACGGTCATCGACAATGCGGTCAAGCTCGTGCGCTCGGTCGCGGCACCCGGGTCTGCCGACGCGGAATTCCTTCTCGAGAAGATCAATTACAACGATCCGGAAGTCTTCGCGCTGATCGGCTCCGGCGACACCGACGGCGTCTTCCAGGTCGAAAGTTCGGGCATGAAGGACCTCTGCTCGCGCCTGCAGCCGAACTCGCTCGAAGACATCACGGCCATCAACGCGCTCTATCGCCCGGGTCCGCTCAACTCCGGAATGGTGGACGATTTCGTCGATCGCAAGCACGGACGAAAGCCCATTGCCTATGAAGTGGAGCAGCTGGCTCCCATCCTCAAGGACACCTACGGAGTCATCGTCTACCAGGAGCAGGTCATGCAGATCGCGCGAGAGCTGGCCGGCTACTCGCTCGGACAAGCCGACCTGCTTCGCCGTGCCATGGGCAAGAAAAAGCCCGAAGAGATGGCCAAGCACAGCGACCTCTTCGTCAAGGGCGCGACCGAAAAGGGCCTCGACCCGGCAAAGGCCAAGGCCATCTTCGATCTCATGGCGATGTTCGCCGAGTACGGCTTCAACAAGTCGCATTCCGCAGCTTACGGCGCGCTGACGTACCAGACGGCGTTTCTCAAGCGGTACTATCCGGCCGAATTCATGGCAGCACTCATGACGACGGAAATGAGTGATACCGAAAAGCTCACGAAGTACATCTCGGACGCCCGTGCGCACGGGCTCCAGGTGCTCACTCCGGACGTCAACCGCTCCGAGCGCAAGTTCAGCGTCGAGCGTCTGGAGGACGGCACCAAGGCCATCCGCTTCGGACTCGAAGCCATCAAGGGCGTCGGTGGCTCTGCAGTGGATGCGATCATCGTGACTCGCACCGAGAAGCCGTTCAAGAATTTCATGGATTTCTCGAAGCGCGTCTCCACCCGCAAGGTGAACAAGAAGGTGCTCGAGTCGCTGACCGTCGCCGGAGCGTTTGATTCGATTGCCGAAGTGAATCGCCCGAGCATTCTCGCCTCGCTGGAGAAGATCCTTGAGGCCGCTTCCGATGAGCAGGCCGAGCGCGAGATGGGGCAGAACTCGCTCTTTGATGCCTTCGGCAGCGACGAAGTGAAGCTCGTCTCCACGACTGGAAATCTCTTCACCCAGGTCGAGGACTGGCCCGAAAGCCGTCGCCTCACTCAGGAAAAGGCCGTGGTCGGATTTTACGTCTCCGGCCATCCGATGGACCGCTGGCAGAAGATCGCTGAAAGCTGGCTCGGCTGGTCGATCGCCAAGCTCAAGGCCCACAACGAAGCGAAGGCTGCAGCCCGAGCCAAGGCAGGTGCGGCTCCCGCCGCAGCCGCAGGCCAGGATGGCAGGTACCAGCGCCCGCCCAAGACCGAGGTGCGTCTCTGCGGTCTCCTCGGCGAAATGCGCGAGGTGATGACCAAAAAGGGAAGCCGCATGGCTTTCGGCCAGTTCGAGGACCTCGACGGCAAGATTGAGGTGGTCTTTTTTCCGGAGGCCTACCAGCAGCTCGGAGAAGCCATCAAGCGGGCGACCAGCGAGGCGACGGCAATCGTCCTCACGGGCGAAGTCGAGCTCACTGATGAAGCGCCGAAGGTCCTGGCCAAGGCGATCGAAATTGCGGAAGAGGCGCACAAGACTCGCGTCAACCATGTGGTGCTCAAGCTTGACCCCTCCGCGGTGAGCACTGACCAGCTTCGCGCGTTGAAGCAGGGTTTGCTCGGCCATCGGGGCAAGTGCCCGGTCACGATCGAGTTCCGAGGACCGGGGTTCCGGACCTCGCTGGCCCTGCCCGGGACGACCCGCGTAGCGGGAACTCCTCAAATGGCCCAGGCCATCAATCAAATCTTCGGCCGCAACGTGGTCTCCTTGCACTAAACCCCTGCCACCGTTACACTTTTGTCGATGGGCTTTCTCATGGATCGAGTTCCCAACCGCCGGATGACCCGGGTCGCATTCGCGCTCCTGGCCGGGTTTTATCTGCCTGGAGCGGGTCTCGTCGCTCGCGCCGCTCCGGCCGTTGCGACTGAAAAATCGAAACCGGCAGGTCTGCAGGAGACGCTTCGCAGCGCAGTAGCCGCTGCCCGTTCGAAGCTGGGCACGCTTCAGCCCTGGCAACAGCTGCTCTTCACAGGCGAGGTTCTGCCCCAGGCTGAAAGCTTCGTGCGTGAGTATCGGCCGCAGGGAGCAAGCTACAAGGTGGAAGTCGACGAGGCCATGCTTCGCAATTACCTGGCGTTTTTTGCTCCGAGCCTGCTCGGAACGGAACAGCCCCTTTTCCTCTTTCGTGTGGAGGCCCAGCCGGGATGCACTCCCTGCGCCGAAGCTGTGCCGTCACTTCGACGTCTGCTTGAATCGCGGATGGCGGGCCGGGGAGCGCGCCTTTCCTGGGTGAAGGATGGTGAGCTGCCGTCGACCTCATCACTTCCGAAGCCGGCAACGGAGTTTCCGCTCCTGGCAGTGATGCAGGCGCAGGTTTCCGGTCGCGGGGCCCAGGGCGTGGTCGTGCTGCGATCCGAACGTGCGTCGCAGCGTGATGACGAGTCCGGACTGGAGCTCCACCCAGAGGACAAGAAATTCCGGCTCGTTTTCGGGTTTTCGGCAGGCAAAATCACCGAAGTGCGTTCGCTCGAATTCCAGGCAACCGACTCCACCGAACTCTCGAGCCGAAGGCTCGTGCTCGAAGCGATGGGCGGCGTCGGTGCGAAGGTTCGCGAGGAGCTCGCCCGAGACGCCTCGAAGTCCGGGGGCAAGGTGGATCCCGAGGCTTTGCTCCGGGTCTCCGGGGTGCAGGATTACTTTCTTCTCAGTCAGCTCAAGAGCCAGGCCCAGCTCGTCCTCGGAGAGTTGAATCCCGTTCAGGAGCGCCGGCTCGCAAAGGGACGTTGCGTCCTGGTCATTCGGACCAAGCTTGCGGGTTCGGAGCTCAAGAAAAGACTCAACGGCATGCAGCTGGGTGCATCGAAGCTCGTCGTCAAGGATGTGCTCGAAGGCGAAGCGGTCACGGAATTGGAGGCCGAGATCCAATGAAACATCACTCTCGAATCCTGCTTTTCATCGGGGCAATGACGATCCTCGCCGGATGCCAGCGCTCGGCAGCCTTCAGGCAGGACCAGGACTACTACCGCGAAGGCTCGATGTATTCCTCGCCCTCGTCCCCGACCAGTGCCAGCAAGCGTTTTGAGTCCATGGGCCAGCCCCGCAAGAAGATCGTCATCCTCGACTTCTGGAATGATACTCCGATCAAGCAGGCCACGATCGGATCCTTTGCAGCCGACGAGCTCCGCCGCAGCCTGTATGTCACCCAGAGGATGATCGTGCCGACCGATCTGCGCACCGAATTCGGAACCAGGGATTTCGTCCAGGCGGATCGCGGAAATGGTGACCAGGTCCGGGTCGCCCAGCTCGTGCGCGAGGGGCGACGCCTGGGAGTGGCCGTGATCGGCATCGGAAGAATTGCGAAGATCGTGTTCCGCCAGCGCGGAGATGAGGTGGGACTCCTGCGCCAGACCCAGTCTCTTGCAGCTGCAGATGTGGAGCTCAAGCTCTTTGATGTGGCTGCAGGACGAGAGATTCTCTCCATTGGAAAGTCCGGTCAGGCTGCCTCCAATGCCCTGATCAGCGTCGAAGGCGAGAACCAGCAGAGCAACGACTATCGAACCGAGCTCACCCAGCTGGCGGTGCGGGATGCCGTCGCCCAGCTCGTGCCGGATGTGATTCGTTCGGTCGAGAAACTCGCCTGGCAGGGACGCATCGCCAAGATCACGGGCGGAAAGTACTACATCAACTCCGGCAAGGGCTCGGGCCTGATCCAGGGCGATATCCTCAAGGTCATGACCTCGGGAGAAGAGGTCTATGATCCGGCCACGGGAGCCTACCTGGGGCGCGCCCCGGGACAGCTCAAAGGAACGATCGAAATCATTGATTTCCTCGGTGCCGACGGCGCCGTAGGAGCCCTCCATACGGGAGGAAATTTTCAGGAAGGCGATACGGTCCAGCTGTATTAAAAGGCAGCCATGCTGCCTCTTGTTGAAGTGCGCCGTCATTCGGCCGAGACACCGTGGACCTATGAGCTGCTCGATGCTTACCAGCGTCGTCTCGCAGAGACTCTCGAGGGCTCGTCGCTCGAGGAGGGAGCTCCCGGTCGAATCCTGATCTCCGAGCTGGCACCGGTCATCACGATGGGCAGGCGAGAATGCTCCCAGGACTTGATCCTCCCGGAAAAAGATCTCCAATCACAAGGAATCGCCGTGTTCCCCACGGACCGGGGAGGGCGCGCGACCTACCACGGCCCCGGACAATGGGT
>JBIIXZ010000212.1:0-4598 GCA_044347055.1 Bdellovibrionia bacterium | reverse complement strand
GACTGATTCAGCAAACTCTCGTCGAGACCGCGGGGAAGACGATTCTGGAAGCGCAGGAGATCTCATGATGATCCGTAGGAAAGCCCTCATTCGACCGACTTGGACGACGACTCTGGTGCTGCTCGTGACTCTTCAAAACGTTTCGACCGCGTACCCTGGGCTGGCTGAATCCTCGTCCGACTCAGCGCTGCGTTTCCAATGTGTTTTCTACGCGGACGGTTACGAGAACGAAATCCGCTACTACCGAAGCGACTGGCTCGACAGTCGCGCCGAAGCCCTGAGTCAGGCCCGTGACCGGTGCGTTGAGGCGAATCGGGATGCGTGGATGGCAACCTGCTCCTTCAAGAGCTGCAGGCAAGCCTCCGGCTAACAGAATAGCTCATGATAACAATCGCTTAGGTCTAATTAGATAGACCTTAGAAGACCTTAGCTGCACCGCGTCAAGCACTGCCATAGAACGTTTCTCATGAAAGGAACCCCTGACATGAAAACTTCCTCTCTATTCGCAGCCACAATCCTCGCCCTGACCGGCACCACCCCTGGTCTCGCAGACGAGTCGGCACAGTTCCGTTGCTATGGACTGGACGGGCATGACGCAAAGACGGTCGAAATCCGTTCATCAGAATACGTCGAGCTGGGCAACCACGAAGGAAATGCCATCCGCGCCAAGCTGGCGGAAGGAGTCGTTTCGGTCATGGTCGTTCAGGAGTCACCGAAAGCGGGCATTTTCTTCGTCTCGCCGATCGATCGAATCGTTTACCGAACGATGGGCTCGAAGAGCACCGGAACGCTCCTCAACTGCATCAATCTCAGCATCGACTAAAAGGACTGAAGCCCATGAAAACCATGATGATCCATTCTTGGAAACTCAGCCTGGCGATCTCCGCACTCGGAGCCGCCCTTTCGACGTCGAGCATGGCTTCTCCCCGCGTCGTCATGACCTGCGAAACCGTCGGCAACGATCTCACCTCGCGCTTTGCGGTCTATGACCGGGATGCCGGCACGTTTCTCGTGGAATGGGTCGGACATCGGCGGCATGTCGAGGGATACGCCCCCCTCATCAGCGAAGTCGTGCGCAAGTCCTCGCTCCTCCAAATCGACACCGGCGGCGACCTGATCTCGGAAGATCCACACCGAGTGAAGCTCGAGCTCGACCTGCGCACCGGCAAGGGCCTGATGAAGTACTACAAGTGGTACGGCTACAAGAGCAGCCTGTTTTCACGAACTGCAGACCTCAAATTGGAAGCCGCCGTCGTTTGCGAAAGCCAGTGACCCGGAAACCAAAGAAAGAAGATTTTATGAAACTCAAGCTCATCAGCATTTCTTCAGCCCTGATCGTCCTTACCGCCGCATCGATCGTCGAGGCGGCGCCGCGGACGTTCCCAAAGCCAGTCAATGTCTCGATCGCCAACCTGTCCGGTGAGTGGCACTGTTCGGGCTCAGGCTCAAGCTCGCGAGAAATGGCAGAACAATTCTGGGCAGGCGGAAAGTTCGTCAAGTCGACTCATACCCTTCAGCCCGAAGTTCAAAAACTTCTGAAAATTTCGAAGATCTCGGCAATGTACGAAAGCAAGCACTTGGGCGCGAAAAAGCCCGTGAGAATGGCTCTCGCCCAGGTCGAGCCAGAACACGCCCAGTTCATCTCGACGAGCCACTTCGTCTACTTCTTGGTTCCAGGCCAGATGCCGATCAGCCTTCCGGTGCAGGACGGAGGCGTGACGTCGAACGCCATCACCATCAAGCAGGATACGGGCACGGCATCCACGGATTTCAAGTGCCAGAAGACGCAGGACAGCGACCGAATCCTGCCCTTCTGAGTCTTCGGCCAGAAAGCCGATCATCAACGGCCGTACACCGTTGAAACGCTATTGCGTCGACGCCTGAAGCATCCGACTGAATTCGGTGCCGAAACGATGCGCGTCTCCGGGCCACCGTGCCGAGAGGTAATTGCCGTCGCGCACCACGAAACCGGGCGCGAGGTTTTCGGGACGGTCTCGCCGAATCGGAGTCGGACCGGAAATGAAATGGTCGACGCGCTCCAGGCTGCGACAGACCTCGTCTTGGACCGTCTCGGGATACGTCCTGTAGTAGCTGCCAAGCCAAAGCGTGGTCAGCGCCCACGCCGTGAGCTCCTGTGATTTCAAGAGCGCGGTGGTGCGCTTTCCGTACAGGATGCTCCTGCCGTCCTGACGCTTGGATCGTGAAGCGAGAACCACCCCATGGCAGATCGCTCCGACAGGCTTGCGATCGATGAACCCTGCGACGACCTCCTGAAGTTTGGCGGATTCCAGGTATTCCTTCATGCCAGGCGCATGTCCTCCCGGCAGAATGAGAGCGTCGAACTCATCGGGATTCAGGTCTTCCCAGCGAACGGGCCGAAGAAATTCCGGCGAATGTGACATCTGGTCATAAGCGGCACGGGCACGCTCGTCGGCCATCAGGAGACGCTTCCAGATGCCGAGTCCCCGTCCGGTCAGCATGCGATCATCCGCCTCGGCCCCCGCCCCGTGCGGTGTCGCCACGGTGACGGCATGGCCCGCCTCGGAGAGCAGCCTCCAGCTGATCGCGGCCTCCGACGGATCGAAATCGCGGGCAGGAAGAGGCAGGAGGATCTTCATGTCCAAATCTGCTGAAACTGATCGTGATCGCGAAGGTACTCGTAGCCTGCAATCGGCAGCCCGTTTTCAAAACGCCATACCTGGACGCTTCGATATTCCAGGGCGGCGCCACCGCGGGTGAGCTTGTGGGTCGCCAGCACCATCGCGTGACGATCGCTCACCAGCATGTCGTGAATCTCGGACTGAAAGGTTCCGCCCGAAAGCTCCTTCATCTTCGCCATGAGTCCCGCGAATTGAGCGCGGTCGTGCTTACCGGAGACGAGGGTCTTGCCCTTGATCTCGAAAGTCAGCTTGGGCGAGAACTCACGCTCAATACTGGCGACGTCTCCTGCGTGCCAGAGCTGATACAGGCGCTTGATCGACGTTTCGTGGTGGGCAGTCATGAATTCTCCTGTGATGGGCGTTGGAAAGTTTTTCGAATCATCACCACGTCTTGAAAATGATGCAAGTCTTTGCTGGCCAGCACGAGCGTTCCCGAGTCGTGTCATTCGTGTGCACCGCGTGAAACGATGGGGCGCTTCTCCCAAGCCGAACCTGCCAACGCGGCTCTTCATGCCCTGCGCCGGCGCGCTCGAACGGGGCGCACGAGAAAAAACCTGCCCCGGGTCTCCCCGCGCGGAACAAGACGCGGATGCGCGCGGAGATCAAGCTCGGCAAGCCTCGGGCTGATCCGCTCGCCCAGGGCGGCCCGATATTCGCTGGTGGTCAGAGGCCGCCCCTCGCTCTCGCAGCGCTCCACCAATCCGTCGAGAACCCGGCGCCGCTGCTCCGCAGAGTGCACCGTCCGGCGACTCCTCGAAGCCTTATTCAAGAGCAGGTCTCGGCCCAGGTATCCCCAGGAGCTGTAGGGCTTGCTGCTCAGCTCGGCGTCTCGTTGCTGCTCTTGGCCCGCGAAGGCCCGAGTGCCGATGAAAAACGTTCCACCATCGCCGATCGGAAGACCCGCCATCACGGCCTCGATCATGCCTGCGAAGGCACGACGATCCGCTCGCTCCAGTTCCGGGTGAAGTCGCGCGTGCCCGAGCAGCACTCCCAAGGTCGCGGGCCATACCGCCGAATTCAGGGCCAAGCGCAATTCGCCGACATGAAGGCTTTTCCAGAACCGGACGAGGTGGGTCACCACCTGTTCGGCCAGGCGCGCATCCAGACGGCTCCACTGCGAAAGCTCGACGAGACGTGCAGCAGGAAGTGCGTTGCGTGCAGACTGGAGCTCGGCGTAGGCCCGTTCCAGCTCTTGGATTCCGGGAATCTTTTCAATCCCACGCATCACGGGCCCTCGCACTGATCGAGGATGTCGTCGAAAAAGTCGAGCGCCTCGCGAGCACCGGGAATCTTTTTCGCGAGCAGTTCCTCGATCCGCTTTTGGACGCGATCGAGATTTGCTCCGCTCCTGACCAGAGCCTTGGCGTGCCCGACGTCCTTCTGCCGATGAGCGAAGCACTTCATGATCAGCATTTCGTCACGGCCCAACGCCTGCACGCGCAGGTAACGGCCAGAGAAGACCTCGACCAGTCGGCCACCGTAATCCGCCGGAAGCGTGTGCGCAAAAGTCGAGAAGTAGGGATTCAGCCAGTCGGGCATCAGGTCCTGCTCGGCGGCGATCTTTTTCACGAGCACGTCGAGGGCGGCGATCTCCATTCCTCTTGGAACGGCGTCGATATCGGTGGTCGCGAGCGGAAAACCGTGCGCCAGGATCATTGCCCCACCCCCGCCCATGATCAGGGTCACAGGCTGCTCAAGAAGTTCGTCCAGCCGCGCGAGAGCGCATTTCATGTGATCGGCGGTCATTCGAGTCAGTGCCATGGGAAGAATTTAGCGAATTTTAATTTTTTCGCAAAATTGATTTTAGCGCAAACATACTAATTATTTAGAGAGTAATAATGCGTCGGAGCAGCTTCTGCGTCGGAGCAGCTTCTGCGTCGGAGCAGCTTCTGCGTCGGAGCAGCTTCTGCGTCGGAGCAGCTTCTGCGTCGGAGCAGC
>JBIIXZ010000211.1:0-4609 GCA_044347055.1 Bdellovibrionia bacterium | reverse complement strand
GTCCTCTCGGCAGCGCGGGCCTTGGCGGGACCAAAAAGAGGAAGGCTCGTCACGTCGGCAACGGGGAGAACGAAACTCGGTCCGCCTGCTCGATGGTAGAGTTCCATAGCAAAGATCGCGGAGTGACCGCTTCCGGCAGCGAGAAGGAAGCCGCCATCGCTCACGATTTGTGAGAGCTGATCTCGGATCGTATCCATGACCGCGCGATTGCACTCCAATTGACGAGCGAGATGGGCAAGCACCAGATCCGGATATGAGGTCTTCATGAACTGAAGATAACCGCAATCAGCGAGGAACGGAAACCGGCGACTCTCCAAATCCGTCGCCGGTCAAATTCAGCCCGAGGTCAAAGTCCAGCGTCGTGCCGGGGCGCTCCAGTGTGCGCGAGAGATTCACGGTTGCACGCCAGCACTGCGAGAGACTCTGGAAAGTCACTCCAACATTGGCCCTTTGCAGCTTGGAAGGGTCACCCTCTTCCGTCCGCAGGTGATAATCCAGCCCCGCGTAGGGAAGGATGGAGTCCGTCACGGAAAAACGGACCAATCCGTTGAGGTTCTTGATCCTGTTGATTCCGTCCAAACGGTCGTACTGGTACCCGAGGCTGATGCTGCGGTCAAACTCCAAAACCCGCTTTCGAAGGCCTCGCTGCCAGCTCCAGGCAATGGTCGAGCTGACCTTGTTCCGGTTGCTGGGCGCGTCGGGACGAGCGTACGGGTAATAGAAGTAGTTCACCGTGGAGGAGAACCGCTGCAGCTCCATGATGAGCGAGCTGGCAAATCGTGAGAATGGCTGGCGAGTTTCTCGAGAGAGCCTGTACTCACGAAAATTCACCGTTTGTCCGGCCGAAAACTCCAGAAGTCGCGAGTAGCCCCCCTCGCCTCGCTTGCCGATGAGCTGACTCGTCAGCCCGAGAGTGAGCGCGTTGCCGAGCGGCAGAAAGTAGTTGTTGTAGGAGCGAGCTGTATCGCGGGGAATGATGTCGAGGTTGTCAAAGTTGTAACCGGAGAGTCCGCGGCTCTGCGCATACTGAATTTGCCGAACGAACGGATGCCCTCCGGAATCCTGCACGGAGGGAATCAGCGAGTACGTCAGCCGAGGGCGAACGAAGTGCTTGAACGCTTTTCCATAGCGACGCTCCCACTGAGCCGAAAGATCAAGCTGTGTCAGCAGATAGCCTCGTGACAACGCCTCGACCCCGGAGTCACTGCCAAAGGAGTAGTAACTGGCACGATACTCGGCAGAAGGCACGATCGAGACGCCATCAATCAAATCCAGTGAAGAATAAAGCTTCGGAATCAGGGTGAACCGAGTGGCTTTTCGCAGCGGATCCACTCCCGGGCGAGGCGCGCCACCTGAAAGCAGTGGAGAGGGGTCACCGATGATGTCGGGATCAAAGCTGCCCGAAGATCGCGAAAACCTGGAAACTCCCAAAGTCATGCCTCCCGTGAACCCATACGGAAGCGGCCGCTCGTTCGTGGTCAAAGTCAACGCCGGCAGAGGCTGCACCAGCGCGGAATCGAACCTCAGAGGATCCTCACCGAGGCGATTGCGGTACCGATTGGCGGAAAGAACCACGCTGGACTGGGCTCCCGTTCGCGTGAATGAAATGGCCGATCCGAGGACGGAATCATTCTGACCCGGGATATCTCCAATCTGCGAGACATAGTCGGTATCACGCGCCTCAAGAATCTCGAGTTTCTGGTCCCATGCTGAACTGATCTTCTGTTGCTGTTTCAGCTGGAATGCCCACCGCGAAGGAGTCGCTCCGAGCTCCAAGAGACTGCCCTGGGCGAAATTCCTGCGAACCGGAATGTACGTCTCATCACGCTGAAAAAAAAAGTTCGCCTGTCCCTCGCTGGAGTCCGTCAGGCGATATCTCCCTTCGACCTCTGCGCGGAATCCGCGGCGTGAATAGCTTCCTATTGCGAGAGTCAAATCCGCACTGCGCGACAACGCCCAGAAAAATGGCTGGACGAACACGAAGCCGTCAGCGCCTGAAAGTCGAAATCGGGGAAGAAGCAGTCCGCTCTGCCGAGAGGTTTTCAATGGAAAGATCAGGTAGGGAAACCAGGTGACCGGAACATCAGCGATCTTACCCCTCACTGAACTGAGGCGCGCATAGCCGCCAAAGGTGAGATCCACTTCCTCACCAAAAAACGACCAGCTCTGCGGGCAATTCTTGCAAGTCGTGTATTCGGCCCGAGTGGCCTGGAACCTGCCGGCCCCCAGGCGGGAGATTCGTTCTCCGGCCATCGTAAAACTTTCCGTGGAGACCCGCCCTCCCAGGATCGTTCCATTTCTGGTGTCCAGATTGAACTCCATCGTCTGTCCCTGCATGATCAGGTCACGCGAGATGAAGACGCAATGGCCTCGAGCGGAGACAGTCCGACGCTGGAGGTCGATCTGCATCTCATCCGCTGAAAGGACCTCTCCGGGCTGCACCAGCGTCGCAGAGCCTGAGAGGGTCACTACATTGATCTTTCGATCCCAGACCTGCTTGCGGCCGGACCAATGGAGCGGCGACTCGGCTTTCGCCGGAATCGCCGACAGCAAGGCAAGGACAAGGAGAGCCGCTTTCAGGATCAGGCGAGGCATTCCGCGGGAAAACGGCAGGTGGAACGGCCCAGGAAGAGCATCCAGCGATGCAGTTCGCCCGCAAGATCCTTGCGACCCACCACGCGGTCCACGAACCCATGCTTCAGGAGAAATTCGCTGCGCTGGAACCCGTCAGGCAGCGACTGGCGGATGGTCTGCTCGATCACGCGCGGGCCGGCAAACCCCACCAGGGCGTTCGGTTCCGCGAGGATGATGTCTCCCAGCATGGCAAAAGAAGCAGCCACGCCTCCGGTGGTCGGGTCCGTGAGGATGGAAATATAGGGAATGCCCTGGCGGCGCAGCTCATCGACGAGCGCACTGGTCTTCGCCATCTGCATCAGCGAGAGGATTCCTTCCTGCATGCGCGCACCACCGGACGCCGAAACAACGACCGCAGGCACCTTGTCCTGGAGCGCCCCTTCGAAAAGCCGGGCAACCTTCTCGCCTACGACGACGCCCATGCTGCCGCCCATGAACTTGAACTCGAAAACGCCCAGATGGAACGGAAGACCTTTCAAACGAGCCTTTCCGACCACAAATGCGTCGCGGAGCCCCGTCGATCCGGCAGCCGAGCGGAGGCGCTGCTTATACGATTTAGTGTCATCAAATTCGAGCGGATCGATGGACACCAGATCATCGGCATACTCCTCGAAGCTGCCCTCATCGCTCAGCATCGACACTCGTTCTGCAGCCGAAACCCGGAAATGGTGGGAACATTCCGGACAGACGCCGAGATTATCCTTGAGAGACTTCGACTGGAGGATTTCGGCGCACGAGGGACACTTGATCCAGAGCCCTTCGGGCACACGAGAAACCTTCTCGGAATCCTGCAGATTCACCGACTTGATGCGCGGCGTTTTCAGATCATCAAACCATGCCATGACGGGTCGACCTTAGCAGGCGACTGCCGTGGAATCAAACCGGCGATGAGACGGAAATGATGGTTTTAAAATGAAAAAAGCCTCAGTGCGACGTCATCCTGACTGCACTGAGGCCCACGAGAATGAGAAATTTTTTTCTCCCTTGAACCCGTCCTTGGATTCAAACCACAACCACACTCTTGAGTGTACGGGGCAACGAGAGGGCGTCAACCCCCCCTCCGATTTTTTTTGAGATCGATTGCCTGTCGATAGGCTTCGTCGCGCGAAACGCCAAATCGGTGACTGATGATGCGGGCGGATTCCGAATCCTTCACGCCGGCATCTTGAAGGCATTGAAGCGTACGCGCCCACTCCTCCTGAGATGCAGTTTTGGAAACAATCGCGTCAACTGCTGGAAACTTGATGGCAATGGCCCACTCCCCGAGCGCTCCCTCTCGCTCGAGTTCTTCGGAAACCGTGGCGGAAACGGCGGACGGAGCCCCCTGGAAGAGCTTCTCGTGAATTTTCGTTAACTCTTTGCAGGCCGCAATCTCCACGCCCTCGTCATGGGAAAAGATCGATGCCATCAGCGCCAGGGATTCGCTGACCCGCTCCGGGCTCTCGAACCAGACCGAAATCCATCCGCGTCCCGTGGCTCGGGCCCACTGGGCGGTCGCCTCGAGCGACTCTTCGAGTGCCTTCTTCTGCCGTGGCAGAAACCCTTGGAAACAAAAGCAGTCAGCGTCCGGCCAGCCCGTGACACTGAGGAATGCCGGCACAGCCGAAGGACCCGGGATTGGCGTCACTCGCACTCCGGATTCCCGGGCACGCTTCACCAAAAGTGCGCCTGGATCGTTGATCCCTGGAGTTCCGGCGTCAGAGACGATCGCGACCGATTGTCGTCCTTCCCGTATCTCTCGCGCCCATGTTTCGGCCACCTCCGAGGAGGTATGCCGATCATACCGCCGAAGACGATCTCCCCCCCCTTCGCGTGCCGAGGAAATTCCGAGTGCGGAGAGCAGGGAGCGAGTCCGCCGAGTATCCTCACACGCGATCCAGTCGGCGTGCTCCAGCGCCATCCTCGCGCGCGAGGACAAATCGGAAAGATTGCCGATGGGTGTTGCGACGACCCAGAGGCCGGAGGGAAGGCCCGG
>JBIIXZ010000002.1:0-44755 GCA_044347055.1 Bdellovibrionia bacterium | reverse complement strand
CGAAAAGATCGGCAGTGCCGTCACGCTCTCCAGGTTCGATGATGGCCTGCAGTCCGGACTTCAGGTTGAGCACTCGGAGCAGCTCCTGTCCCGGACGGCGCAGCAGCTTCGATTCGCGGCTGATGAGCTGCCAGCGTGAGCCATCGCCGATCTCGATTCGATCGCCGGTGTCCTCGTCGAGATCGAAGTCCATTCTCCAGTAGGCGTGATGGAAGTGAAGGTTGCAGGTGCAGCTGTCCTGGATCGCGGCAAATCCCCAGCGCGGCTGGATCCGGCCATCGGGATGGAACAGGTACTCGACCTGGTAGCGATACCAGCCTGCGGCGATTTCGGTGACCAGTCGAGTGACATTTCCTTCAGTGGAGACTGCGACTCCGCGATAATTTCCATAGTCGCGGAACGACTCGAGAATGGTCGTCGGATGCCCCTCGGCGCGCAGGATTCCCGGCGCGATGAGCGTGCCCTTGGCCAGGAATGGGTTCTCTGAATACTGCCAGTCGCGATAGGGCCCGCAGACATTGCGGGCATACTGGACGTTCACGATCGGAGTGTGGATCTGCGAGGCCACGAGTCTTCCGCGGTAACGGATCGTGCGAAGATCGAGCCCCGAACCGCGCGTGCCGCTGCTGACGGAGGGACGAAGGACTTGGAAGCTCCAGATCGAATCTCCGGCATCATCGCGAATGTTCAGCGTCGCGGAGCCACCCACGCCTCGAGCGGTGTTGGCCTGGCCGGCATTGCGGGGCGCGCAGACCTTTGGACCGACCAAGGCTGTCGGAGGCGCGCCGGTCGGAAAGCGCACGATGGTTCGGCGTGACAGATTCACGCCGACGATTTCATGCGCGAGAGAGTGCGGAGCATGCTGTTCCGGCAGCAGGCCGATCGAGATGATGCGATCTTCGCCAAGCTCGGGAGTATTCGGAACCAGGGGAGGCATGGCCTCGTACGGACGCCAGTCAGCCGCAAGCGGGCCGAAGTACGGGTCGTTCCTGATGAGCGCAATGGCATCGTCAATTTCTTCCGGACTGGGGTAGGGCGGCTCGACATGGTCGAGCTCCTCGGCCTCCTGGACAATTACCCCTCCGCGAGCCATCCGGATCTCGAGCGTGCGATTCGAATCGTAGTCATAGCCGATGAATCGGACGTCACCGGGATCGAGCTCCACTTCCTTCGGGGCCTGGTTGGAGGCCTCGTGGGTTTCGAGGATTCGGAAGCGATTTTTGCCGATCTTTTTTTGAAGCTCCGGGCTCTCGAGAGCGATCGATTTCAGCAGCTCGACTTCTTCGATCGAGTAGCCATCCGGGGTGATCTCAACTTGCACGGCTCCGGCGCGACCCGCGCACGAGAAGATCGTTGCAAATAGAACAGTGGACAACAGGGTGCGTGATTCAAAGGGCATATATCGGGCTCCAATTGCGCCTCGTCATCGAGGCGCGTGAGCCGCGGTTCAAAATCCGTTCCTACTGGAAGAGCTCCTCTCGAACCCGGTCGCGTTCGCGTTCGATCTGCTCATCGGTTGCGCCGAGCTGCTCCATCAAATATCCGGCCATGGACAGGGCGATCTCTCCTTCGCTCGAAAAAATGGCGTCGGCGCCCGAGCGTCGCAGAGATTCCGTTTCCTTCAGGTACCGCGAGCGCGTGAGGATTCGGATTTTCGGATTGAGCTCTCGCGCAGCTCGGACCACCTCCGTCGCGTCCACTTCCGAGGCGGAAATGATCAGGCCCGCGGCGGTTTCGACGCCCGCATGATGAAGGATCTCTCGCTGTGAAGCATCTCCATAGATTGCCTGTTGTCCTGAGCCGTGAAGCGATTGGACCGTGTCGATGTTCATTTCAATGACCACGACTTCAAAGCCGTTCTCTCGCAGGATCCTGCCGATGGTCTGACCCACGGGGCCGAAGCCGACCACCACGACTCTGTCCGAGTCGCCGGGCGTCTGCTCCGGCACCGTGGACTGGTCGAGCCTTTTCGAAGGAAGGAGTCCCCATTTTTCGAGCCGGCGCAGGGTCGGATCAATTCTTTGGTAGAGGACTGGATTCAAGGTGATGGAGAGGATCGAGCCTACCACCAGCGCATTCAATGCCTCAGGCGGCAGGATGCCCAGCGAGCTCGCGAGCACGGCAAGGATGAACGAGAATTCGCCGATCTGGGCAAGAGACACGGCCACAGCCAGCGAAGAGCGCAGGGGCTTCTTCAGCACCCACATCACCACGAGTGCAGCCACCGGTTTGCCGATGAGGATGATCGCCAGAGTAAACAGCATCAGGGGCCAGCCGGTGCGGATCGTCGACGGATCGAAGAGCATCCCCACGGAGACAAAAAACAGAACGGCAAAGGCATCACGCATGGGCAATGCGTCCGATGCCGCTCTTGCCCCGTAATCGGATTGTCCGACGATCATCCCGGCAAGGAATGCTCCCAGCGCCATCGAAGCTCCAAAAAGCTTGGCCGAGCCGACGGCGATTCCGAGAGCCAGGACAAGGACGGTCAGCGTGAAAAGCTCGCGAGATCCGGTTCGGGCGACGTATCCGAGAAGGCGCGGAATCATGCGGCCGCCCAGCATGAAGGTGACCAGCACGAGCACCGCGAGCTTCAGCACGGCAATGCCGAGGGTCATGGTCACGCTGGTGCCGGCAGTGTCCGGATCCTTGCCGACCAGCGCCGGCAGCATCACGAGGACCAGCACCGTGAACAGGTCTTCGACGATCAGCCATCCAACGGCAATGTGGCCCGTGGGGGTATGCAGCTCGCGATTGTCGGTCAGGACTCGCGTGAGCACGACGGTGCTCGCTACCGAGATCGCCATCCCAAAGACGATCCCGGCGCTCCAGGACCAGCCGAGGCCGAGTGTCGCCATGGCGCCTAGTGCAGTCGCAGAGACGATCTGCACGAGCGCACCCGGGATGGCGACCTTCCGTACGGCCAGCAGGTCATCAATACGGAAATGCAGGCCGACGCCGAACATCAGGAGAATGACGCCGATCTCGGCGCTCTGGGATGCAATGTTCTGGTTCGCCACGAATCCGGGAGTGAAAGGCCCGACGACGATGCCGGCGAGAAGATAACCGACAATCGGAGAGAGTCGGAGCCACTGGGTGATGAAGCCGAATGCCAGGGCCGCCGTGAGGCCTCCCGTGAGCGTCAGAATCAAGTCGAGGTTGTGCGGCATGAGACCATTTAGCACTGGCCGCCGTGTCTTGACTAGAACTCCGCCTGCACCCCGAGCGTCGGAATGATCGGCAGGCCGCCGACCACGTCGCGCTGCTGGAAGTTGTACGAGTACTGCACGGCTTCGAGGTTCTTCCGGTTCGTCACGTTCTGAATGTCGAGATAGCCGGAGAGAATCCAGGTCTTGTAGATCCACTTCTTGTCGAAGCGCATGTCGAGCTGGAGAAACGGCTGGAGACGCTCCGAGTAAAATCCTCCGCGATTCGGAAAGTAGACGTCATTGTCGGCGTCGTAGGTGGCGCCGACGATGGGTGTGGTCGGATTTCCGGTGGCGTATCGAATGCGCGAGCTGATCCTCCAGTTTCGAGGCAGATCCACTGCAGCGATCGCCGTCAGCAGGTGGGTTTGATCGAACTGGAAGGGATATTCGATCTGTCCCGGCTGCCGGCGCGTGCTGCGAGCCGCAGTGTACGAGAGCCATCCCGTCCACGGTGCGAAATCCATCTGCAGGAGATTTTCGACGCCATAGGCGCGTCCTTCGCCCGCGTTGTTGAAGTTCTCCGGAACCGTCTGTCCATTGCGCACCACGGCCGTGGCGGAGGGGACGACGAGGCTGTTGAAGTCTCGGTAAAAGGCTCCGCCGCTCCAGCGCCAGCCCGTGGAGCTTCCTTGTCGGAAGTCTTTTTCAAACCCCAGCGAGCCATGCCACGAGGTCGGCGAGCGTACGTCCGGATTGCCGAAGGTCGGATCAATTTCCTGCGGCTGTGGAGCCTGGACATAGCGTCCTGTGGCCGCTCGAAGCGTGAGCGAATCGCTGAGCGCGTAGCGTGAAGCCAGTCGTGCGAGCGGAAAGACTTCGCGAACGTTGTTCGAGTTGCTTCGGATGGTCTCGAGACGAACCGAAGGAAGCAGGGTCCAGTACGGTGTCATCCGCACTTCGTTGCGCCAGTAGGCACCGATTCGCACCTGCTTGTTGTCCACGCCGGCGTTTCGAAGTTCGCCGCTGCTGAAGGGGTTTCCTACGCCGCCGTCGAAGAAGACGTCGCGAAGCAGGATGTCGACTCGAGCCCAGGTATAGGCGTTGTCGAAGCCCCAGTGCGCCGTCCAGCGGTCGGACATTTCGCGTTCGACCTCTCCGCGCGTCGTCAGTGACCAGGTGAAGATCTTGAAGTTGTTTTCGCTCGTGTTGAACTTGATCCAGTCGCGGCCGATTCCGAGCGACCAGCGCGAGCGGGTTCGCGAGCTGTGGGTGTGCTGGAGTTCGGGGATGATGCGGAAGAACCGGGTGGTCGTGTTGAAGTTTCCACGAAGGCTCGGGTCCGTGCCCACCGGCTGCTTGAGCACGAAGGACAGATTGTCGCTCGAGCCGACCGTGACGATCTTGAACTCATCGCGGTCGGTGAGCGGGCGTTCGTAGATGCCGACCACATCGCCGAAGGTCGGGGCCAGGGTGAAGTTGAAGGCATCGTTGTCGCCGGCCACTGCGCCCAGGATGGCGCCAATGTAGCTCTGGCGCGCGCCGATCAGGAAGCGTCCCTTTTCTCCGGCAGGGCCTTCGACGTATCCGCCTGCGTTGATCAGGTCGACGAAAGCCATTCCGTGCACGCGGTCGGTTCGCGGGCTTCGCGTCCAGACTCCGACGAGGCCGCCGAGCGCACGTCCGTATTCGGGGCCATAGCCTGCAGTGAGGTAATCCACACGATCGAGTGCATCCGGCAGGACGACCGAGCTCAGGCCGCCGAAGTGGAAGATGATCGGCACTTCGTGTCCGTTGATCAGGTAGCGGGTATCGCGTGGGGCTGCCCCCTGGATGATGACCTGCGAACTGAACGGCGCGGGGCGGTTCACGCCCGGAAGATTCTGGATGGCCTTGAGCGGATCACCTCCGGCTCCGGGCAGCGTCTTCACCTGCGATGCCTTCAGCGTTCGGCGCGAGTCATCACGCCGATCCGCCCGTCCCGTCACCGTGGTTTCGTAGGTGCCGTAGGCGGTGCGCTCGACGAAGAGCTCGCGCAGCGCCCTGGAGTCGGCTCCCGCCACGGTAGGCGCGGCGGCGAAGTCCTGCTCCTCGAGTTTCAAGAAGCCCGCTGCATTCACGACGAAGCTGATCGGGCCCTCCGGCACATCTTCGAAGCGAAATCGCCCCTGCGCGTCGGTCGTGGCCTTGAGCTTGTGAGGAAGCACGAATACCGAAACGTCGGCCAGCGGATTACGGGTGCCGCGTTCGCGCAGAATGCCTTCGAGTGGAGCCGCTTCAGTAGTGCTGGCCGAGATCAGGCTGCCGCCCATGAGGGCGCCGCCGAGTGCGAGCGAGCTGGAGAGCCTGCGGATGGAAGAGAGCTTAGAGTGAAAACGCATCGCTCACTCCTCCTCGGTCATCGCGCAGGAACAAAAACACTTTGGCGGTGCCACTGGTCGGCGGCGTCCACGTGTTGGCGGAGCCGCCGTCCGTACGATTGAACTTGAATTCGCCGGCAGTGGTGTACCAGCTCACGGTCAGTTTCTCGGTTCGATTCACGACCGTTCCGTCACTGGTGGTGATGGTGTAATTGTCCGCGGTTGCCGCAAGATTGGGGCTGACCTTGCCTTCGCTGGTCGGCAGGCTGGAAGGGGTGATGCCAGTAATCGCCAGCGAATTCTGGTTGAGTGCCGCGCCGGAGCGGGTGGTGATGGTGATTCGACGAAAGGCCGTGGTTTCTTCGCTGCCGGAGCTGATCCTGAAGGTCACGAGGAGGGCGACACCATTGGATTTTTCGGCTGCAGTCTTGCTGGACCAGTACAGGTTCCACGGAGCAACTGCGGTTGTGGGAATGATCACGGCCTGCGTGAATAAGGCGGCGGTGTAAGCGTTGAGCGAGGTCATGGGGCTGACGTCAATGGGAACACTGTCTCCGAAGGATAACCGTGTGGCGGTCGGGCATCTCGGCTCCACTCCGTACGCAATTCCTGGATCCGGACAGACGGCATAGTCATACTGCAGACTCCGGCCCGGCTGGCCTCCCTTGTCGTAATCGCTGATCCATGCCGTGATGCTCACCGGAGTCGCGTCATCAATGGTCACCTCCGGGCGATCGGCCACAAGTGCCAGCACGCGAAGAGGACCCAGCTGCTGAGACTCATCCAGGTTGTCGTTTCCGCAACCGCCAAGAAGCAGAGAGGCGAGAGCCAAGACCATTGCCGCTCCGGCACGAGGGCACGCGAGCGTCGGAAAGATGGGATCACTCCAGGACGAATCGGTACGCATAGCGAATCCTTACGGCGACGGTTTTTTCGGCGACTCGCGCCGGTTTGAACTTCAGGCCCGATGCCGCCTTCAGGGCGGCTTCATCGAGCGAAGGAAAAAGCTTCTGTGCCACGGCGGCCTGGCGCACGCGTCCTTCGCCGTCGATCAGCAGATCGAGAATGACCGCGCCCTGGACTCCGGCCTTTCGGGCATCAGGAGGGTAGGGCACGCGAAAGTCGGAAAGGAGGACCGGCATCTGGCTCACGAGGTACTCGTCCGTCGGAATCGGAAGCGAGTCGGCGTCGTCGTCACGCAGCTTTTCCTGGTCCTGCTCCTTGGCCAGCGTGTTTCCTGCCTTGCTGGAGGGGGCCGATGAGTCCGAGCCGGTGATCGCTTTCCGAGAAAGGCCGAAGACCGAGCGCGGCTTGGCGGCCTCCTGTTTCGGCTTCGGCGGCGCAGCTTCCAGCGGCTGGGGCGCCACCTTCGGAGCGTCGATCACGTCGAAGTCGATCTTTTCGAGTGGCCCGCGATCTGAAACGAGGCGAGGCAGCACGACGGCAAGAAGATACAGCGCCGCGATTCCTGCATGGATCAGGATCGAACCGCGAAGGGCTCTCGAATCCAATCCATCGATCGTTGCGGAGTGCTGCGACATCAGCGCTGGCTCTCCGGCTTTCTTTCAGGCCTCGCCACCTGGATGGCAAAACGCTCCAGCCCGACCGTTTTCAGAGCATCGACGACGGACACGAGCGCGGAGTGCTTCGAGTTTTCGTCGGCAGCGATCAGTGCCTGCACGGAGGGATTGGCCTTGATCGCGGATTCTGCCTCGAGCTGAAGCTCTTCGCTGCTCGAGAGCTTTCCGTTGAGCAGGATCTGTCCCTGCTCATTGATGGCAATCGCAAGCGTCTGGGGCTGCGCGCCTTCCGTGCTCGATGCCTTCGGAAGCCGGATGCCCAGCGTCTCTCGCATCATCGCCGGAGCCGTGATCATGAAGATCACCAGCAGGACGAGAACGACGTCGACGAACGGAGTGACGTTGATCGCGCTGATCGGAGCTGATCCTTCATCCGCGAAATCTCCCTGCGGAAGTTCGGCCGCCATGGCTCAATCCTTTCGGCCGCGATGGGCGAGGAACTCGTCTCGAAGGATCTCGCAGGGAACCAGAATTTCACGGATCCGGCGCTGGAAAAGGTTGAAGGCCACCACTGCCGGTATGGCCACGAGCAGGCCCACTGCCGTCGCGACCAGCGCTTCGGAAATGGCGGACATCACGGAAGCCGATCCGGACTGCTGCGAGGACAGCTCGCCGAAGGCCTGGATGATGCCGAGCACCGTTCCGAAGAGACCGATGAAAGGCGCGTTGGAGCCAATCGTGGCCAGGAAGGTCAGGCCGCGCTCGAGCTGCTGTCGTTCCTCGGCCAGGAAGCTTCGTGTCGCGCGGTCAACAGCCTCGGTGGGGGCCTGTCCCAGCGAGCTGCCGAGCAGGGTCAGGTAACGCGAGACAACGGAGTCTCTGGAGCTGGTCGCTGCGGGTTTTCCGTTTCGGATCGCCGCCTTCAGGTCAGCAAGGGCCGCCGGCTCCACTCGCGATCTCAAGAGCTTTCGACGATCCAGGATGATGGCAATCGAAAGAATGGAAAGGACTACGAGTGCCAGGAGAGTGAGGCGTGCTCCCCACTCCGTCAGATGCATCCATGCGGGAGTATTCATGCCCCGAGTTTAGGGTCTCTTGAACTGAAACGCGAGGAGTTCCCCAAAATTTTGACGCAGATTTGAACCAAAAGGTGGGCCCGACCATTTAGCCCGCGCGGCGGCGTTCGTAGGTGTCGCGTCGGATGGTGGTCAGGGTTCCTGCAGTGAAGGAGTCGAGAATGCGCTGATAGGCGTAGGTCAGGACGAGTCCACCCAGGATCGAGAGGTTCTTCAGGAATTGAATCGTCTGGATTTGACGCGCGTCTCCAGTGAGCGCCCAGAACCGGTGGAACATCAGCGTCACCGGGACGAGGTAGGCCGCCAGAAGCAGTGAGGCCAGCTGGATGCGGTATCCCAGGATCAGGGCGATCGAGCCGAGGATCTCCATTCCGGTGGCTACCGGCAGCAGGATCGACGCACCGCCAACCCCTTGATCTACCATCAGTTGAAGGGTCGAGTCATAGTTGAGGACCTTGGAAATTCCGGAGATCAGAAAGATCAGACCGAGCCCGAATCGGCCCATGGCAAGGGTGCTCTTCATGCTCTGAAAGACTCCAAATCGCGGGCCAAATAAAGCTCGCCTTGTGTCAGAAACACGGCGCTCTGAAGGCGTAATTATTCCATTTGGGCAAGTTTAATTTCTTAGTTGGAAAGAATGCGTTCGGCGTCATAGGGTGCCCGGTATAGGGGAAAAGACGATGATCAAGACGCTCGCTGGAGTTGCCGCCGCAGTAGTGCTGATGACGGGTTCGTTTTTCACGACTGCAATTGCTGCAGTTCAGATTCGTGCAGTGACCATCGAGAAGGTGGTCGACGGAGATACGGTTCACGCAAAAGATGCCAAGAACCAGATCGTCAAGATCCGCATGCAGGGCATCGACTCTCCTGAATCGCACCTGATCACGGACCGCGGGCCGGTCGCCCAGCTTCCCTGGGGTAAGGATGCCTCCACGTCGCTCCAAAATCTCCTCAGGAAGGGCGACCGCGTGGAGCTCGAGGATTTCGGCCGGGACAAGTACGGCCGCACGCTGGGCCACGTGGTCATCAACGGTACCAACACCAATATCGAGCAGGTCCGCCAGGGCCAGGCCATCAGCTACCTCATCTGCGAAGTCGGCGGATGCACCGAAGAACACTTCGAAGAGCTTCACGCCGAAGAAATCATGTCAGCCTGCAAATCCGCTCAGAATGCCGGCATTGGAGTCTTTGATCCTGCCAATCCGCTCCGTGAGATGCCTTTCGAGTTCCGCCTGAAGCATCAGAAGCGGAGCCCCGACAAGTTTGTCGGCAACTACCGCACCAAACAGTATGTGCAGCCGAAGGATTACAAGAGTGTGCCGGTGTGCGATCGGGTTTTCTTCCTGTCTGAAAACGATGCCCGGAATTCCGGCTTCACGCTCGCGATCCAGAACTAATTTACCAGCCTGACCTGTGAAAAGGCCCTGTCGGAGCAATCCTGCAGGGCCTTTTTCTTTTCAGCGTCCGTGCGGGGCCTGAGCCACGAGCGAAGTGGTGCCCGGCTGAGGAAAGCACTGGCAGGCCAGCCGCCAGCCCTCTCGGAGCTCCTCTTCCGTCAGGTGCTCGAGTTCATCGGCGGTCACTCGCGACAGGCGAGCCTCTCTCTCCTCGGGCGAGAGCTCGATCTTGACGCGGTCGCCTCCGCAGATGCCGTGTCCACCGCAGCGGCTGCCGACGTCCAGCTCGATGGCCTGCGCGTGCGCGAGCAGATTCAGCTGAGCCTCGCAGAAATCCACTTCGAAACGGCCTTCCGGTCTGACGAACACGATTCGACGAGATTCACTCATGCCTGAGGTTATGGACGCGGAACGCGCGGGGTTCAATTGCAAAGAGGCCCCTCCGTTTGTCATCAGTCGCTGCCGCTGTTACGCTGAAGGAGAATGCAGACTGCAGGCACGGAGGCATCTGCGGCACTCGCCGCTTCGACGAGCAAGGAATCGCGGAACTGGTTCGTGCGGCTTCGCACCTTCCTGCTCCTTCGGATGGCGCGGTTTCTGGTCTACCTGTTTTCGTCGCGCAAATGCCTGGCCTGGGCCCGGAATGGGCTGGCGCTGGGCTATGCCGGCCCGCTCACCGACCTCGAGGTCACGGTCTACTCGCTCGGCGGACGTCCCCCTGTGCCTGCAGTGATCTCGCTTGCTCGATTTTTTCGTCGTTGGGGAAAGTGGCGGTTCTACCAGCGTCCGGACCGCTGGGTCCTGGACGCTGCCAATCGTTTCGAGCTGGGGCGTGACCCCCTTCTGTGGAAAGCCCTGGTCCGCGAGGCACGCTCACCCACGGCCGTGGAGGCTCTGGTCTACTGGATGCGACTGCGCGAGTCCGACCGATGGCTCTCGCGGCTTTCTGGAGATGCCCTAAGCGTGAGGCGGCAGAAGTGGGAGTACCACCAGAGGGCCGTAGCGCGTGGGCTCCGGCAACCGCTTGCGTTTCAGTTTCCCGCTTTGATCGACCAGGTGGAGGGGCAGCTTCGAAAGCTTGCCCAGGTGGAGGACCTGACTGACGAGCGGTACCTGAGGCCGCAACGATGGATGCTGTCGGCCCTCGAAAAACGCGTTCGCACCAAGGGGCTCCTGTCCAGTGGTCCGGAACCGTGGAAGGCCCTGGCTCGTGAGCAGATTCGATGGGAATTCTGGACCCTGCTCGGCGAGGTACGCCTCAAGCGGAACTTTGCGGAGGCTCTGGCCCGAATCAGCGCCCTGGGAGAGCTGTTCGGCGAGAACGATCCGATGCGTGACGAAGCGATCAAATGGGTGGAATACCTGGAAACGATTCGAACTTGAATCAGCGGGTGTCGGCCAGGCACACGTTATGGTACCCCAGCGCACGTGATTCAACCTGGAAAACCCTCACTCGTTCTTGCCCCCATGGAGGGCGTGACGGACTACCCCATGCGCCGGTTCATGACCGAGCGGGGAGGGTTGACCCATTGCGTGTCCGAGTTCCTGCGCGTGAGCCAGGAGGTTCCTCCCCGAAAAACGTTCCGCGAGTTTCTTCCGGAGCTGGAAAACGGTTCGCGCACGCCCTCGGGGACGCTCGTGCAGCTTCAGCTCCTCGGCGGTGATCCGGAGAAGCTCGCTGAAGCGGCCGTCAGGGCCTGTGAAATGGGCTCGCCCGGCGTCGACCTGAATTTCGGGTGCCCGGCTCCCACCGTGAATCGACACGACGGGGGCGCCACCCTGCTGAAGCACCCCTCGAGGATCCGCACCATCGTCGAGACGGTTCGCAGGGCTGTTCCCGCGCACCTTCCGGTTTCGGCCAAGATGCGCCTCGGCTGGGATGGCATTGAGGCCATTTTTGAAAATGCGGGAATGGCGGCAGAGGGCGGAGCCTCCTGGATTACCATCCATGCGCGCACTCGCATGGCGGCCTATCAGCCACCTGTCTTCTGGTCCCAGATTGGAAAGGTCCGGAGCGCGCTCGTGGGAGTGCCGCTGGTGGCAAATGGCGATATCTGGACCTTCGAGGACTTTTTGAGGTGTCGGGACGAAACGGGCTGCGAGCACTTCATGATGGGACGGGGAGCGCTTGCTGATCCGGATCTGGTTCATCGGGTGGCTCGCGAGCTCGGTCTTCCAGCGGACTCTGCGAGCGAGTCGACTCCGCTGACGCGCGAAGCGTGGGCTCCGCTCGTGGATCGGTTCATCGAGATTTCGCTCGAGTACTTTCCAGTGCCCTCCGCGGTGCTTTCGCGCTGCAAGCAGTGGATTCGGATGGCTCATCGCCATCGCGGGCTGGAGTGGTTTGACGAGGTCAAGCGTCTCGAGACGCTCGAAGAGCTGCAGCACTACCTTCACGGCACGGCAGGGTCTCTCTCACGAGCGCCGGATCTGGACGGCGAGCAGCTCTCCTGAATCCGGATCGCACTGCGCCGTGACCTCGATGGGACGGCAGCACACGGTGCAGTCCTCGATGTAGATCTGTTCGTCCTGGCTCGGATCAATGAAGAAGAGGACCGGCTCGTTGCAGAACGGGCAGGAATCCTGGTGTTCGAGCAGAAGGCTCACGAGTCCAGTGCCTCTTCGATGGTTCGGAGCAGGACTTCGGAGGACTCCGGAGTGTTCTCGAGGTTTACCTGCCAGTGGCCTCCCGAGGCGCTGTAGCAGACGGCGGCGATTCCCTCCTCGCAGGCGCCGAGGCACCCGGAGGCATTCACGCGAATGGACTGGCCTGAAAAACGACGAGACGCCTCTGCCTTGACTCGGTCACGAAGCTGTTCGGCGTCCTTGGCGGCGCAGCAGGCCCGCGGTTTTCCGTCCGGGCCCGGTCCCTTGCGATTGGTGCAGATGAAGAGGTGGGCATCGTAAGTCTTCGGCATGGCCCCATCCTGACACGGGGTGGAGAAACTGTGAACAGCTTGGTAGACAGGACTCCATGACGCCCTATCGCTGGAAATTCGGAAGAGTGCTCGGAGTGCTTGCCCTGCTTGGCATGCTTGGCCTGGGGGCGGCGCCTGCTCGAGCCGAAGGGGTCCTCGAAGCGATCGAAGCCGATGAGACTCTGGTCTACGTCCACGATGCAAAGAAAGTCGAAGTTCGTGCCCGGATTCGTGACGCCTCCACCGAAGAGGGGGCGTCCAAATGGAACCTCGTGCAGGTGGGGCAGGATGGACAGTTCGTTCGCTACATCGGCATTCTCTACTACAGCCGCAAGCGGCAGGCCTTCTTCAGGAAGCTCGAGCTCCAGGAGCGCGAGCCCGGGCAGCGCTATTTTGAGATCGTTCCGGATTCCGAGCTGGAACCCTTTGTCGTGAAGCAGCGTCCTCGCCTGGTGATCGACGTGGAGGCTCGCCCATCGATCCTGGACATCGTGCGCGGGGCCTTGAAGAAACTCGTCGGGCAGCTTCCGCCGCTCGTTCCGGTTGTCCACGCTTCCGAGGTGGGTTTGTCGCCCGCAAAGGCACATGAATGCCTTCAGAAGATCGAGTCGGGCTGGATGAACGTGGCGGAAAACGGTGTTGCTGCCGGAACAAGGGTCATTCGCGGTGCGCGCTCGGGCGGTGGAATTTTTTCGGCCCGTCAGACTACGGTGGAATATTCGATCGAGCAGGTCGCCGAGCAGCTCTGGAATCCGGTCAACCTGAAGAATCCCCGCAACACTCGACTCAAGATCGAGGAGATCGCCTCGGAGAAACCCGGTCATCGCGCCAAGAAGGTCGAGGTGAACGTCCGTCCCTTCGTGTTCATCAGTGTGGACTGGCAGGAGCTCTGGGAGAGGCAGGATTCCGCGGGCGGCCATGAGATTCGAATCGGCTACCGCAAGGGTGGCGGCGAGGAGAAGCTCAAGCACTTCTGCGGCTGGATGGCCATGCGGAGGCTGGGCCCGTCAAAAACCGAGATCACGCTTTACGAGGAGATCGATTCTCCGCATCGAACCCTGGATGACATGGCCAAGGGGCAGCGGGGCACGATCGAGACGCTCTTGAAAAATCTCAAGCGCTAGCGGGCTTTTCGTTCCGGCCTATCGGAAGCTAGAGGATCCGGAGAATTCGATAGTCGCGCGTTCCTGTTCCGGCCTGGACCCGGAACGACTCTCCCTGCTTTTTTCCGAGCATGGCTTCGCCCAGCGGAGAGTTCGGTGTCACGACCTGAACAGGTTGTCCCGCGAACTGCGTGACGAGGCCACCGTGCTGCGGAACGAGAAGCACCCACATTTTCCTGCCGGAGAGCTCGAGCTCGGACAGGCTTGCCGGAGCGACCACGTCGCCTGCGTCAAAGTCACGGATGGGCAGGAACCGATACATCAGCAGCGCCCGTTCGAGCTCCTGGATCCGAGGATCGGGTTGGCTCGAAATGCTGTCCGCTGAGCGAAGCTCGGCCAGCTCTTCCTCGAGGTGGGTGCGGATCAGCTCGATGACGGATCGTTTTTCCATGACCACTCCTGTTTAGCTTGGAACCTTGCCGGGAAGAAGCACTGAGATTTCTTCCGGATCGAGCTCCTCCGGCGAGCGGTGTTTCCAGCGGGGACGACCGGGTTCACGAAAGTCCTTGTCGACCAGCCTGGATCGAACCCCTTCGAAAAAGTCTCCGTGCTTCATGCAATTCATCGATGCCGAGTATTCCCACTCGAAGGCGGAGGGCAGCGCCTCGAGGCCCCGGCCTCGATGGGCTCGGCTGATTCGAAGCTGCTCGAGGATCAGCCGCACGGACGCGGGAGAGCCCGACAGCAGGGTGTCGAGCGCCTCGCGGAGCTCGGGGCCGGTCGAAGGATCGTCCCGAAGTTGCCGGGCATCCTGCCAAAGGGCGGTTGCCGTTGCGGCCTGCTCATTGCGCTGGAGCGCAAGATCTCCGAAAAGGGATTCGATGGCCGGCCAATCGTGATTCCACGAGCGGATGGCTGCAGCGGTAGGTGCTGGGGTATCCGGCGATTCAGTCGAGAGCAGGGCTCCGACTGCCTTCAGGATCGACTCGTCCCGGAAGTCGAGCGCGCCGACGCTCTCGGCGGTGAGTCGATCGAGCTGGTCGATGATTCGTGGAAGATCCTCCTGCCGGCAGCGATGCGTGGCAAGTCCGAGCCGCAGGGTGTCGGCAATTCCAATCCTCGCGCCGGTCAGCGCCAGGAAAGCAGCCCAGGTTTCCGGCAGTCGAGAAAAAAAGTACGTCGCACCCACGTCAGGATAAAGTCCGATCGAGATCTCGGGCATGGCCCAGATGGAAGTTTCACAGGCGATGCGGATCGATGCGCCACGAATCAGCCCGATTCCACCACCCATGGTGATGCCGTGGGTGAGCGCGATGACCGGCTTCGGAAAATTCCAGATTCGCTGGTCGACTCGATACTCCGCCTGAAAAAACCGCGAGCCGTGGTCGAGGGTGCCGGAGCGGCGGTACTCGTCATGAAGGCGCCGGACGTCTCCTCCCGCGCAGAAGGCTCGGGGCGAGGCATCCAGGGGCGCCCAAATCGCCAGAAAACGGACATTCGAGTCGCGCTCGGCGTCATCGAGCACCCGTTCGATCTCGACGAAATCGTCCAGGTCCAGCGCGTTCAAGGTTTTCGGCTTTCGCAGCTCCAGCAGGACTCCGGATCCGGTTTGGGTGCGCCGGTTCGCAGGCGAAATCTTCATGGCGATGACCTCCATTCTGGCAAGGCTTCGAGGTGTTCTGCTACCCTGAATTTCGTCATGAAGATCGAATCGCTCCTCGTCGACCTCGATGGCACGCTGCTCGGAAACAACGGATGGCTCCTGTCTCTCGACTTTATTGCGAGAGCGGTGGCGGGGCTCCGTCCGCGCCTCGGCGTTCGGAATTCACTCCGTGCATTGATCGACATCAAGAAGGCCTTCGATCGTCCGGATCGCGAGTTCACCAATGACATGCGGGTGGTCACGCTGATGGCCGACAAGCTGGATGTCACGATGGAGGAGGCACGGCAGATCCTTCGAGCGGGGATATTCCAGATTTTTCCTGCGCTCTCGCGGCACTTTTATCCGATCCAGGGTGCCAAGGAA
This sequence comes from Bdellovibrionia bacterium, assembly GCA_044347055.1. GTDB lineage: Bacteria > Bdellovibrionota > UBA1018 > UBA1018 > UBA1018 > CAIOHW01. The sequence goes on along the minus strand of JBIIXZ010000002.1, from coordinate 29,209 downwards.
TTCCTGGAATGGGCGAAGACACGCTATCCGATGGTGCTCGCGACGAATCCGGTATGGCCCGAGGAAATCGCCCATCTTCGGCTTCAGTGGGCGGGAATCGATGTCGCCACGTTTCGTTCCATCACGCACGTGCGAAGGATGAAGGCCTGCAAGCCCGCTCCTGAGTACTATACCGAGGTGCTCGAGCAGGAAGGCTTCCAGGCGGCGACCACGCTGCTGATCGGAGATGATGTCCGCATGGACCTTCCTGCAACGCGAATCGGAATGCCGGTCTACATCGTCGGAAAATACCGCAGAGTGTCTCCCCTCATGCTGGATGGCATGAAGGCTCCCGCATGGAGAGGAAGCTACGCGGAGCTTCGGCAGATCCTCGAAACAGGAGGCAGCTTTCCGGAGCACCCTCTGCTGCAGAAGCTCCTTGCGGGCCCGGCCTGATCCTCCAGGCTCAGTCCTCGATCCAGTTTCCAAAGAGATCGGTTTCAGGCGGAGTGTCCAGCAGCTCCGGAGAATCATTCTGTGGCGAGTTCACGTCGCGAGTCACGGCCCGGTGGCGGATGCGGACTTCGGGTGGGCGAGCAATCCATTCCGTCAGCTCGGCAGGATCGGAGGCGGGATCGAGCCACTGCTCGAGCTCCGCTCCCGAGACGATGCGTGGCATTCGATGATGGAGCCATTGAAGTTCCGGAATGGCGTCCACGGTGAGAATGGAAAAGGTCTCGATGATTTCGCCGCTCTTATTTCCGGAGAGGTCGCGGACTTCCCAACGATCCCATAATCCCGCCATCGCAAAGAGGGGCTGGCCATCCACTTCAATGAGGTGCGGAACCTTTCGTTTTCCTCCGCCGCTTTTCCATTCGTAAAAGCCCGTGGCCGGAACGATGCACCTGCGACTCCGAAATGGGGCTCGAAATGAAGGCTTCTCCGCCGCCGTCTCCGCTCGCGCGTTGATCAGGCTGGAGGCCATCGATTTGTCGCCGGACCAGGAAGGAATGAGGCCCCACTTCATCCACTGCACACTGCGGTCCCCGGTCGCCACGGACACAACCACCGGAATCTCCTGCGATGGTGCGATGTTGTAGCGAGGTCGGAATTCGTGGGGCTCAAGCACGCTCGCACGGAAGGTGTCGAGGAGCCGGGCAAGGTCTGTCTTCAGCACGAAACGGCCGCACATGGCTTCACTCTAGGCCTGCGCTCGGGTACCCTCAAGAGTAATGGCAGCTCGGTTTCGGGTGGCGGTCTGGGACGACGATGGGGCATGGCGAACGGCGCTGGCGCGCTGGCTTCAGGAGTGGAGCTTTGAACCCATCATCCTGTCGACCGATGGCGATTGGCGCACGGCCCTGCTTTCCGAGAGGCCCGATCTCATGCTCGTGGATCCCGGAGCGGTTGAAAATGGCGTCCTCGAAGCTGTCCTTGGAATCACGGATGAGTTCGACACTCCGGTCATCGTCATTTCCGAAGGATCGAATGCCGAGGCATCACTGGAGCAAGGCGTTGCCGATTTTATCGCCAAGCCGTGCTCGCCCGCGCTGATCCGTGCGCGAATCCGCATCCAGCGAAAGGCCTTGGAAAATCGATCTCTTCTGATGCGCGTGAATGACCAGCTGGAGCTTCGAGTCCGCGAACGCACCGCCGAGCTGGCAAAGCTCAATGAGCTCTTCCTGCAGTTTGTTCCCCGAAAATTCCAGGAGCGCATTCGGACGACGCTGCGGGTCGAGCCCGGCATCTACGATGACGACGAGGTGACCGTACTTTTCCTGGACGTTCGCGGATTCACGAGCCTCGCGGAGCGCCTCGGCTCCGAGACGAGCGTGAAGATCCTGGGCGAGCTCTTTCAGAACCTCGTTCCGATGATCTCCGCCCACGATGGATACATCGACAATTTCAGCGGCGATTCCTTCATGGCCGTTTTTGAAGGAGAGGAATCGTCCATCAAGGCGGCGGCTGCAGCGGTGCAAGTGCAGAGGTGGATCCTTTCACGGCTTGCGGAAAAATCGAGCGCGGACTTCGAGCATCTTCGCGTCGGAATCGGCATCAATACGGGGCCGGTCGTGTACGCCGCGATCGGTTCACAGGAGCGCATGACCAGCACCGTCATGGGAGACCATGTGAATCTTTCGGCGCGGATCGAGAAGCTCACCAAGTCGTTCCACTCGCAGGTGCTGATTTCTGCGAGCACCCATGATCGCCTGGACCCGGTGACGCGCGAGTCGGCCTGCAGGCTGGTCGACAACCTTCGGGTTCGCGGGCGGTCGCAGCCTGTCCAGGTTTTCGAGCTGTTCTCGGGAGATCCGGAGCCGATCCTGCGAAAAAAGCTCGAGATCCGTCGAACCTTCCTCTCGGGCATCGAGGCCTACTCCGAGCGAAAGTTCGTCGAGGCTCTCGAGCGGTTCCGGCACTGCCTGGCAGTCTATCCCCAGGATGCCGTAGCAATGGAATACGTCAGGCGCTGCCGGTATTTCCTGAAGGTCAGGCCCGAAGAAGGGTTCTTCAAGCGTGGCATTGATGAGGGACAGGAGTTTGTCGATCCTTCTGTTCGGCGTCGATTCGCTCGTTATGCCTTCGGCAGCGCCATGGATCTCGAGTTCCGGCATAACGACGTGCTACACCGTGAGTCTTGCCTGCAGTCGCGCGGCCGGGTCCTGGACTTGTCCACTGAAGGAATGATGATCGAGTCGGAACATCTGGCGCCGGTGGGAACCGTATTTTCACTACGCACCTCGTTTCGTGGAACCCCGCTGGAGGCGGAGCTGGGTTCGAAAGTGAGGGAGTTCATCTGCCAGGTGCGATGGACCGGAAGGGCTTTGAGCCGAATGGGAGTTTCGTTCGTTCAGATGTCCCGCGAAGAGGAGGAGGCGCTCAGCGCAGCGCTGGAGTCGGCGTGTCGCGAAGGGCGAATCTGCCTTCAGCCGTGATCACTTCCGAAATCGTACGGCAGTCGCGGTCACCTGGATGCGGCATTCGGATTCGGTGATCCAGGGACTATTCATGACCTTCGCCTCGTAGTTCACGAGCCCGTCGGCTCCCTTCAAGTGTGCCTTGAAGCGAAGCTCGCGCTTCAGCGATTCGACCATTTCAGAGAAGGCATCGCTCGTCTCGGCTCGCCATTCCGGCTCCTGGATCATTCCGGTGGCCATGAGGACATCGAGGGCCTCGTGCTCGCCACGTCCCGCGAACAGGGGCTGGTCGGTGACCGGAAGATCCTCTGCAGGATGGGGCGCGCTCTTCGATTGCGCCGAGGCGGGGTTCAGCCGGGCTTGAAACCCATCGGGAGAGTGTGGGGCGGTGGCATGCTCGCTCGGTTCGAGCTTCAATTCAACGGCCGCCCCGCGAAGCGTTTGCGCCACGAGGACGACGCAAAATTCGCTGATCCGTGGCAGCAGGATCCGACCGGCCTCGAACTGAATTTCAAGATCGACTTCGCGGATTCCGAAGTTCTCTCGGGCAATCAGCTCGACCAGGCGTTCCTTCTCATGGTTTCGAAGCGCTCCGGTGATCCAGAGGTGAAACGGGCGCGCCGCATCCACGACCGCGGGCGGAGCAGGCACATTCAACTGCTTCAGGGCTGTCGCAGTCCGCTGCTCCTGCTGGTCGAAGCGGGCATCCGCAGGCGGATCTGAAAGCGCATCCGAAAGGGCTGGTGCTGGAGACTCCGCAGGCTCGCCGGCCATCGGCTCGACCGGCATCGCCTCCAGGGGCTGAAACTCGTCCAGAGCCGCGGGTGGCACCACCCCGCCGCCCTCCGGGAGGGGAGTTCCCGCATCAGAGGAAACTTCAGGCGACACCGCGGGTGCGGAAGCCTCCGCCCCAGGGCTGTCGGAAGTGTCCCAGTCGAACCACTTTTCCGAGGTCATCCCTCTCAGTGTGGACTATTGTCCGTGGCATTTCTTGTATTTTTTGCCGGAACCGCAGGGACACGGGTCGTTCCTGCCGATCTTGTCGGCATCCATCCCTCCGAGGCCCGGCGACAGTGCTGCAGGGGCCCCGGCAAAGGCGGGCGCCGCCCCCAGGAGATCGCCTCCTGTCGGCAGGGGGCCGCGAGACATCTGCATGGCCGGTGACGCAGGAAGGCCTGAAGCACCGGGCCGAGGAGCGTTCTGCTCCTGCGGCTTCGAAGGCACCAATTCGCCATCGGAGGTGAGGTTGTACTGCATTTCAGGAAGGTCTTCCTCGAGTGCCTCGTCCTCGAAAAGCTCGGGTTCGGCAAGCTGGACCGCAAAGAGCTTGCGAACCACGTCTCCCGTGATCTGGTTCATCATCATCTCGAAGAACCGGAATCCTTCCTTCTTGTAGACGATGAGCGGATCCTTCTGGCCGTATCCCTGGAGCCCGACGCCTTCGCGCAGATGGTCCATGGCCAGGAGGTGATCCTTCCACAGGTGGTCGATGGTCGTCAGCAGCACCATCTTTTCGATCTGGCGCATGGTCTCTTCGCCGAGGGATTTTTCCTTGGCCGAGTAGGCCTCATCGGCCAGGCGCTGGATCAGCTGCTTCAGGCCTGGACCACTGAAGGGCTTGATGTCGCTCTCGCGGATCTGCGTGTGGATGGCAAACATGACGGCCATGGCGTCATTCAGCTCCTTGACGTCGAGCTGAGGCTGGCCGTTGATCTTCTTGAGCTTGCCGCCTGGAAAGAAGTCTTCAGCGATCACGCCGGCGAGCTCGTCCACCATCGACTGAACCATGTCCTTCAGGCCGTGGCGGGCGAGGACTTCGCGCCGCCAGGCGTAAACGACCTTGCGCTGCTGGTTCATGACATCGTCATACTCCAGCAGGTGCTTGCGGATGTCGTAATTGTGGCCCTCGACCTTTTTCTGGGCGTTCTCGATGGCCTTGTTGATCCAGCGGTGCTCGATCGGCAGATCATCTTCCATGAAGCGGGCGATGTTCACTCCGCCGAAGATGCGCATCAGGTCATCTTCGAGGCAGAGGTAGAACCGGCTCATTCCCGGATCGCCCTGGCGTCCCGAACGACCGCGAAGCTGGTTGTCGATTCGGCGTGATTCGTGGCGCTCGGTTCCGAGGACGTAAAGTCCGCCGATCTTCTTCACTTCTTCGCGTTCGGCCTCGCACTCGGCCTTGAGCCGCGCGAGCGTTTCGTCGTGCTTCTTTTCGTACTCGGCCTTGGCGTTTTCGTATTCCGCGACGGCAGTTTCGTCGCCGGGGTTCGACAGCGTGGGAGGCGGGCCCATTTCGGCTCGCGCGAGCTTCTCCGGATCGCCACCAAGCAGGATGTCGGTGCCGCGACCAGCCATGTTCGTGGAGATCGTGACGGCACCCTTGCGTCCGGCCTGGGCGACGACTTCAGCTTCGCGCTCATGCTGCTTGGCGTTCAGCACCTTGTGAGGAATGCCTTCCTTTTTCAGCACGTACGAGAGCAATTCGGACTTTTCGACGGAAACCGTTCCGACGAGCACCGGTTGTCCGGACTTCTGCTTTTCGCGGATGTCCTCGGCGATCATCTTCAACTTGCCGTCGAGGCTTTTGAAGATCACGTCCGCTTCGTCCTTGCGGACCGCCGGACGATTCGTCGGAATGACGGTGACGTCGAGCTTGTAGATCTGCTTGAACTCCATCGCTTCGGTGTCGGCGGTGCCGGTCATTCCCGAAAGCTTGTTGTACATGCGGAAGTAGTTCTGGAAAGTGATCGTCGCGAGAGTCTGGTTCTCGTTCTCGATCTTCACGCCTTCCTTGGCCTCGATGGCCTGGTGCAGGCCGTCGGACCAGCGGCGGCCGGGCATGAGTCGTCCGGTGAACTCATCGACGATCATGACTTCTCCGTCGCGCACGACGTAGTCCACGTCGCGCTTGAAAAGCACGTGCGCGCGCAACGCCTGGTTCACGTGGTGGAGGATCTCGATGTGCGTCGGATCGTACAGGTTCTGCACGCCGAGGCGCTTTTCCATCTTCTCGACGCCGGCATCCGTCAGGGCCGCGGTCTTCGACTTCTCGTCGACGGTGTAATCGGTTTCCTTGGTGAGTCCGCCGTCGGCCCGGATCTGACGATCAATCTGGTAGTAGAGATCGGTCGACTGTTCGGTCGGGCCGCTGATGATCAGCGGCGTGCGGGCTTCGTCGATCAGGATCGAGTCGACTTCGTCGACGATGCAGAAGTTCAGCTCGCGCTGGACATAGTCCTCGAGGCGGAACTTCATGTTGTCGCGGAGGTAGTCGAAGCCGAATTCGTTGTTCGTTCCGTAGGTGATGTCGCAGGCGTAGTTCTGCTTGCGCTGGGCATCGCTGAGTCCATGCACGATGATGCCGGTCGAAAGCCCCAGGAAGCGATGGACCTGTCCCATCCACGACGAGTCGCGCTTGGCGAGGTAATCATTGACCGTGATGACATGCACGCCCTTGCCGGTCAGGGCGTTCAGGTACGACGGAAGAGTGGCGACGAGCGTCTTTCCTTCGCCGGTGCGCATTTCGGCGATTCGGCCACGGTGCAGGGTGATGCCGCCGATCAGCTGGACGTCATAATGCCGCTGTCCGATCACGCGCCAGGCCGCCTCACGGACCGTCGCGAAGGCCTCCGGCAGGAGAGAGTCGAGCGATTCGCCCTCGGCGAGGCGCTTCTTGAACTCGGCTGTCTTGCCGGCGAGCTGCTCGTCGTTGAGAGCCTTCATGGAGGGCTCGAGCTGGTTGATCTTCTCGACGATCGGAATGATGGATTTGAGCTCGCGCTCGTTCTGGGTGCCAAAGATCTTCCGGGCAAGGTTCTGCATGGGCATGCCGGAACGATAAATCAGTTTTCTAAAATGTACGAGAGCGGATCGACGGGAGTGCCATTAATACGCACCTCGTAATGCAGGTGCGGACCGGTGCTGCGGCCGCTGTTTCCGAGGCGGGCGATGGGGTCGCCGCGCCGCACGCGCTGCCCGACTCGAACCAGGATCTTGCTGTTGTGGGCGTACCAGGTTTCGAGGCGGTACCCATGGTCGATGATCAGCGTCTGGCCGTATCCGGCCTTGCTGCCCGCGAAGGTCACGGTGCCATCGGCCGGAGCTCGGATCGCGGTGCCCGGATAATTGGCGATATCCAGGCCCTCATGCATCTTTTCTCGGCCGCCATACGGTGATTTGCGGACGCCGAAACCGGAAGTGAAATAGCCCACGGCAGGCTTGCGGGTCGGCGTCGCGTCGAGAAAGGCGCGCTGGTCGGAGAGCAGCTCGTATTGGTCATGAAGCTGCTGCTCCAGAAGCGAACTCTGCTGAGAGATCTGGCTGAACCGGAGCTCCCAGTCCGCCTGGTTCCGAGCCAGGCGGAGCTCTTCCGGGTTTGCCGCACTGCCGCCGGCCGAACGAAGGGCAAACTTCGTTTCGATGTTGGTCGAGGCGTCCGGAAGGTTTTCGTTGAGCGACTCGATCAGCTTGTTCCGGTCTTCGATGTTCGTGATCACCTTCAGGCGAGTGCTGAAGGTCCTGATCCGCTCCATCGTCTCCTCGATGGTGGCAATCTTGTTCTCGAAGACCTGCACCTGCTGGCGCAGCTGTCGATTCTCGACCCGCAGCTCCTTGTTTTCGGAGATCTGGCCCATGACGTACCAGTAGTCGAGGATCATGATGATCCCGATCGTCACCACGAAAAGTCCTGCAACGCCTGCCGTTCGGACCACCCAGTTGGGAATGATCCAGCGTCGGACCGCGGAAGTGTGTTCCGGAATGACGAGCAGCGTGTAGTAGCGGTTCGGTCGTCCCATTTCAGTCTCCGATATCGAGAATGCCGACGCTGATGTTGTCGTCGCCGCCGCGTTCATTGGCGAGGGCGATCAGTCGCCGTGCGCACTCTTCCCAGTCCCTCGATGGCCGGCACTCATCGACGACCGCCAGGATTTCGAGGTCTTCCAGCTGGCCTGTGAGCCCGTCCGAGCAAAGCAGGAAAAGATCATTGCTCGAAACCTCGAGGTGGTAGAGGTCCGGATCGAGCTGGAGCTCGAAACCGACGGAGCGCGTGATGACGTTCCGCATGACGTCGGTCTTGAGCTGCTCGCGCGTGATGAGTCCCGCACGAAGCTTCTCCTGGACCATCGAGTGATCGCGGGTGAGCTGCCAGATGGCTCCGGGTTTCACGAGATAGCAGCGGGAGTCTCCGACGTGGGTGATCCAGGCTTCGCTGGGATTCTTGGAGTCATCCAGGGCCAGGAAGGTCGAGGTGGTGCCCATGCCTCGGAGCGACTCATTTTCCTGCGACATCTGGTAAATGCTGTCGTGCGCCTGCCTCAGGCCCTCGATCATGCGGTCGGGCAACGGCTTTCCTTGCGAGGGACGGATCAGCGATTCGCTCTGCTTTTCGACGGCGATGCGGCTCGCGGTTTCTCCGCCACGGTGGCCGCCCATGCCGTCTGCGATCACGCAGAAGCCGTACTCGGGGGAGGCCAGGCCGTTGTCCTGGTTCTTGGCGCGCTTCGAGCCCACATCCGTGATGAAAATCGAACGGACCTTCGTCATGAAAACTCAGCTTCCTCCCACGGAAAGCTCCGGCACGAGGGCGCTCGGCGCGCCGACAGAACCGAAAAATTCGAGGTCGCTTCCGAGCTCCGCAATGGACCCAAATAGGTTCCGGAGATTGCCCGCAACCGCGAAGCCCCTGATGGCGCGACCGATTCTTCCATTCTTGATCAGGAAACCCGAGGCTCCCAGCGAAAAGTCGCCTGTCACCGGATTGGCAGTATGGACTCCCATCAGATCCGTGATGACGACGCCGTCTCCGGCAGCTTCGATGAGGCGTTCGATCGGCAGTCGACCCGGTTCCAGATAGAGATTCGTCGAGCCGATTCCCGGCGGAGATTTGATGCTTCGGCCCGCACTGCCGGTGGAGGCGCGACCGTGTTTCCTCGCATGGTAGCTGTCGTAAAGCAGAGAGCTCAGCGTTCCGCCGTCCACCAGAGTGGTTCGCCGGCAGGGCGTTCCTTCTCCATCGAAGGGCGAGCTGGCCGCACCTCCTGCAAGAAGGCCATCGTCGACCAGATTCACCTTTTCGCTGAAAATGCGCTCTCCGAGCCGCCCGCTCAGCATGCTTCGTCCCTTGTCGACCTGTTCGGCTGAAAATGACGACGAGAGGAACGAGACCAGGTCGGCCATGGCATCGCGCCGTATCACCGCAGGGCAGGTCCGCGTGGAGGCGGTCGTGGCATCGAGTTTTTCAGCCGCATCGATCGCAGCCTTCCGGGCGACATCAGCGACGTTGAGCTCCTCGAAATGCGTGGCATGGGCGGAGGCATGGCCCATCTGGTTGTCGCCCCCGCTCTCGGCGCGGCAGGAGATGGCGGCCGAATACATCGAGCCTTCATGCCAGAGCTGCTCGCCGGAGGAGTCGATCAGGCTGATTTCATAGCGGGTCTCGGAGAGCGACGCCTTGCGAACGGCCCGTATCCGTGGATCGGCGGCCAGGCAGGACGCTTCGAGCTCGAGTGCTCGGGCGATCTTGTGCTCGACCGGCAGGGCGAGGCCCCCTGAGTCCAGGCGATCGAGGGAAGGGTACGGAGTCTCGCAGAAGGACAGTAGGTCGTGATGAGGATCCTCAGGCATGAAGCCCGCAATCTCCCATGCGGACCGGATCGCGCGATCGATGGCTTCGCGATCGAGTGACGTGGTGTAGCTGAAGCCGATTCGTCCTTCACGGAGGATCCGGAATGAAAGGCCGGCGTCTTCGGAGCGGGCGAGGTTGTCAATTTTTTGGCCCTTCGCCTCGATTCGAGTGGATGCCTTGCGTTGGAAGTAGATTTCGAATTTCCGTGCGCCGAGGCGGCTCAGGGCGTCGGCTGCCTGGATCAGAGCGGGGTGTCCGCGAAGATGAGAGTGCATGGTCTTGGTCCCAGTGATTCCGTTTACTGGTCGAACGCTCCGGAGCCGGTGCGGCAGAGCCATCCCGGGTATTCCTGCGTCAACAACTTTACAGTCCCACGAATCTAAAGGTAAAATCAATTGGAGACGCCAGGGTCGGCGTCAGCTGCGGTTTTTCAAAATCGAAACGAGGACAGCATCATGTCAAGCACGACGAATCGGCAGGTCTGGGAAAAAATCCTGGGCGACCAGAAGGCCATGCAGGACTTCCGTAACTTCCACTGGGAAGGCGGTTTCTTTGAGTACCTCGACCTCGTGAAGAAGAACCCCGCAGTCACGCGCAACGCCTTTCAGCGCATGTACGACCTGATCCAGTCCTTCGGCACGACCTCCTACGTCGAGTACAAGAAGACGATCATTCGCTATAAATTCTTCGACGATCCGATCGACAACGGAAAAGACGCTGTTTTCGGCCTTGATGTGCCGCTCATGAAGCTCGTGCACTTCTTCAAGTCCGCAGCCTACGGCTACGGAACCGAGAAGCGCGTGCTGCTGCTCCATGGACCGGTGGGTTCCGCCAAGTCCACCATCGCCCGCCTCGTGAAGAAGGGCGTCGAGTGGTACTCCAAGACCGACGCGGGCGCGCTCTACACCTTCAAGTGGGTGGATGAAGAAGGCAAGTTCGCCGACATCATGGGCAACCAGCGCGAGCTGCGCTCGCCCATGCATGAAGAGCCGCTCAAGCTGGTGCCGGAGGACATGCGCTCGGCTCTTCTCGAAGAGATCAATCGGGGCAACAAGGGCGAGTACAAGGTCTCGATCAAGGGAGACCTCGATCCGGCCAGCCGCTACATCTACCGCGAGTTCATGCGCCGCTACAACGGCGACTGGGTCAAGATGGTGCAGAACCACATCCGCGTGGAACGACTGATCCTGCTCGAGAAGGACCGCATCGGCATCGGCACCTTCCAGCCGAAGGACGAAAAGAACCAGGACTCGACCGAGCTGACGGGCGACATCAACTACCGAAAGATCGCCGAGTACGGTTCGGACTCCGATCCGCGCGCGTTCAACTTCGACGGCGAGTTCAACATTGCCAATCGCGGCGTGGTGGAGTTCGTCGAAATGCTGAAGCTCGACGTGGCGTTCCTCTATGACCTGCTCGGTGCCTCGCAGGAGCACAAGGTCAAGCCGAAGAAGTTTCCGCAGACCGACATCGATGAAGTCATCATCGGCCACACCAACGAGCCCGAGTTCCGGAAGCTCCAGAACAACGAGTTCATGGAGGCCCTGCGCGACCGTACGGTCAAGATCGACATTCCGTACATCACGAAGCTGAAGGAAGAGATCAAGATCTACGAGAAGGACTTCAACACGACCAAGATCAAGGGCAAGCACATCGCTCCGCACACGATCGAAACCGCGGCGATGTGGGCGATCCTGACCCGACTCGAGCAGCCGAAAAAGGCCAACCTGACGCTGCTTCAGAAGCTCAAGCTGTATGACGGCAAGACGCTGACCGGCTACACCGAGGACAACGTGAAGGAGCTCCGCAAGGAAGCCATTCGCGAAGGCCTCGACGGCATCAGCCCGCGCTACATCCAGGACAAGATCTCGAACGCGCTCGTCAACGACAAGAACGGCGACATCGGCTGCGTGAATCCGTTCATGGTGATGAACGAGCTCGAAGGCGGCCTGAAGCACCACGCGCTTCTGGCTTCCGACGAGAAGCGCCGCGAGTTCCGCGAAATCCTGGCGATCGTGAAGCAGGAGTACGAGGACATCGTGAAGAACGAGGTCCAGCGTGCCATCTCGGCCGACGAGGACGCGATCGCGAAGCTCTGCTCGAACTACATCGACAACGTCAAGGCCTACACCCAGCGCGAGCGGGTGAAGAACAAGTACACGGGCCAGGACGAGGAGCCGGATGAGCGGCTGATGCGGTCGATCGAAGACAAGATCGACATCCCCGAGAGCCGGAAGGAAGATTTTCGCCGCGAAATCATGAACTACATCGGCGCTCTTGCGATCGAAGGCCGCACCTTCGACTACAAGACCAATGAACGCCTCCATAAGGCGCTCGAGCTGAAGCTGTTCGAAGACCAGAAGGACACCATCAAGCTGACCTCGCTGATTTCGAACGTGGTGGACCGCTCGACGCAGGAGAAGATCGATGTCGTGAAGTCGCGGTTGATCAACAACTACGGCTATTGCGAAATCTGCTCGACGGATGTCCTCAATTTCGTGGCGAGCATCTTCGCCCGGGGAGACGTGAAAAAACGGTGATCGACAATATCCGACGCGATCATGCCCGTTTTCGACAGATCGTTAAGGGCAAGATCAAGCAGAACCTGAAGAAGTACGTCACCAACGGCGAGATGATCGGCCGCAAGGGCAAGGACATGGTCACCATTCCGATGCCCCAGATCGAGATTCCCCGCTTTCGGTATGGCGACAAGGAGCAGGGCGGGGTCGGGCAGGGCGAAGGCAATGCCGGCGACCCGGTCGGAGGCCAGGGCCAGCCCGGCGACCAGCCGGGCGAGGGCCAGCAGGCCGGCAACTCTCCGGGCGAGCATGGGCTCGAGGTCGACCTGACGCTTCAGGAGCTGGCGGAAATTCTCGGCGAGCAGCTCGAGCTGCCGAAGATCGAGCCGCGCGGCCACAAGACGCTCAAGTCGAAGACCGATCGCTACACCGGAATCGCGAGCCAGGGACCGAACTCGCTCCGCCACTTCAAGCGCACCTTCAAGGAGGCGCTGAAGCGGCAGATCGCGTCCGGAACGTACAATCCCGAGCGTCCGATCATCATCCCGACCAAGAAGGACATGCGCTTTCGGTCGTGGAAGAGCGATATCCGGCACGAGAACAATGCGGTCGTCATCTACATGATGGACGTGTCGGGCTCGATGGGCGACGAGCAGAAGGAGATCGTCCGGACCGAAGCGTTCTGGATCGATACGTGGCTGCGCTCGCAGTACAAGGGCATCGAAACCCGCTACATCATCCATGATGCTTCCGCCCGCGAAGTGGACGAGGAGACGTTCTTCCGCACGCGCGAAAGCGGCGGCACGCTCATCAGCTCGGCCTACAAGCTCTGCCAGAAGATGATCGAGACGGAGTATCCCGCTTCCGACTGGAACATTTATCCGTTCCATTTTTCGGACGGTGACAACTGGTCCGGCGAAGATACTCGGCTCTGCATGGAGATCCTCGAGAACGAGCTCCTGCCCCAGAGCAATGTCTTCTGCTACGGGCAGGTCGAGAGCCGATATGGCTCGGGCCAGTTCTACAAGGACCTCAAGGAGCATTTCGGCACGGAGCACGATTCGGTGATCCTCTCGAAGATCGAGAACAAGGAAGGAATCCTCGCGTCGATCAAGGATTTCCTCGGAAAGGGCAAGTGATGGGCAGGAGCACGGGTTTTGCCGATTCGAACCTGACCCCCGAACTCCAGCGCCTGCATGAGGAGATCCGGGCCTACGCGCTCGAGTACGGCCTTGATCCGTTCGAGATCATCTTCGAGATGGTCGATTCGGACGGCATCAATTCGCTCGCGGCGATGGGGGGCTTTCCGGTCCGCTACCCGCACTGGCGCTTCGGCATGGACTACGACCAGTTCTCGAAGGGCTATGAGTGGGGCCTGCAGAAGATCTACGAGATGGTGATCAACACCAATCCTTCGTACGCCTACCTGATGAAGTCGAACTCGCTCGTGGACCAGAAGACGGTCATGGCGCACGTCTACGGCCACGTGGACTTCTTCAAGAACAACCAGTGGTTCTCGAAGACGAACCGCAAGATGCTCGATTCGATGGCCAACCATGCCGTGCGCATCCGCGAGTTCATGGACGTTCATGGCCAGGACAAGGTCGAGAACTTCATCGACAGCTGCCTGGCGATTGAATCGCTGATTGATCCATTCCTGCCGTTCTCGCAGCCTGCCTCTCGGGCAAAGCCGGAAGAGCAGGAGCCGAAAACCCAGGGCCCCGGCAAGCTCAAGGTCGACCGCGGGTACATGGACAAGTTCATCAATCCTCCGGAGTTCATCGAGGAGCAGAAAAAAAAGATGGAATCGCAGGCCAAGCAGGCCCGGCGCAATCCTTCCGAGCCGATGAAGGACGTCATGGCATTCCTGCTCCAGAATGCTCCGCTCGAGGACTGGCAGTACGAGTGCCTGAACATCGTGCGCGATGAAGCATACTACTTCGTACCGCAGGGCCAGACCAAGATCATGAACGAGGGCTGGGCCAGCTACTGGCACTCGAAGATCATGACCGAGCGCGCGCTTAAGGACAGCGAAGTCATCGACTTCTGCGATCATAACGCCGGCGTGCTGGCGATGGCTCCGGGTCGGATCAATCCGTACAAGATCGGCGTCGAGCTCTTTCGTGAGATCGAGGACCGATGGAATCGCGGCAAGTTCGGCAAGGAGTACGACGAGTGCGACGATCTCGTCGCCAAGGCCAAGTGGGACAAAAAGCTCGGCCTGGGCCGGAAGAAGATCTTTGAAGTGCGCCGCGTCTGCAATGACGTGACGTTCATCGACGAGTACATGACCGAGGAGTTCTGCGACAGGCTCAAGCTCTACAATTACGCCTTCAATCGCCGCACGAACCAGTACGAGATCGTCGACCGCGACTACCGCAAGATCAAGGACAAGCTCCTGTTCCAGCTCTCAAACATGGGCCAGCCCTTCATCTACGTCATGGACGGCAACTTCCAGAACAAGGGCGAGCTCCTGCTCTGGCACAAGCACCAGGGGCTCGATCTCGACGTGAAGTGGGCGCGCGAAACGATGCGTGCCGTGAGCGAGATCTGGGGTCGTCCGGTCAACGTCGAGACCGAAGTGGACAACCAGAAGAAGATCCTGCGCTACGCCGACGGCGAGTTCACCGACAAGTTTGTCTGACGGCGCGCGCCGGGTTAGGAAGCCTCCATGCGCAAATTCAAGGGCTGGACGATTCCGGGCCACGACATTCCGGAGGGTGCACGCGAGGTGCAACCCGAACCCGGCGAGACGATCGACATCATCAGCGGCGAGTACCGCATCTACCAGCTGAAGGATGGCCATCGGTTTTCGACCGATGACGTGCTGGTGGCCTGGTACGCCACCGAAAATTCACCGCAGGCCAATCGCATGCTCGATCTCGGAAGCGGCATCGGATCAGTGGCGCTCATGGTGGCCTGGCGGCGCCCCCGAACGAAGATCGTCACCGTCGAAGCACAGGACATCTCGATGGCCTGCGCGCGAAAGAGCTGGGCCCTGAACGGGCTTTCCGAATGGGTCGATCTCCGTCACGGCGATTTCCGCTCGCCCGACGTTTTCCGCGAAGAGGAGGAGCGCTCGTTCGACCTCATCACCGGATCGCCGCCGTATTTTCCGCTCGACTCGGGCCTGCTGGGTGATCACCCGCAGAAGGTGGCCTGCCGTTTTGAAGTGCGTGGCGATATTGCCGACTATTGCAAGACCGCCTCAAGGATGCTGAAGCCGGGTGGGGGATTTGCCTGCGTGTTTCCGATTGATCCGCCGCATCAGCTCGACCGCGTGTGGAAGGCGGTCGCCGAGAGTGGCCTGCGCGTCGTGCAGTGGCGTCCGATCGAGCTCAAGGCCGGAGAGACGCCGCTTCTGGGAGTCTTCTGGATGATGCACGCCGATGACCTGCCCGAGGGGCTGGAGACCTGGCGTGAGCCTCCCTTGCGCATTCGCGAAAAGGACGGAAAGACGAGCCTCGAGTATCGGCTCGTGAAGCTCCGAATGGGCTTTCCGCCGAATTGATGCTGCTGGATTTACAGGAGAGGAAGCAGCAGCCGCGCCAGCCCGTCGCGGACTCGGATCAGGTAGGGTAGGCTCTGGAGATCGTCCATCCGCACCGAAGTGCTTTGGGTTTCGAGTGCATCAAAACGCTCGCGCAGGTTCTTCGCAAGATCCGCGCTCCGGATCTCGACGTTCAGTTCGAAGTTCAGGCGCCAGCTTCTGGGGTCCCAGTTGCTGGAACCGATAAAAAGCCACTCGTCGTCGAGGATGATGAGCTTGGTATGATCGAACTCTCCCGGAGATAAACGGATCGAACATCCCTTCTGGAGCAGCTGCCACCACTGTGCTCGCGATGCCCAGTGAACCCAGGGAAGATTATTGTTCCGGGGCAGCACGATCTGGACTCGAATTCCACGCAGAGCCGCAGTGTTGAGCGCATGGATCATCGGCTGGTCCGGAAGAAAGTAGGGCGTCTGGATCCGAATGCTGTGCCTGGCGGACTGAATGGCTCCCTGGATCAGCCATCGTGCACGCTCCTGGTCCTGGTCCGGACCATCCATCACGACGCGTGCAAATGCCGTAGCCCCAGGCTGCGCCGAAGGTGCGGCATTCACCGTCAGTTGGTCTTCGGGACGGATCAGAGACCAGAGCTGCGCGAAGCTCTCCTCGAGTTGACGAAGCACCGGCCCCTGGATTTCAAAGTGGAGATCCCGAACTGCATGATGGGAGCGATCTTTTCCTTCAACGAAGTGGTTGCTCGAAATGTTCATTCCGCCGGTGAAGGCCACTCGAGAGTCCACCACCAGAAGCTTCGAATGAAGCCGCAGATTGATGAAGGCAAATTGTAGCTGGGAGAGAGAGACCGGAAGAAATACCGCCACGGGCACGTTCAACCGGCGTAGAGGTCGGAGGATCGATCGAGATCCATAGCGTCGACCGATGTCGTCGATCAGCACTCGAACGTCGACTCCACGAGAGCGCGCGCGCGCCAGCGCCTCGGCGAACCGGACTCCCAGTTCATCTCCCTTCCAGATGTAGGTGCAGAGCCAGATTCGGGTTCGGGCGGACTCGATGGCCTCCAGCATGGCAGGATACGCGCGCTCGCCATGGTGCAGGGGCCTGACCCGGTTGCCACTGGTCATGCTCCAGCCGATGACTCGGTCTCCGAGCCGGAGGAGTGGCGCCAGCTCTTCGGTCGAACCCGCGCTCGGAGTAGACGAGACGAGATCCGGGTGGTCGCGTCGATGCGGCAATTGCACCGCTCGTCGGTGAATTCGATTCAGCCCCAGGATCGGGTAAAGCAGGATTCCGATGAGCGGTGCCAGCCAGATCAGCGAGACCCACGTGATCGCCGCGCGCACGTCCCTTTTGTAGGTGACGACATGAGCCGTGGTGGCGATGGCAAAAGCCAGGTACAGCGCCAGCACCACGGGAGCGGTCGGAAAATCGAAGATCAGCATCCCGAGATCTCCAGGTCGGCAAGGACTGCAGCGTGATCGGACAGGCCTTTCCAGTTCCCTCCCGCGAGGCGGGTCGCGGCGACCGGATGCAGTCCGCGGTAATAGATCCGATCCAGACGAAGCAGAGGAAGAAAGCTCGGAAAGGTGCGCGCGGGCTTTCCATGCAGCATGGTGAAGACTTCCTGAAGAGATGCATGCGCGGCCAGATGGCGGCCGGCGTATCCGGTCCAGTCATTGAAGTCGCCGGCCACGACCAGAGGCTCGTGCGAAGGAACCTCGCCGGCGATGCGCTCGCAGAGTCGGATGAGCTGGCGTTTCCGCCCCATTTCCAGCAGGTCCAGGTGCAGGCAGATGGCATGCACTTTCAGCGCTTTTTGCCCCTCGCGTGGAATTTGAATCGTGGCATGAAGGAGTCCTCGCCTCTCGAGCCGATGATTCGAAACATCGATATTCTCCCAATGCTCGATCGGATAGCGGCTCAGGATGGCATTGCCGTGGTGGCCCTCGGCGTAGACCGCGTTCTTGCCATAGGCGAAATGGCTCCAGACCTCGTCAGCGAGGAATTCGAACTGAGCAGCATTGGGCCAGTCCTGGTGCCGAGCCGCATGAAAGCGATGCTCGCCGACCACTTCCTGAAGAAAAACCAGATCGGCATGGGTGCGTCGAATCGACTCGCGGATCCTCGATAGGACGAGGCGCCGTGAGTCGCCCGTGAAGCCTTTATGGATATTGTAGGACAGGACACGGAGTTTCATCATGCGCTCGTTGCATTGGGGCAGCTGGACGCAGAATACCGGGCTTGTTCGGTGTTGAAAATCAAAACGAATGCCGCCGGCCCCGCGATGTTCGTGGGCGCCGGCGGCACGACAGAGGAGAATTCAGCGGGCACTACTTCAGAATACGGTGCCGCTCAGCCAGACGTTGATTGAGGCCGTGTTGTACCAGGGAACATTCTCGGTGATGCCGGCTCTCTGGCGCATGCCATCGTCGAGCGGCGTCGAGCTCATCAGGTAGGTGTACACGCTGAAGGCCGGAGTCACGTCATAAGTCACGCCGAGCTCCATGGGCATCCAGCCGCGCGTGGCCTCGTCGATTCCGACGAACTTCGAGTATTCGAGGGTGGTTCCGAGGCGGACGCCGACCTTCTCGTTCACTGCGTAGTTTGCCGAGGGGTTGACCGAAATCACGTATTCCGGCTTCTGAGACTGGGGATTGTTGGGGCTTCCGGCACGGTCCTGCACTGCCACGGCCTGGCGGTCGCGATAGAACCAGACTCGAGGAGTCAGCAGGGCAAAGAGCGACCAGCGGCTTCCCGACGGATTGTAGGAATAGTTGGCGAACATTCCGGGATTGAAGATGAGCGTGCGCTCGCTCGGAATCTGTCCCATGATTCCGCGAATCGGCAGGTCCGAGTTCAGTGCTCCGGTCAGGCTCCAGTTGTCGCCCGAAAGCAGCTTTCCGGAGACTCCGAAACGCTGGCCCTGGTGGCGAAACTCAAACTGGTTGGTCACGATCAGCTGGTTGCGGAACTGAATGTCGAGCGCGATGCGGTCGTTCAGCTTGTAACGGCCAGAGATCAGGTTGAAGAAGCCGAGTCCGGTATCGGACGGTTGGCCGGTGAATCCCGGGGTGTCTGTGATCGGAAGGCCGATTCCGGGTCCTGCAAAAAAGCTGTTCACGTTCAATCCGAGCTTCTTCTTGACCTGGCTCAGGGTGCTGGACTCTTCCATCGACACCGTGCTTTGCGCCGAGCCACTCGAGTCGGTCGGGGCGGGCGCGGACGTGGAGGCTTGTGCCGAAGCACCGCTCACGATGAGCAGCAGGGCGAACAGGCCGTGGAGGTTTCCAACAACTCTCAGAAATGGCATCATGATCTTCTCCTCAGGAATCGAAATCCGTTGTTCTTTGCGTGGTACGCGCAGTCGAAGTGCAGCGCAAGAGTTCTGCCGAGAAACTCTGTGATCGAAATTTTCAGTATTGATTTTCAAGGCTTGCAGTCGTCGTGGAGGGGCGCTTCATCGCTCTGAACGGCAGACTCGGGCGAATGCGATCACACTGGTGTCTGAACGGCACCATCTTTGTGGTCTAGTCCTGAAGCATCCGAATCGTCTCGCGAATGCCTTGGGTGATCTTGACCTGCGCTGCGCCGGCGGACACGTTTCTGTCTTCCGCGAGCGAGTCCTCGAAGACCGCCACGTTCTTGCGTGGTCGGTTGAGCACCGGAGGAGGGTAGCCGTTTTTGAGCAGGATCCACTCCATCACGAAACGTGTGGTTCGACCATTGCCGTCCGTGAACGGGTGAATGCTCACGAGTCGCTGGTAGGCCTCTGCGGCAACATCGATCGGATGGGCCGTGCCGGCCTCGATTGCCGCTTCAGCCTGCTTCATCCACTGGTCGAAGTCGTCGAGGTGCTGCTCGACCCGTCGTGAGCGGACATACGTTCGACGAAGGGCCTTTCCGTCTCCCACTCGCGGCAGCGCTTCGAACTCCTCGGGAGACATCGACGAGGGCTTCTGGCGCGCAGCCTGGTTCGTGTACACGTTGGAGCCGAAGCCGCGCCGAAGGCCCAGTACCTCGATGTCGCCGGTGTAGTGATTGCGAAGCGTGTTGTTGAGCGCGATGATTCGATCAAGCGTGACGGGCTCGCGATTTTTGGCCCAGCGCTGTACTGCGGCATCGGCCTCGAGCCAGACTTTTTCGGCCGCGCTATTGCGGCGGACGGTGTTCGACGACAATCCGCGAAGATTGCGGATCTTGGAGCTGGCCAGTGCCTGTGAAGCGAGGTCGGGTTTCGTCTCGAGTATTCGGTCGATTGTGACCCACTCGTTTTCGAGAACCTGCTGGCGAGCGCTCGTGGTGGGTTGGTTTGCTCGTCTTGCCAGCGGAGGTGCATCGCGCGCGGCCGGCACTTTGGTCGAAACGGGGACATCAGGCCGGTAGAGGCGCGGCCGAAAGGTGAGGCCGTCGAGCTCCGGGGCGGATGCTGGTGCAGAACCGAGGGCTGGAGCTGCCGGAGCGTCGGCAGGAGCTGCCGCACTCTGGCCAGCCGTGGTTCGGCCAGGCGAACTTGGGGTCGGTTCGGAACGAAGCGCCCGAAGGCTCGAGCGCACTCCGATGAGTGTGGTGCCGCCGATCAGGCCAGCCTTCGAGAGTTCTCGAAGTGCTCCCGCTTCGTCTCCGGACCGGTAAAGGCTTTGGGCCTGCGAGAGCGCCTCGGTGGTTTCGTGCCCGCCCCAGCCTGCACCCGCTCCACCCAGCAGCAGTCCGAGACGAGGAAGCAGCGCGACCCCACCGCCTGCACCCGCGCCGAGAAGTCCGGACGTGATGGCCATCCGGGCTGAGCCTCCGTCTTTTTCGTACTTCGCCGCAAGCGCGCAGAGGTAGTCGTCCTCGCGCCCGATGGCGTCGATGGCCTTGTCGGCTACCGAATAGCCTCCGCCGATGACGGCTCCGGAGTACGCGCCAGCGGCCGAGAGCTTGGCCATGCGCTGAAGCTTCTCGGTGGTCGACAGGGTGCGCAGGGCCTTGCCCGAATTCCACACGGTCTTGATGGCCTGGACGGCAGAAACCGAGTGCGCCCCGGTGCCCACCGCTGCAGCTCCGATTCGGCCTCCCGCTGCAGCACCGAGGCGTCCGACAGGAATCAGCCAGGTGGCCGCCTCGAAGGTCAGGTACCCGAGGGCTGCGTTTCGCATGGTCGTCGTGTGTTCATTTTCGGAGAGGTCCGCACCCAGCGAAATGCCCTCGCGGACGAGCGACTTGCCGTGGTCGCGAAATCGCTGCAGGGCCTCGGCCGAGATCTTTCCTTCCGCTGATTTGAGAAAGGAGCCTGATGCTTCGACCAGACGCTGATTCTGGGTGATCACGTCGTCGGCGGTGGGCGTGGGTGAGTTCGAGGCCTTGAAGTACGGTACTGCCTGCTGGCGGGGCAGATTCCAGGCGCTCAGCGAACTGGAAGGCTGATGCACGGCTTCGTCACGATACCCAATGATTCCTACTTCCGGAGAGGCGAGGAATCGGACCGACTCCTGCCGCGAGCGCTTCACCTCGTTCGAGTCGCTGGCGCGATCGAGTCTTCCGAGTGCGACGAGATTCGTGAGGTGCGTGAAGACTTTTTCTTGTTTCAGGTAGGCATCGTAGGCGCTTCGAATCTTCGGATGAGAGTCGAGAGCCTCGCGATCGGCCACCATTCGGTCGTGATCGGCAATCTGGCGGGCGAGATCGAGGCGCGCGGCAAAAAGCCCGGTCATCCGTGCATCGAGATTTTTCGAGAGCCACTCCTCGAGCTTCCTCTGGCGATCCGCCTCGATTTTGTTTTCTGCTTCGATGCGCTCGACGGCAAGCTGGATGGCTGCTGCCTGTTTTGCGATCTCTTCTGAGGTGGCTGCCGGGCTGGCCGCAGTGCCGCAGGGGCCGGGCGGTGGCGGCAGCTTTTCAGTGACCTCGACCAGCTGGTCGACCAGAGCGGAGGCTTCTTTTTCTCCCGGAAGTGGCGCCGACAGCTCCGGGCAGTCGGAACCTGACGCGCTCGTCGCGGCGAGGGCCGGAAAGGAGAGGGCGGACAGGAGGAGGAAGATGCGCTGACGACGGTCCATCACGAATCACTGATCGGTCGTGGTGGCGAAAACTTGACGACGGGCTAGGAGGCGTCCTTGAAGGACTCGGCCATCTCGTTCAGCTCCGCGATCAGGGCCTGGAATTCTTCAGGAAGGGGCTCTGGCTTATTCCGAAGGTCCACGACAGGGGCGGGAACGAGACGTTTGGATTCGGACCGTCGCTTTTCGTTCCTCGCCCTCGCGCTCCGAACCATTCCCATCGAGAGCAGGAGAATCAATCCGCCTCCGACGGCAGAGGTGTGCGAGGAAGCCGAATCCGAGTGAAGTGGGGGAGACATTTTATGAAACTCAAGCTCGGTTGCCGGAGCTCGATAGGGGGCGCCTTCGCTCATCATCAGCTCGGTGTCGCTGCGCCAGCCGGTAAGGGCGACGAGGGCAAAAACGCCCAGGCTCCAGGTGCTCCATCGTCGAGTTGCGTCCTTCATGCCTCATTTCTCGGAGTCTCGCCCGGTCCGGTGAAGCATTCAGTTATCAAGAATTGATGAAGCGTTCGTTCAGAGCAGCCTCTGCGTGATCGATCCATCCTCGCCGTCGTTCGGCTTTTTTTCGGGCTCTCGAGCGATGCGAGGCGGCTCGGGAAGACGAGGAGGGTCCGGGAGCTTGCGCTCGTGATGAGGGCGCTCGGATCTTTCGGGTTTCGACTCCGGGATCGAAGCTGGCGCTCGGGTCGGCGTGCTGAGCTTCGGGCTCGAGGCAGCAGCCATTGCGCGATCGGGGCGCTTTCCTGGAAACGTTTCGGAGCTCGATGGCGAGGGGTTCTCGACCTCGATCTGCGCCGAGCCCGACTTCATGAAGGCCGAGTCATTGAAGCTGAAACC
Organism: Bdellovibrionia bacterium; assembly: GCA_044347055.1. GTDB lineage: Bacteria > Bdellovibrionota > UBA1018 > UBA1018 > UBA1018 > CAIOHW01. Next base: position 6,780 of record JBIIXZ010000002.1, on the reverse strand, counting down.
CATGCCGGTTCGTCCCCGGTAGGTGGTGGAAGGACTGCTGCTGACACCGAACGTCTCCAGCAGACCGGTCGTGCAGTCGAGCTTGTGATGCGGCAGCGCGGCCGAGGGTGCAGCCAGAACTGCCAGCAGGAGCCACCTTGAAACGACCCAGTGGTTGGCCATGAAGCACCCCCGATTCCCAGATCCAGCATGACGAACTCGATTCCGGCTGAACAGATGTGTCTCAAGAGACCCGGAACGGCCTTGCAGTACTCACCGAACTCAAGAAATTGACGCTCGTTTCCGAACAGATTGCGTGGCTTTCACGACAGGAACAAAATTTGTGGCTGCGCTGGTACTCGCCGCGTCGTCGACGGCTGGGGCGTTTGAGTCGCGCCTCGTTCGTGTTCCCGCCACGCAGGATCCCGTTCCGGCGGCTTCAACCACGCCCGCTGAGCCTGCCCCTGTTGCTTCGCCGGCTTCAGCAGAACCGGTTCGCCAGGAAGAAGAACCGTTCTTCACGACTCGTGGACAGGACATGGGGGTGGGGTACGTCTACTTTTCAGGCTCTCCCGGCTCCGGGCTGGGTGCATCCGGAATGGCTCGTGGGCTCGGCGTGGAGTTTGGCAATTACCGGGGTGGTGACTGGTTCGACCTCATGGGCAAGGTTCGTTTTCTCCGCGCCTCGGGCACGACGATGCTGGACGGTTACACCGGCTCGACGGAGTTCACGCTGGTCTCCGGCGAAGCGGTCCTGGGTGTGAGGATGCATCTGCTACCGGGAGATTTCGACTGGTTCGCGCCGTATGTCGGAGCCGCGGGCGTCCTCGGATTTCAGTTTCTGAAGCTTGCCGAAGTTCCAGCGTCCTCCACGATTCATCCGCTCAGCACCGGAATGGCGATGGGAACACAATTCTTCACGGGCGTCAGGCTCAGCCGCCGGGCCTTCGCAGAGATCCAGATGCGTGGCATGACCACGAACCTCGCCAATCTCTCCATGCTTCCTTTGGGCGGCTTTGGGCTCGTCTTCGGACTCTCGTGGTGATCAGGCTCCTTCCTGGATCGATCTCAGCCATTCTTGCGGCTTGCTGAGCAGCACATCACGAGCTGCAAGCATGCCGAGCCAGCCGCCGGCCAGTCCAAAGAGCGCCGGAATGAGCAGGATCAGCGTGATCGGCGGAACCGCCGGCGGTGAATCAAAAATCCAGATCGACAACGCCGCTCCTACCAGGAGCGAGAGCACGACTCCGAAGGCGGCGGCCGCCGCTGAGAGCGTGCCGGCCTCGAGCGCCACGGCGCGCACCAGTGATCGCGGCGATGCGCCGAGAATTTTCAGAAGTTGAAGCTCGGATTGCCGCTCACGCGCCCGCAGACGGAGCACCGAAAAGACCGCCGCCATTCCGGATGCTCCAGCGAGGATGGCCATAATCCGGAGTGCTGCGCTGATCTGCGCGAACCCCTCGAGGAGCGTCTCCATGAGGCGGGTCACGTCGATCGTCGAGACGTTTGGAAATCGCTGGAAGATTCCCGCCTGCCACTTCTCGCGCTGCGCGCCGTCCGCGCCTGGAAGTGAGGCAAGATAGCTCTTGGGTGCATCGTCGAGCGCTCCCGGCTTGAAGGTGATGAAGAAATTCGGCTGAAAGCTCGTCCACTGCACGCGCCTCAGGTTCTCGATCCGACCCGTGATCGGCACGCCTTGGATTTCAAAATCCAGTCGGTCACCGATCTTCATTCCGAGGCGTTCGGCATAGCGCCTCTCGACACTCAATGCTTCAGGGCCCTCAGGCGGAGGTGGGGGCAGCTCGGAAAGGGGCTTTCCGGAAACCAGCGACTCCGAAGGCGTGAGCTGATCTCGAATGGTCAGGTTGATGCCGCGATTTCGGAAGCGCGCTTCGCGCTCCTCCTCGCGGGTCGACTGAACCCGCCCCAGCTTTTCGAAGGGCTGCCCGTTCACTCGGAGCAGCCTTCCTCGAATCAGCGGAGTGACGAATTGAAGCTCGGTGCCTTGAGCGCCGGCCCAGCGCTGGAGTTCCGGCAGCTGCTCTTCCTGGATGTCGAACAGAAACAGCGACGGCACCGGGCCGCCGATACGTGGGTCATCCAGCTGTTTGCGGAAGCTGGACTCGAGCACCGGCATCAGCGTCAGGAGCAGTGCGCCGAGCGAAAGCGTGAGCCAGACCAGAAGCGAGCTGACCTGCAGCCGGCTCGTGGAAAGCGAACTCCATCGAAGCACCGGCGACTGGAATCGACCCTGCGTCCGCCCGAGCGCTCGAAGAGCCAGCCAGCCGACGAGCACGATGACGGCGGCACTGGCTCCGAGCGTGCCGAGAAAAAGCAGCGAGACGCGCCAGGAGCTCGAGATCCATCGCGACATGAGCAGCAGGAGCAGGGTGAAAAGCAGGAACTCCAGGGGACGCGTGGCCGTCTTTTGCGCCAGGATTTCGGGGTTTTTGAGCAGCTCGGAAAGATTCTGCCGCTTCAGGAATCGGAGCGAGGGCCAAAGGGCAAAGGTCGACGTTCCCGCCGCGATCAGAAGCGTGAGGATGGTTGTTCGGAGGGAGAGACTCGTTGGAAGAAAGTCCTCCAGAAAGAGCAGCTGCGAGAGCTTCGGACCCAGAAGCCACCAGGCCCCCTGAGCAATGGCGAGCGAGGCTCCGGCTGCAGCCAGAGACACCAGAAATGCCTGGCTCCAGAACGGAAGATCGGCCTGCGATGGACGTGGCGAGAGGACGCGGCGGATCGCCCAGTTCCGGGCCTGCTGCGTGATTTCGCGGCGGAGCAGCCAGGCGCAACCCAGGAAGGCCAGAAGAAGCCCGACGAGCGACGAGAGTCCGAGGTAATCGGCGACATTTCTCAGGAGCCGGCCTTCGTCCTCCGAGGCGTCGCGCGGGGTCTGGAGCTGGATTCCGGGATCCTTGAGCCGGCGATCGAGGCGAGTGGCCGCCTCGGCCAGTGCGGCGGCGGAAGGTGGAGGGTCGACGACAAAGAGTCGCCTCACCGTGACCGTGGCGCCGGCGCGCAGAAGTCCGGTCTTCGGAAGGCTTGCGCGCGAGAGGATCACGCGGGGTGCGAAGCTGCTTCCGCGAAGGCTTCGGCTCGTGTCGCGCTCAATGCGGCCACCCCAGCGCAACGAGGCCTCGCCGATGCTGAGGCGGGATTCGCCGGGGAGAAGATTCCAGCGAATCTGAAGCGCCGGATCGGACCACGCACAAAGCGCGTCGGTGGTTTCGCAGTCGGAAGGCTCGCGGTCGAGCTTTCCGACGAGCGGGTACTGCGGCTCGACGGCCATGAGCTCCACGAGCACCGGAGTCGATGCCGTGCTCGAAACCATCGAAAAGAACTCGAGCACCTCGGTCTCTCGCACGGCACCGAGCTTCCGGAGCTCGTCGCGAACCGCCTGGACCTCGGTGGCATCCGGCCAGCGCCTCGCGGAGATGGCGAAATCTCCGCCGAGCAGCTCGCGCGACCGCGACTGGAGGGCGGATCGGATATTCTCCTCGAGGGTCGACAGCAGCACGAAGCCGAGCAGTCCGGTCAGCAGCGTGGCCAGCCAGAGGCGATTCTTGGACTGGCCTGAGCTCATGCGTGGGCTCCGGCCTCGGGCTTGGAATCCTCGACGAGCAGCCCGTTCAGCAGCCTGAGCCTGCGGTCGCAGCGCCGTGCGAGCTCCTCATTGTGGGTCACCAGCACCAGTGCCCCGACTTTTCCGTGACGAGGCAGGTCGAGCAGCATCTCGAAAACGCTCTCGGAGGTGCGCGGGTCGAGGTTTCCAGTCGGCTCGTCGGCGAGAAGCAGCGTGGGCTCGACGACCATGGCGCGTGCAATCGCAACACGCTGGCATTCGCCACCGCTGAGCATCCGCGGAAAATGTCCGGCGCGTTCGGCAAGGCCCAGCTCCGAGAGCAGGGCGAGGGCGTGCCGGCGAGACTCGGTCCTGGAGCGCCCCTGAAGCTCGAGTGGCAGGCTGACGTTTTCGAGTGCAGTCAGGTGCGGAATGAGCAGGAACTGCTGGAAGACGAGCGCGATCGATCCAGCGCGAAGTGGCGCGAGCTCGCGTTCAGCCATTCGGCTGACCTCACGGCCATTCCAAAGGACTTCTCCCGAGCTCGGGCGCTGAAGGCCTGCGATGATCGAGAGCAGGGTGGACTTTCCGCTGCCGGAGGGGCCGAGGATGGCGACGCGTTCGCCGCGCTTCACGATCAGCTCGACGCCGGAGAGAATCTCGAGCGGAGTGCTGCCGGGTGTTTCAAAGCGATGGCGAATCTGCCGGAGCTCGAAGGCGGGGGTGACGGCGCTCATTTTTTTTCCTCGGTTGGGCGTGGCTCGGGAGGTTGCCCCGGCTCGTGCGGGCGTGATTCGCCGTGCTGTGCGTGTGCATGTCGATCGCGATCTCGGAGGTCGCGTGAAATCCAGGCGGCAACCGGGGGTTCCACTAGCCGTGCGATCTTCTCCTGTCCCTTTTCGTTGGGGTGGATGCCGTCTTCGAGGTTCAGCTCTCGAATGCCGGCGATGCCGTCGAGGAGGAAGGGAATCAGGGGAATTCGGAACTCACGCGCGAGCCGAGGATAAATGGACTCAAAGCGCTTCCGGTACTCCGGTCCGTAATTCGGGGGCACCTTCATTCCGGCGAGGATCACCGGCACCCGATGGTCGGCGGCAAGCTTCAAGGTCTTCCGCAGGTTCTCTTCCGTGGACTCGGGAGGCAGCCCCCGGAGCATGTCATTGGCGCCAAGTGCCAGCAGGATAAGATCCGGGCGGGCGCGAAGATGCCAGCGCAGGCGATTGAATCCTGATGCCGAGGTCGAGCCTCCGATGCCGGCGTTGAGGACCTCGATCTTCCGCTGCGCGGATGCGAACCGTTTTCTGAGATTTTCTTGAAGCCTGGCGGGATACGCGTCGCTCAGCGGAACGCCGTAGCCTTCGGTCAAAGAATCTCCGAGTGCGAGGATGCGAAGGGGAGCGGGCTCGGTGGATGTCTGTCCAGCTTCTTGGGCTGCCGGCGGCGCGGGCGGACTAGCGGCGTCGAGGGATGAATGCGGCTGCGCTGCCGCGGTAGCTTTGGGGTTGGAGCCTATCGCTTGAGCCGGCGCTGCCGGGGTAGTTTTGGGGTTGGAGGCTGTCGCTTGAGTCGGCGCTACCGGGGTAGTTTTTGGGTTGGAGGCTGTCGCCGAGATTCGGTCCGAACCGTTGCCCGCGAAACTCGGCAGAACACCCCACGGGGCACAGACTAAAAACAGGGCAGAGGTGATGGAGCTGATGCGGAAAATGCAGTTCATGGTTCGTCCCCACCATATCAGGGCTTGAACCGCGCAGCGAGGGGTGGAACGATCCTTTCATGAGCACACTAAAATTTGCAGCGGCGGTGCTGATGACCGCCATGATGGCTGGCAGCGTAGCCCTGGCCGCACCGGGAGACACCATGAAGGCACCAAGCGTCGAAGAATTCTTCAACGGACTCAGCAAGAACACGATGCCGCTCGTCGAGCGCTTTTATGCTCCGAATGCGCACTTTCTGGATCCGGTGGTCGATTTGCGCGGAAGTGCCGCGGTCCGCAAGTATTATGAAAACCTTTACCAGAACGTGGAGTCCATCCGGTTTGAGTTCTCCGGCCACGTGAAGCAGGGCGACGAGCAGGTGTCGATGTGGACGATGGTGCTGAAGGCGAAGTCGCTGAATGGCGGCAAGGAAGTTCGCGTCATCGGGAACTCGCACTTCCGGTTCGATCCGACCACCGGCCAGGCGCTCTATCACCGCGATTACTTCGACATGGGTGAGTTCATCTATGAGCGCATTCCTGTGGTGGGCGGATTGATTCGTTACATCAAGGGTCGCTTCGGACAGCATTGATCCGTTTGTGGAGAGGGGCGGATCAGTCCAGCCAGTGTAGTGATCGCTCTCGGTGCTGGATCGTGGGTCGTGTTCAGCCTTCGGCTGTCCAGCGCATGCGTGGTGATGCGGTCAGTTTCTCGTAGTGGCCTTTTTCGCTCGGCTCGAGTCAGCTCGAGTCAGCGAAGCGCGCGTTGACCGCTCGAATTCCCGCAGCCTTCTCGGAGCTGGAGAGAAGGCCTGCCGCCTCGAAGGCATTCGTCACGATGTACTGGACGGTTCGCTGGAGGTCACGTCCCCAGTGAACGACTCGTGTGAAGGCGAGATCGTCCCAGAAGTGGCCGCCCGCCAGCTCGGCCGACTTGCGTGCTCCAGTCACGCGCATGGCAATTCCACCTGCAAGTTCGCGCAAAAAACCCTGAAAGTCGCGTCGAGACCGCGCTCGAATCAGCAGGTGGAGGTGGTTGCCGACATTCGCGCGCTCGTGGATTCGAATGCGCCACTTTCTCGCGGTGCGTGCCACGAAAGCGTCGAGCAGTCGCACGTGCCGCGGGTGGAGCAGGCTCCAGGCTCCGCGGGCGCGACTCGATCTCATCGTCAGGTGGATTGGCCGGCGAGTGTCGAGCGGGCGGCGCTGTTTGCGCATTCCACGGTTCACGCCGCCGCCATGTCGTGAAGAGCCGAGGTGATCGGCCATCCTCGGAAGTAGTGATAGTTGCCGGGGGCGACGCGGTTTGCTTGCTGGGGTAGGCGTGCGGGAGTTCATTGGAACGCTATTTTTCTATTAGAGAAATCGAAACGGGGCAATGGTTTTTAAATGATTTTTTGAATGATTTCCGTGTTTTGTTTGTGGTGGATGGAGGAGATTCGCCGCACGCCGAGAGAGCCAGCGCCGAGAGAGCCAGCGCCGAGAGAGCCAGCGCCGAGAGAGCCAGCGCCGAGAGAGCCAGCGCCGAGAGAGCCAGCGCCGAGAG